>JBLIMK010000040.1:0-30317 GCA_047638715.1 Verrucomicrobiales bacterium
CCCGCATCTGTTGCGTATCGGTCGATGGCCGCGAGCTCATCTTCGGAGAACGCAAGATTTTGGATGGCTCCGACGCTGTCGTCGACCTGGGCCACACTGCTCGCACCGATCAGCGCCGAGGTGACACGGTCGTCGCGCAACACCCACGCCAGCGCCATCTGCGCCAATGTCTGGCCTCGATCACCAGCGATGTTGTTGAGTTCTCGAATGTTGGCGATCGCCTCTTCGGTCAGAAGCGAGCCGCTCAACGATGAGTTCTTCGTGGCCCTCGACCCGTCGGGAACACCGCCTAGATATTTGTTGGTGAGCATGCCCTGAGCAAGGGGCGAGAACGCGATACACCCAATGCCTTCCGAGCCCAGCGTGTCGAGCAGACCTTCCTCCACCCAGCGGTTCAGCATCGAGTACGACGGCTGGTGGATGAGACATGGTGTGCCGAGGTCGCGCAGGATCGCTGCTGCCTCCGCGGTCTTTTCTGCCGAGTACGACGAGATTCCTACATAGAGCGCCTTGCCCTGACGGACCAAGGTGTCGAGCGCTCCCATCGTCTCCTCGAGCGGCGTCTCGGGGTCGTAGCGATGGGAGTAAAAGATGTCGAAGTAGTCGACGCCTGTGCGAGCAAGACTCTGATCGGCGCTCGCAATGATGTATTTGCGGGAGCCCCATTCGCCATAGGGGCCCGGCCACATGTCGTAACCAGCCTTGTTGGAGATGATGAGCTCGTCACGGAGCGATCCGAAATCGCTGCGCAGGATTCGCCCGCAGGTCTCCTCGGCCGACCCCGGCGGCGGCCCGTAGTTGTTCGCCAAGTCAAAGTGCGTGACGCCTAGGTCGAACGCGCGCCGGAGCATGGCTCGAGCGTTGTCCTCACTGTCGATGGCGCCGAAGTTGTGCCAAAGACCAAGCGAAATCGCCGGGAGTTTGAGGCCGCTTCGGCCAACTCGTCGGTACACCATGTCGTCATAACGATCGGCTGCCGGTTGATACGTCATTGGTTGACTCCTCGTTGCTCTATCACTCGTTCGAACCATACATTTCGGAACACACCGTCGGGATCGACTCTGTGGACGAGTGAGAGAAAATCCTCTCGCTTCGCGAAGCCGTCGATATCGAACTGAGATGCGTTGAACACTTTGCCCCAATGCGCTCGGGGAGCGAGTGTGGACAGCGCGTCGGCGATGATCGAGGCGCCTGCCTCGGCGAGGGCTTGATCGCCTCGCCACGTGAAGTGCAACCCCACCGAGTCGCGTTCGACGTGCGGGCTCATCCAAAGATCATCCGCAGCGATCGTTCGAATCTCGCTGACGAGCAAGGCCGCTTGCAGGTCGGCGCTGATAGCCACGACGGCTTCGATCGCCGCTTTCGCGTCCCCTCGGGCGACAAAGAACTCGGACTGGATCTCGTCTCCAGCGCTCGGCGTGAACTCGAGCTTGAAATGTGGGAGCCGATCCGACCAGAGGCCACGGACGCCCAGTTGATCCGTGCACGCAACAGCATCCAACCCCTGAATCGGATGACGATTCTGCGTGGCCGGCGCCATGGTCTCGAAGACCGTGGTGTCGAGATGATCGGTCGGGCGATGTTTGACCCAAATCTGATCTGCCCGTCCCTGCCAATGCGTGAACGCGCTGACGCTATATGCCGAAGAGAAGATCGCATCGAAGTTGGAAGCGAACTCGGACAACGATGGCCCTTCGAAAACCCACTGCTCGATCTGGAACGCCTCTTGGATTTCGAGCGTGACTGCCGTGACCACACCGACCGCGCCAAATGACACGACCGCTCCGTCGAACTCGGGGTCGCCTCGATGAAGGGAAAGCACCTCCCCCGATGCGGTCATGATCTGAAGTGCCGACACGGCAGTAGCGAGATTGCCGTTGCCATCGCCCGAACCGTGGGTTCCGGTCGCGATCGCGCCCGCGATCGAGATGTGCGGCAGCGAAGCGAGGTTGTGCACCGAGAACCCGAGGGGAGCCAGCAATTCTGCCAATCGGCCATACGTCATCGACCCGTTCACGGTGACGGCACGCCGGTCCGACGACAGCTCGAGAAACTCGGGCAGTAACCGCGTATCGACAATGGATGAGCCATCGGCGATCGGGTTGAAGGAATGGCGTGAGCCCAATGCTCGAATCGACGACGCTCCGCCGATCACCTTGTTCAGCTCGCTCATCGAGGTCGGTTCGTGCACGGTCTGTGCTGAGAACGTGATGTTCCCCGCCCAGTTCTTCACTCGCTGATCGCCTGGAGTTCCGCCCGAATCGACCGCTTGAGATCGGTCGGTGCAAAAGATGCATCCAACGCGTCGAGCTGCATTTCGACATGGGCTCGGTTGTCGACACCGAGATGATCACTAGCGATTGCAAGCTCGGTCGTCAGGTCGGTCGCGAACCAGCCGGGATCATCGGTGTTGAGACATACCCGAACGCCGGCGTCTCGAAGTTGCGGAAGCATGTGGCTCTTAACCGAGTCGACGACGCCGAGGAGCGCGTTGCTCGTCGGGCAGACCTCGAGCATGATCCCGAGATCCGCAATGCGCTTCACGAGGTCGGGGTCTTCGAGGCTGCGTACCCCGTGGCCGACCCGCTCCGCACCGAGATCATCAATGGCCGATCGGACGCTCTCAGCACCTTCGGTCTCGCCAGCATGTGGCACCGAATGAAGTCCGAGTGCTCGACCGCGGGCGAAGTCGTCAGCGTATGGCGCCGCTGGAAATCCAACCTCATAACCTCCGAGACCAATCCCGACCAGTCCATCGGGAGTGTCGGCACTTTCAAGAAAGTCGATCGTGGTCGTGGATCCCGGCATCTCGAGATCGCGAGGGATATCGACCACCCAGCCAATACCGACGCCACGTTGACGAGCGCGACGCTGCCCTTCGTTCAGCCCGTCTCGGTATTCGCGAGGGCTCATGCCCGACCAATCGTCCTGCTCGAGAAAATACGAGTAAGCGGTTGTGGTCAGTTCTGCGTAGCGCACGTTTTGCGCTGCGAGCGTGGCTGCCAGATCGTCGGTGATGGTCGCGATGTCTTCAGCGTCACGCAGGAGCGAAAGACCGTAGAGGTATTGCCGACCGAAATCGGGGAAATTAGCGAACGAGAATGACTCCGGAAACCCCTTCGGCCACACAGGCGATGGGTCTCGATCATGGCGAGTGGTCAGCGCACGGACCGTGTCGACCGACATCGACCCTTCGAGATGACAGTGAAGCTCGATCTTTGGAAGGTCGTGGAGGAATGTCTTATCAGCACTCATACTCGTTGGAACCTTCCCGGCTCGATCTCGACCGCTTCACCCCGTTGGACCATACGAGCGACATGGAGCTCGGCCGTGCGGTACTCGACGGTCTCGACGAAGGGCACGTCGACGTGTGGGCGATACACAAATCGGCGAGTTGCCATCTCCTCGAGTGAGTGCGGCTCGACCAGATACTCGAGCATCTCGCCATGACGTCGACCGATCACGGAGTGAAACTTGTCGAGCATGTCGACGAACGTTTCCTGTCCTTCTATGACCCCCTTTTGATGGAAGGTCACGTAGTGCCGCGCCTCCACATCGCGGACGACACGAAGTGACTCCTCGAATTGGTCGAGATCAGACCAGACGTCTCCGTAGTAGGGCCCGAAGCCGGTGAGGTCGATGTCGGAGAGGAAGAACACACCTCCGTCGATGTGAAATCCGCTGTGGCCGCGAGTGTGTCCGGGTAGATGCATAGCGGTGACCGACATCTCGCCGAGATCGAACGTGTGTCCATCTCTGAAACCTTCGGCGTCGGGCCGGGCTGCGTAATGCATCTCTTCCACGAAACTCACGGCTTGTTGAGCGCGGACTTCGCCGCGGAAGCCAAATATATCGAGCAACCCGTCGAGGCTCTGAGCCGCCGGAAGGTCTTCTTCATGGATGTGGACGCGTGCGTCCGTGAAGAGTCCGTTCCCAGGGAGATGGTCTTCATGCCCGTGGGAATTGACGACAGCGTCCACGTGCACCGGCGCCCCTCCCTCGGCAACGACGGTGACCGATGGATCGATCAGAATCGCCTCACTCGAGCCCCGAATCAGCACCGAGTTGCCGCTCGGGTATGAGCCCAGATTGGCCCCTTGCAGAATGCTGACCGAATCGGTGAGCCGGAGTTCTTTCGTTCCCCAGTCGACTATCTGTGCTGCCATGGAGACACGCTATTGGTTCGAGGAGCTCGCGGGGGTCTGACCTCATTCATCCCACTTCGGCCGGTTTTGGACGATCGTTCAGTGTGGGATGATCTATGACATGGCCGTACCGAACATCCTCCTTGTCATGGCAGACCAGCTGGCGCCACAACACACAGGAACCTACGGACATCCCCTGGTCAAGACCCCTGCAATGGATACCCTCGCAGCGCGCGGCATGCGATTCGATGCGTCCTACTGCCACTCACCTCTCTGCGCTCCGGCTCGTTTCTCCTTTCTCGCGGGCCAATCGATCTCTGCCATCAAGGCCTGGGACAACGCCGCGGAGTTTCCCGCAGCGGTCCCCACCCTTGCGCACTACCTCCGAATGGTGGGCTACAGAACGTCGTTATCGGGCAAGATGCATTTCGTGGGCCCCGACCAGCTTCACGGCTTCGAGGAGCGTCTCACGACCGACATCTACCCTGCCGACTTTGCCTGGACGCCCAACTGGGATGCCGCCGGCGAACGAATCGACAAGTGGTATCACGGCATGGACACGCTGAAGGAGGCTGGTCACGCGGCGATCAGCTACCAGATCGAATACGACGAAGAAGTGGGCTTCGCCGCCAAACGCCGACTCTTCGACTTCGCCCGCGACACCGATGACCGACCGTTCTTCATGGTTGCTTCGTTCATCCACCCGCACGATCCCTATGTCGCCCGACCCGAGTGGTGGGACCTGTACGACAACGACGAGATCGATATGCCAGACGTGCCCGATCTCGAGACACTCGATCCGCATACAAAACGAGTTCGTCATGGCATCCAGGCAGATTCGATTGGCTACACCGAACAGCAGGTTCGCAACTCTCGGCAGGGCTATTACGCCAACACGAGTTACTTCGACGACTGGATCGGGCAGCTCGTCACGACCCTCGAAGAGACTCAACAGCTCGACAATACGGTCATCATCGTGACGAGCGATCACGGCGACATGCTTGGCGATCGGGGTGCCTGGTTCAAGATGAGCTTCTATGAACGGTCTGCCAGAGTCCCGTTCATCATGGCGGGCCCGGGCGTCTCAGCAGGCGTTGCCACAAACGTCAACTCCCACCTCGATGTCCTTCCGACCTTGCTCGATATCGCGACCGACGGCGGCCCGTGGCCCGAGCTCGGCGCCGACCTTGCGGGTCGAAGTCTGTGGGAGCTGGCCAGTGGCGGGACAGACGACATCGACGAGACGTTCGGTGAATACACGGGCGAGATGTTGTCGCATCCGATGTTCATGATTCGGCGAGGCGCCCACAAGTACATCCACTGCGACTCCGATCCGCCGTTGCTGTACGACGTCGAAGCCGACCCGCTCGAGCGGGAAAACCTTGCCGTAGACCCGGACTATGCCGATATCGCAGCAGCATTTGCCGCCGAGGTCTCTCGTCGCTGGGACTCGTCAGCGATTCGTGAAGAGGTCATCGCGTCGCAACGCGCCCGCCGTTCGACCCATGCAGCGTTGCAACAGGGTGCCCTCACTTCATGGGACTTCTCTCCATCGCGCGACTCAGCGAACGAGTATGTCCGAAACCACATGACCTGGGCCGAGGTTGGTCCCCGTACCCGCTTCCCACCTCTGTAGCGCTCGGCCAGTGGTCAGTGGGCGTGGTCGAGGAGCCCTGCCCAGTCCGCCCCGAACAAAAAGATCGTGAACAACCCGACCCCGATGAGCACATTTCGGACAGAGGCACGACCAGTGTCGGGATTGTGAATCGCCGGAAGTGTGTCGACCGTGGCGACATAAACAAAGGTGCCGGCGGAGAACAACAACGCGAGGGCAACCGCCCGCTCGTCGGCTTCGTCGAGCACCAGATACGAGGTGAGTATCGTGAGCGGCGTCGCGAGCGAGAACGCCAACAAACCCCGAAAGGCCGCGGGGCTGTCCTCGATCTCGTGAAGCGTAAAAAGACCAAGACTGAACGCGGCGGGTACCCGATGTATGAGAACCGCGATCCCCACCAGGATCGAGAACGCTGCGTCGCCAGCCACAGCCGCCGACCCAATCGCAATTCCATCGGCCACGGCGTGGGCTGTGAGTCCAAGGGCGAGCACCGACGTCGACGTTGGGTGGTGCACGTGCCCATGTCCGTGACCGGTTGCATGGTCGTGGTGTTCTTCGTGAACCGCGTGCCCCACACCAAAACCTTCGAGCAATAACATCGCGACGAACCCAGCTAAGACCGCGAGCCCCAGAACTGCTGGTTCGAAAACGAATGTGTCGTCAACGGCTGCGGCGGCAGCGGTGTGGAAGCCCTCTGGAATCACGACGAGAACTGCAGACGCCAGGAGGAGTCCTGAGGCCAGACCCGTGAGCATCTCCAACTGCGAGCCACTCAGCCGGTCAGCGAACGCTCTTGGCGCGAGACCTCCTAGGAGAGACAGGATCAGGATCACTACCGCAAGAAGGACGATTGACACTACGACACGGTAACCATGTGGGGTGAGTCGTCCAACCAACCGAGCTGACTTTGCGCCCCGATCAGCCTCGACTAGTGATTGCTCGACGGCCCTTCTTCGGCACCCTCGTCAACGTGACCCAGATGACCGCCACCAGGACGATCGCTCCGCCAACGACCGTGCTCGCTGAGGCTTCTTCATCAACGAACACCCAAACCCAAAGCGGCGCGAGAATTACCTCGGTCATGATGAGCAACGTCGCCTCGGGTGACGAGACAACCCGCTGTGCCATGTTGAACGCCGCCAACGGGATAGCGAGGAGCGCACTTCCGGCAAAGATCCCGATCGCCGCGTCCTTCCTCGACGCATCGAATCCACCTTGGATCACCACCGCAATTATCCCGATCATCAGGAGCGCAGCGCCCGCGACGAGCAATGGCACCATTGCATCGATCCGCTGCGCCGATCGCACCAGCGTCGTGTAGAGCCCAAAGCCGATCGGGATCAGCACGGCCAGAAGGCCGTAAAGCGAAAGCTCGTCGGAGATCGAGCCACCGACCATAACGACCACGCCGATCAAACTGATGGCCGTAGCGACCAGCACCGAAGAGCTTGGCCGTTCTCCCATGATGAGCCAACTGAAGTACGCGGCCGCGATGGGCGCGAGTGTTTGCAGGAGGAGAACAAAGGCCACCGACGCGAACCCCAACGACACGATGAACAATATGTTAATGGCCCCGAGGATGAGGCCGGCCATGATGTGCAGCCGCTCGACTCGTTCGACGAGGACGCCAAAGCGATGCCGGTATCGAAAGCCGAGGACGACCGCAGCGACGCTGCCCATGCCCAAACCACGAAAGAACAGGTACTCCCACGAACCAATATCGACCGACCGAAAGGCCAGACCGCCGAAGCTGAAGAACACACCTGTCGTCAAGACGATCAGGGATCCCTGGAGGTGTGTGAGACCTGGGATCTCACGCTCGGTTTGCAGAAGATCCGTACTCATCTCTGAACGGTACGTCCAGACTGGACAAACGTCCAGTTTTCGTTTCGTCTACGCCATAAGTTCTGGCAGTTGCTCTCGAATGTCTTCCGGCGTCGTACCGGTGTCCCAGCGGGCCACGGCCTCGCCGGCAGGGTTGACCAAGAACTTCTCGAAGTTCCACTTGATGTCAGAGGACTCGCCCGAACCGGGTTGCTGGTCCCTCAGCATCTTGTAGAGCTCGGCGGCGCCCTCGCCGTTCACGTCGATCTTGGCGAACATTGGGAAGGTGACGTCGTACTTCGAGCGAGCAAACTCGGCGATTTCTTCGTTCGTGCCCGGTTCTTGGGCACCGAATTGGTTACACGGAAAGCCCAGCACCTGAAGGCCATCGATCTCGTTGTGGAGCGTACGCAGACCTGCGTACTGAGGCGTGGCGCCTCAAAACGTTGCGACGTTAACGCAGAGTGTGTAGTCGCCTTCGAATTGAGAGAAGTCGGTCAGCTCACCGCTGATCGACTCCATCGATGTGTCGTGAAAGCCCATTGGGTCCTCTCGTGATGCGTGAGCCGTCAATCCTAGAGAGGTGCGTGCAGAAGTTCGACGAGTTCGACGAGCGAATGACCCCTGTCGATCTCGTCCACCGCTGCCTCGATCGAACTTGCTCGCTGTTCACCGAGGACCGGGTCTGCGAACGCATGAAACTTGGCGTGGATCTCGTCGTCCGAGAGATGGTCCTCGGGATCGCCACGCGGTTCATGATCCGCGGATGTAAACGTCTCCCCGGTGCGCATCCGGATCGTTACCCGCGCATAGCGGTTTTGGGGAAACGCCTCGTTGTGCTGGTCGTCCTCAACGATCGACACTCTTGTCGCGAGCGATCTGATCTCTGGATCGCCCAGGGCATCTTCTGTGACTTCAGCAGCACCTAGCTGCCCGCGCACCATGGCCGCCGACACCGGGAACGGCAAGCTGTATTGCGCGTGCTCTGTGGTCGCTGGAAGTGCGGTCACGAGCCGAGCTGCCTCATGGAACGTGCGCACTTCGATGCGCTCGACCTGGCGCGGGTCGAGGCCTTGAGCGTGTCTCAACGTGAGTACCGCTTCGACGGCTGGCTGGGCCCAACGACAAACCGGGTATGGCTTGAAGTACTGCTCTTCGATAATCCAATTCTGGCCAAGATCTGCCCAGATATCGCCCGTCGCTGGGTCGTTGACGGTAACCGCCGGCGCTCCAGTGAATCCGTCCGCTGCTAGATAGGCGGCTGAGACACCCGACATCGCACCCCAGCCCGAGCCGTCCTTGAGCATCGTGGGGTGATCGATAACGCGCATCATCTGGCTCCGCGGTCCGTGGTACTCCGCGATCCCCATCGCCTCGAATGTGCGCTGCTCACCGAGCTCGAGAAGGCGAGCCCCGAGTGCAGCGCAGCCAACAGCACCCCACGCTCCCGAGGTGTGATAATCGGGAGCGGTTGCATGCAATGCGATTCCGGCGCGGGTTGCAAACTCATACCCGACGATCAGATTGCCAAGGAAAGCGCGCGGGTCGTCCAACCCCAGCGCGCAGGTGAACGCCAACAACGTCGGCAGTTGATGACAGCCGGTATGTCCCTTCGTGATCTTGTGCCCGTCGTGGGCGTCGATCGAATCGATCGTCATCGCGCCGGCGAGGGCTGCACCGCCGGGACTCACTCGTCGACCATCGAACATGATCGGCGCCCCGATCCGTCCAGCTCCGAAATGCGTCACCGCATGTTCGTGAATGATTCCAGAGAGCGTTGTCGTGCGGCCCGCCGCAGCGACGCCGATGAGGTCGAGAAGGCAGCGTTTGCCGAAGTGGACTACATGGTCGGGCATGTCGTCGATCCGCGTCTGGTGTAGCCACTCGATGACGTCGGTCGGCACGTGACCGGGCGTCATGGCTCGCCAGATCCGATCTCTTCTTTGCGCCGAGCGACGTAGTCGTCGAGGGCATCTCGCCGGTCATCCTCGAGCTTCGGCTCGTCGTAATCGTCGAGTGCTGTCTGCCAGATCTTGGTCGCCCTCTGGGTCGCATTGTGTCCACCCGACTCGAGCCAAGCACCGTGATTCTGCCAATCGGACAACATGGGCGAGTAAAAGGCGGTTTCGTAGCGTTCGAGCGTGTGCGGATCGCCGAAGAAGTGACCGCCGGTCGGGACGCGCTCCATCGCCTCGAAACCGATCGCTTCATCACTGAGGTCGATGGGCGTCAGGAACTCCATCATGTGCTGCAACATCTCGACATCTAGCACCAGCTTTTCATAGCTCGCCTGCAGTCCCCCTTCCATCCACCCGGCCGCGTGGTAGATCAGGTTGGTCCCACCGAGAACACTTCCCCACAACGACATCTGCGTCTCGTAGGCGGCTTGGGCGTCGACAACGTTTGATGCGCTGGAGTTCGACGATCGGTAGGGCAACCCGTACCTGCGGGCGAGCTGGCCCGACGCCACGTTCGCCTTTGCGTGCTCAGGCGTGCCGAATGCCGGGGCTCCCGAGCGCATGTCGACATTCGACGTAAACGCGCCGTACACGACTGGCGAACCAGGTTTCACCAGTTGGGTGAGCGCAATCCCGAAGAGCGCCTCGGCATTTTGTTGGGTGAGTCCAGCGGCGAGCGTCACCGGCGTCATTGCGCCCATCAGTGTGAAGGGGGTGACCGAGACCGCCTGACCATTGGCCGACATCTCCATGAGCCCGTTCGCCATCTCTTCGTCGAAGCGCCGGGGCGAGTTGACGTTAATCACTGTGATCACCCCCGGCGACTCGGCCAACTCCTCCATCGACACGCCGCGGCTGATCGCCATCATCTCGATGCCATCTCGTGCGCGCCCTCGACCGATCGCTGTGCAATGGAAGCTGAGGTCGGACAGCGACAGGTTGGCGAGATAGGTGTCGAGGTGGCGGTTGTTGGCCGGCAGCTCCATTGGCGCCGCTACCTGATTCCCGACGATGTGGATTGCGTTGAAGTAGTGCGCAAGACGGATGAAGTCTTCGTAGTCGTCCATGTTGGAGGCTCGTCGACCGCGTATCTCGTCGTGCACAGCCGGGGGTCCGGCCACCAAACCAAACGCGATCTTGTTTCCGCCGAGCTCGATCGACTTGTTTGGATTGCGAGAGGTCAGTGTGAACGAGCTCGGCGCCGTGGAGAGCGCTTCCTCGATAATCTCTCGACCCACTCGCACGACTTCGCCATCGATCGTTGCGCCCGCCTCAGCGAACAGATCTCGCGCTTCCTCGCTCCACACCTCGATTCCTAGCTCCTCGAGAACACGCAGGGACGCCTGGTGGATCCGTTCCACCCCTTCCTCGTCGAGAATCGGAAGTGGCCCGTGCGGATTCTCGACCTGCCTCCATGGCAGCTGTCGAATGCGTGGCTGAATCGCTGTCGATCGGGCTCTACCTCGGCGTGTCATCAGTACAGATCCTTTGCGATTGCAGCGGCTGATTTGTGTAGTCGTCGCTCGACCTCGGCTCGATTTTCTTTGTTTGGAAAGCGGTATGACGGCCCGTAGATGATGACGGCGCTCGTGGCATACCCGCGTTCGTTCAGAATCGGAGCTGACACGCTGGTGAGCGCCTTCACGTAGTCGTCTTGGCTCCATGAAAGTGGCGAGCTGCGTGCCGCCGCGATCGATTCGGTGATCGCTGGGCGCTGTTTCTTCGGCAGCTGGTCAAGCAATATGGCGACGGCGGTTGGCGACCAGGTCGACATGATCGAAATGGCTGAGCCGGTGCTTAATATGGGCCAGCGGCGATCGACCCAGTTCTCGACGAAGACGGGTTGAGGCACGCCAACTTGGTGGATCGTCTGTGTCTCGATGCCGTCGAGGACCGAGAGGCACACCGCTTCCTGTACGTGATCTGCGAGCCTTCGCATGTGTGGATGGGCGACTTCGCCGAGTCGCTTTTTGCCCAGGGGCGCAAGTGCCAGCCGACCGGGAGCTGCGCCGATTGAGAACGTGGCCTCACTCGAGCGATAGACGAAGTCGTGTTCGGCGAGGGCGTTGAGAAATCGGGAGGCGGTGGACCGCGGCAAGCCGGTGCGGTCACAAACCTCATTGAGCGTCGAAGAGGTACCGGTTCTCAGTGCTCCCAGCACCGACGCCATGCGATCCACTGCATCCAAACCCACGACACGAGTAAACCATCCTGCGGTCTCCAGCACAGAAAATGACCACTCAGCGGAACAACAACGCCAAATGGGGTCAGACCCAGAATCACGAAATGGGGTCAGACCCCGTTTTGATTGATTCGTTCGTGGACGCAATTCGATCTCTCAAGGAGGGACCGATCCAGGTCGGTAGAGTCCGAAGATGGACATCGAATTTTACGTGGACCCCATTTGACCGTGGTGCTGGGTGACGGCCCGTTGGGTCGTCGACGTAGTGCAACCTGCCCGTGATCTACAGGTCACGTGGCAACCGATCAGCTTGTTGTTCAAGAACGAGCCGCCAGAAGATTCCGAGTACTTCGCCCCGGCCGAACACACCCACAAGCTGCTCCGAGTATTCGAATCGGTCAACGCAGCCGAGGGCAACCAAGCCGCATTCCAGTTCTACTGGGAGGCCGGTCGAAATATCCACCATGACGACAGCCTCTACGTCGAGCCCGGCACGATCCTGACCAACGCCGGTCTCGATGCTTCGCACTCGTCTGCATACGAGGACGACGGATGGGATTCGATCATTCGTGAAAAGATGGACGAGGGACTCGCGTTGGTTGGCCCCGACGTCGGCACGCCGATCATCTCGTTCGGTACGCCGGACGGAAAGATCGGAATCTTCGGCCCCGTGATCAGTCGAGCACCACAAGGCGAAGAAGGCCTTGCCCTCTGGGATGCCATGGTCACCATGAGCACGATGGATGGTTTCTGGGAACTCAAGCGCACCCGCTCCGAGAGACCCAACTTCGGCGAACGCCCCTAGCAGCGATCAGCGCTCAACCGCCTGAGCAGCTACCCACGATCGTTCGAGGATCGGCCGCACCCGCCAACATCCCATTGGGTTCGACGACGATTGCGTGGGCATGGCCAAAGCGTGAATCCCACGCGTCGAGTCGCTCTGTGCGATGACCCCGATCAGCCAGTGCGTCCTCCCAGCCGGGCGGGGCGTGTCCTTCGATGGCCAGCGTCAGGTCGATCGGCGTCGCCCATGCGTCGAATCCGGTCGTCGCTCCGCGCAAGGCCCACCGGCCAGCACCAATGGCCTGACCAGGAGTCTCGCGATGGTGAAAGAGCCGAGCGATGAGCTGCAGCAGAATCTGGGGCTGCGCATCGCCGCCCATCGTGCCGAACACGGAGCGAAGCTCGCCGTCATGTCGAGCAATCGTGGGAACGAGTGTGTGCGGAGGACGTCGGCCGGGAGCAAATTCGGCAGGATGCCCGGGCGTCAGGTTGAAGCCGAGGCCGCGGTTGTGCAAGTTGATTCCGGTGTTCTGCTCGACGAGGTGGCTACCGAATCCAGCGGCGTTCGACTGGATCAGCGACACCCCCATCATCGAACCGTCACTACCTCTACCCGCCGTGCAGAGGTAGGTGGTGTCGCCGTCGCGGCCAGGCGCTGGTGAGGTCGAGGCGATCTCGGGATCGATCTCTCCGATTCGGCCATCGATCAGATCGAGGATCGCAGCCCCGTCAGCGCCCTCGAAAAGCTGCGCAGGTCGGTCTCGGCCGGCCGCTTTTGCAGCCTCGGCCAGCAGATGGGCCCACCGTTCATCGTCGGGTGACCCTGCCAGGTCGAGTCGTTCGGCGAGCCGGGCGCCTGCTAGCGCCAGATATCCCTGACTATTCGGACCAACGGTCGAGATCTCGAGTCCGAACACCTCCGTCGTGAGTGGCGTCTCCCAGGTGGCGATTGGTGTTTCGAAGTCCGCTTCGGTGTACAAACCAGCCCCCATCGCGAGCAGTCCCTCGCCGAAGCTCCCTCGATAGAAGGAATCGCGTCCCGACTCGACGAGCCCATCAAGCGCGGCTGCTACCCCTGGCCGGCGCACCCGAGCGCCAGTGTGAGTTCCTTGCTCGGCCATTTCGTGCAGCTGCGCTCGGCTCGGTTCGTCGAGTATCGCAAGCGCTGCCGCGAGCGGCGGGCTGGCGGGGAATCCATCTGTAGCTAAGCGGCGAGCCGGTTCCAAGATGTCGGCCAGTGGCAGTGACCCAAAGCGAGCGTGCAGCGCGAGCCAGCCATCTACACATCCCGGGACCGTGACCGTGCGAATGTCGTGTCGGTACGGCATCTCCGCGAAGCCCTGGGTCCGCAGTTCGTCGGCGTCTGCCCCCGAACCCGCTCGACCGCTCGAGTTGAGCGCATAGACCTCACCATCGGCATGGATGAGTGCGAAGAGGTCGCCTCCCATCCCACAAAGCTGGGGGCCGACCACCGCGATCGCAGCGTTGGTCGCGATCGCCGCGTCGACCGCATTGCCACCCCGTGCGAACATCGCGTTGCCAGCAGACGTCGCGAGCTGATCGGCGCTCGCGACCATGTGGTTCGGTGCTCGGACGGTTCCGTCGTATTCCTCGGTCATCACCTGATCATGACACGATGATCGTCAGCGAAAGCTCTCCAGCAATTCGAAGATGAGCGTGCCGTCTCTGGTCGAATCGATGATGTGGCCTTCCCCTTCGAAGATCGTGAGGGCGGCATCACCGCCAAGATCGATCGATCTGGTGACGGCGTCTTCAGCGGGCGGAATCCATCGCGTGTCATCGCCGCCGACGAAAAGGCGCATCGGGACGTCGACGAGTTGCGATAGTGCATCTTCGTCTTCCTCGGATCGGGGGAATCCGGGGAAGACGATCAGCGACTGAATCCGAGTCGGGTTCAGCGCCGCGTAACGAAATGTGCTTATGCCGCCGTTGCTTACGCCTGCGACATGCGGCGATCCGCCTTCGGGCCGAACCCAAGTCTCCACCCAATCGAGAAAACCGGGGACGAGGGATTCGCTTCCTTGAAAGAACAGTTGTCCACCAGGCGCAGCGGGGCTTATCACTACCCAACCGAGCCGATGCGCTTCCGGCGCATATGTCCGCTCCACCAGAGATCGGGTCAAATCAAGGTCTTGACCGCCAGGTGGAAACGCAAAGAGTAAGGGAGCCTCGTCGCCGATCGAAAAGCCGTCGGGCACCGAGGTGACATAGTCGATCGTTGTCCCATCGATCTCGACGGAGCCTGATGCGACCGAGCCAGCATCGATTGCGGCGGTCGTGTCGGGTATCGCGACAGCTTCCTCTTCTTCGACCTCATCTTGTCGGGACGTCGCGTCGTTAGTTGCCGCGCCGCTAGATACTGCGTCGTCCGATGAGGCACATGCCGCTGCGAGCAGAGAGGCGACGAGAATCAGTAGCCAGCGACGGCGGGCGAAGAACCGCATGTGGGGTGCAACCCGTTGAATGCAGAGCGCCATTCCAGATGACAGAAACGACACGCACTCCGGGAACGTGAACAAACCGTCACTTCTCGCGATGCTTGGCAATGGTGGTTCCGGCACCCCAGTTGTTTGCTTCGAGCACCTTCAGGAAACCGACAACGTTGCGGTCTCGGGTTCGCTCGAGCTCGCCGATCGTGTGCATGCCCGATTGTTCATCCGACTGTGCGACCAGCTTGTCGACGAGTTCGGGAGTGAAATCGGGCGTGTCCATCAGCTTGGTCCACGGCCAATCGAGCGTCGGCCCAAACTGCTCGACGAAGTGGCGGAAGCCGCCCGCTCCGCCGGCCACTCGATAGGTCTCGAACAGGCCCATCTGCGCCCATCGAAGACCGAAGCCGTGGGTCATGATGTCGTCGATTTCTTGGGTCGTCGCAACCCCGTCGTTCACGAGCCAGAGCGCCTCGCGCCAGACCGCTTCGAGAAGTCGATCGCCGACGAACGCGTCGATCTCCACGCGCACATGTATTGGCTTCATTCCGATTCCGGCGTATATCCCTTGGGCTCGGCGGATCGTCTCGATGGGTGTGTGCTCGCCGCCGACGACCTCGACGACCGGCAACAGGTACACCGGGTTGTACGGGTGCCCGACGACGAGTCGTTCCGGGTTGGTCATCGACACCTGCATCGTCGACGGCTTGATGCCCGACGTCGATGACCCAATGATCGTGTCGATCGGAGCGGCCGCCTCAATTTCGGCGAGGACTGCAGCCTTTACGTCGGGGCGCTCGGGAACGCTCTCTTGAATGAATTCGGCGTCGGCGACCGCATCGGCGACCGATGTAGCCATGCGGTACGTGCCTTGCTGGTTCGTTGGCAATCCGAGGTCGTCGTACGCTGCAACCGCGTTGCCGAGCACCTCGGTAAGGATCTGCTCAGCGTTGGGCGACGGGTCACTCAACGCAACATCGACACCGTTGAGCAACATGCGACTCGCCCACGCTGCCCCGATCACGCCGCACCCAACGGTGGCCGCTCGTTCTATGGTGATGATTTCGACGGTTTCTTGCGCAATCGCCGCTTCGCTCCGCTGCGGCTGCTCTGCTGATTCTCCCATCGGATCGAACCTCAGCCGTGCTTGGTGAGATCGAGGTTCTCGCGAACCTGAGCCGGGGTGAGGATGTTGTAATTCTGTGCTTCAAGGATCGTGACGGCTCGCTCAACGAGGTCGCCGTTGGAGGCCAATACGCCGCGATCGAGATAGATGTTGTCTTCGAGACCGACCCGGACGTTGCCGCCTGCCATTGCAGCGAGCGAGACATATTTGAGCTGGTTCCGGCTGATACTGAATGCTGAAAACGTCCAGTCGTCGGGGACGTTGTTTCGCATCGCCATGAACGTGTTGAGATCGTCGGGCGCACCCCAAGGGATGCCCATGCACAGCTGTACCATCGCTGGCGACGGGATGATGCCCCGCGCGACAAGGCTCTTCGCGTGCGCGAGGTGTCCGGTGTCGAACGCCTCGATCTCGATACGGGTTCCGATCTCGGTCATCTGGCGAGCCATCTCCTCGAGTTGGCTCGGCGTGTTCGTCATGAGGTAGTCGCCCTCACCAAAGTTCATCGTGCCGCAATCGAGGGTGCATATCTCTGGCTTGATCTGGCGCACGTGCTCGACCCGCTCGGTGGCGCCGACCATGTCGGTGCCAACCAAAGCTGGGGGCAACGGGTTCTCCACTCCTCCGAGCACGATGTCGCCACCCATACCGGCGGTCAGGTTGATCACCACATCGGTGTCGCTCGATCGAACTCGATCGGCGACCTCGGTGAACATCGCGACATCGCGTGAAGGCATTCCGTCGTCCTCGCGGACGTGGATGTGCACGATCGCGGCGCCCGCCTTAGCGGCCTCGATACAACTCGCCGCGATCTGCTCGGGGGTCACGGGCACTTTGTTTGACTTATGCGTGGTGTACCCACCACCGGTCACTGCGCAGGTGATGAACACCCCATCGTGCTTCTGTTCTGGCATGTTGCTTTCTTCTTTCTTGGCCAAAGGGGCCTGGCCCCTAAATGGGATTAGGGGTCAGGCCCCTAAATGGGATTAGGGGCCTGGCCCCTAAATGGTTTTTGGATCGGGTGGCGAGGCGGCGGTTGACCACCCGGGCGGTTGAGCGGATCTCGTCATGGTCGATGTAGATGCCTCGAAGGTAGCGGTGTCCGCCTGACGCGAACGCTTCGCGGCCATGCAGGATTCGCCGATTGTCGAATCCCACGAGGTCTCCGGGCGTGAATGGATAGCTGATCTGGAAGCGATCGCTTGCAGCCATCCGACTGAAGCAGGTCATTGCCGCATAGGCCCGGGGCATGTCGTTCGGTTCCATGTCCGGGAAGCCGCGCACGGGGTAGAACGCCCTCAGTGTTAGCGGCGAACCGTCGACTCCAAGGTCGATATAGGGACCGGACCAGCGGTGATCGATGCCGGGCCCGCGATTGAAGAAAATCCATTTGAGCGTCGTGAGCGCCTCATAGTGCTCGGGATGTTCGGACTTGATCGCCTCGACGACGGCGGCGCCGTCGGCCATCGTTGAATATCCACCACCCGCCTCGTTCTGGACACAGTGCAGAAACTGAAATCCTGGAGGGGTTTCGCGGGTCGGGAGGTCGGTGTGGGGACCGAGTCGCAGATTGGTGTTGGCCGTTGAGTTTGTGTCGGCGGACCCCGCCATTGTGACGTCGGCTTTCACGTCCCAAATAGGCCCGAAATTCGTGTCGCGTACAGCGCCGATCTTGTCAGCCAACAACAGGTTGAAGTCGTGATCGACCGCGCAGCCCCGCAGTCTCGAAATGCCGTACCGAATGAGGTCGTTCAGCCACGCGCCAAAAACAACGTCGTCGTCGAGCACTGCAGATCCGTCGTGCGACGGTGGCTCACTGAAGGTGTGTGGGGTCCACGCAACGGGTGCGGGAAGCCAGCTTTGGGCGCGGTGGTTTCCCTCGGCAACGTGTCGCAACCAGCCGGGGTGATACAAGGCTTGGACCCCGTCAGGGGCGAAGACGAGCTGCAGTGCCCCGTCTGCGGTGACCGTCGCCGATTCGACGCGAATCTCCTCGGATAGTGCAGCCGGATCGAGCAATCCTTCGCGCGTCGCGACGTCGACTCCCCCGCCACCGACGGCGTTTTCACGAAGCCAAAGGTCGAAGGCGCGAAGCTCGATTCCATCCTCCCAGACAATGTCGACGAAGCGATCCTCGATGGACGTCGATGAGACCGGGCTCCACAAATACTCATAGAAGTCGGGTGTGAGTGGGTGATCGACTGCGGACATTGCACCAACCATTGACGATGTACTCCGTCCCGTTGACCGGGACGTCCTACTGAGTAGGATGTCAGTGTATGGCTACATCCACGACGAAGTCAACAACTACGGAGGGGCCAGTCGACCGAGCGTTTCGCGTTCTCCAAGAGGTCGTCAGAGCAGGCGAACCTCTCGGCGTTCGCGAGATCGGACGACGAACCGGCCTTCCTCGATCCACAGCCTCCCGGTTGATCGCAACACTCGAACGCCTCAACATGGTGGCCCGCACTTCCGATGGCGACGTCGTACCCGGGAGTGCACTCGAAACACTGCACACCGACGCATCATCCACGACGCTCCTTCGTGACCGACTTCTTCCCTTGCTTACCGAGCTCGTCGCGACGTTCGGTGAAAACGCGGCGATGGCGGTCGATGACGGCGACGCACTGCTCTATGTTGCTCAGATCGCAAGCGAGAACCCGGTCTCGGTCAGCGATGTCAGTGGCGAGCGTCAGCCATTCCACCTCGTCGCTCCGGGACTTTTGACGATGACCTTTTGGGAGCAACACCGTCTCGATGACTTCTTCGCCGATCCTCTCCTGGCGGCTACACCCCACTCCATGACGAGTCCGACGAAACTTCGTTCCCGGCTCCTTAGCATCCGTGCGCAGGGCTACGCCTGGACCGATCAGGAGCTCGATGTCGGGATCAACGGACTCGCCGTGTCGGTACTGAGCGACGGAAATCTCGCGGCGACGATCAGTCTCTATGGACCGAGCTATCGCTTTTCCTCGGATGCTCGACCTACCCTCGGCGACGAACTGCGTGCGCTCGTCGAAACGCGGTTCGGAAAGGAATGATGAAGTCACACGACTACTCGTTCTGGCTGTACCGAGGCGAGCCGGTCGCCGCTCGTCAACTCACCGGCCTCTAGAGGCCCACCAGTGCGTCGAGGTTCAGTAACCGGTCGACGGGTCGACCACCGGATACGGCGACTCACCCTTGCGGATACGAGTGATATTCGCGGCGATCAGCCCCACTGAGCTAGACATTTGCGTGATAGCTGCGATGTGCGGAGTGAGATGCACACCAGGATGGGAAAAGAGGGGCGAATCCGATGCTGGTGGTTCTGGATTTGTGACGTCGAGAACGGCTGCGCGCAGCGGACCGTCGTCGATTGCGTGGAGAAGATCAGACTCTGACGACAGCACCGTGCCGCGCCCGATGTTGATGAGGACCGAGCCGTCTCGGAACTGGGCCAAGCGCGTGGGGTCGAGCAATCCTGTTGTCGCATCGGTGCTCGGCAGAACATTGATCACCGCATTACTCGAGCCGAGGAACTTCGCGAGCTGATCCGGGCCGGTGAAAGAGCTGACGTTCGAATCGTTCGTTCCAGAGCGCGACCAGGCGTTCACGCCGTAGCCAAGGTCACTGAAGGCTCGACCGATCCGGCTCCCGATCGTCCCGTAGCCGAGGATGCCGACCCGAAACTCGCTTGCTGAAACGGCGGTGATCTTGTCCCACGCTGATTTTCCCTGTTGGGCTTGAGCAACATCGAATCCTCGATGGAATCGCGTGACCCAATGCACCGAATAGCTCGCCATTTCATCCGACATTGTCGGGTCGGCGAGACGAACGATCGGCACATCCGGAGTGCCGTCTTTTTGCCATTGCTCGGCGCCCGCCCCCATCGACAGGATGCCCTTGAGGCTCGTGAAGGTCGCTAGGTCGGCCCTGCGCATTTTCCATGCGACCACCAGGTCGACATCGGCCGGCTCTGGACAATCCGGCCATGCAACAAACGTTTCGTCAGGCAAAAGTTTGGACAACTCTGCAATCCACTCTTCAACGGGGCCCCAAGGGTTCACGACAATCGTCACGATCCCAGCATGCCTCAACGATCTATCGACCCGTACGCTCGGATCAATGACTTCCTCCACCACCGATGCCGTCGTCATCGGCGCCGGACCGAATGGGCTGGCCGCTGCGATCACCCTCGCAAGGGCTGGCCGCTCTGTTGTGGTCCTCGAAGCCAATGACACGATCGGCGGCGCGGCGCGATCGGCCGAACTCACCGAGCCCGGGGTCGTCCATGACATCGGTTCGGCGATTCATCCAATGGTCAAAGCGTCTCCGTTCTTCACCGCTATCGAACGCGACCTTGTAGACCATGGGCTCGAGTGGATCGTGCCACCGGCTGCCGCTGCTCATCCTCTCGACGATGGTCGAGCCGCCGTTGCCTGGAACGATCTAGACACCACCGTCGCCGAACTCGGCGAGGACGGCGACGCGTACCGCGACTATTACGCCCCGTGGATCGAGGGCGTCGACAAACTGATCGACCTCTCGCTACGCCCTTTGCTTCGAATGCCCAAGAACCCGCTGTTCGCGGCCCGGTTCGGCGCGGCGGCCGCGCGTTCGGCGGCCGCTACCGCCCGTCGAACCTGGAAGACCGACGAGGCACGAGCGTTGTTTGCTGGCCACGCCGCACACGCGATCCTTCCCCTCACCTCGCCATTCACCTCATCGTTCGGGATTCTGCTCGGCGCGCTCGGACACGCTGGTGGCTGGGGGTTCCCCGCCGGAGGCGCACAGTCGCTCTCGAACGCCATGGCGTCCTACCTCCGCGAGCTTGGCGGTGAGATCCACACGAACAACCCCGTTCGAACATTCGCTGACATCCCACCCGCTCGAGCCACGATCTTCTCGCTCAACACACAGCAGGTCGAAGCGATTTGCAGCGATCGTTTCTCGGACCGCTATCGGACCTCGTTGCGAAAGTTCGCGAAGGGACCGGCCGCCTGGAAAGTCGACTATTCACTCAGTGCGCCAATTCCCTGGAGTAACCGCGGCGTAGCCGAAGCAGGAACTGTCCACGTCGGCGGAACCCTCGACGAGGTTGCCCTGGCCGAGCAGGTCGTGGCCGACGGAGGGCATGCAGAACGGCCCTTCGTGCTGCTCGCCCAGCACACCATGTTTGACGACACGCGTGCCCCAGATGGAATTCATACCGCGTGGGCGTACTGCCATGTTCCGAATGGCTCGAACATCGACCAGACAGAAGCGATCGAGCAACAGATCGAACGATTCGCTCCAGGATTCCGCGACGTTGTGCGTCATCGGCATTGCACAAGCCCGTCCGATCTCGAAGCAATGAACATGAATCTGGTTGGCGGGGAGATCGGTGGCGGAAGCTACGCGGGGTCGCAGCTGTTCTTCCGACCCCGCGCACAACCCAATCCGTTCGATACCTCCGATGACCGCATTTTCATCGGGAGCGCAAGCACGACCCCCGGGGCTGGGGTTCACGGCATGGCTGGCGCTGGGGCGGCCGGACGAGCCCTCGCCACCGTGCTTAGATAGTCGAACGGTCCTCGTTGTAGACATCTCGCAGCGAAGGACCTGACCGGATTGTGACAGCGGCGGCGGATTCAACAAGGAGATTCGTGGACTCCCAAGGCGAGGTGCCCCCTTGGGACACCGAGAAAAATGAGGACGAGCGCGCGGGGCTGTATCTCGCGTTCATTGCAGCGTTCGCGGTTCCGGGTCTGATCATCCTCGCCTTCTTTCTTCCTGCTGGGCCAATATCTAGCACGTTCGATTCCGATGCCCGCGAACCCCCGGCCACGGGCCTCGATCGCATCGAATTGAGCGACCGACGATCCAACGCCGAACCTCCCGAGGTCGAAGTAGAAGGGGCCGGGGAACGACGCGAACGCGTCGATGTTCAGATCGGCGACGCCGAGTCCATCGAGTCGACCAATAACTCGACCGACGCGATCGCACCTTTGGTCACGACGACGACCGCACCGTCGACAACAACAACCACGACCCCAGCGACTACCACGACGACCGAACTTCAAGAACCCGCTGCGTTCGCTCGGCGCGTCGACCTTGGTCGGATCGGCGACTCGACGCTGCAATTTCGATTCGCGTCAGTGCGCGACACCGCCTACGTCGTGACCGTCCGTGCTGGTTCCACCACCGTGTCCTCGTTTTCCGGACGAGCTAGCGCTGGTGTCCTCGTCAACGAGTCCGCAACCGGTCTTACGCCGGGCACCGACCACACCCTCGAAGTAACCCTGAGCGGCCCGCCCCCGGCATCATCACCGCAGGTCGCTTTCCGCCCATCGGGTGGAGACGCACCCGAACCTAACGACACTCCAGCCCGGATCGAATCGTTTCGAATCGTGGAGGTCGGCCCGACTCGGTTCGAGGTGCGCTACGACTCGAACATCTGCGCCAACGGATCATTTGTTATACGTGAACTCGACGGCACGGTGGTCGGTCGCAACGCGGGGCAGGCAGCGGGTTGCACAACCCGACATCTCGCGATCCCCGGCCTGTGGACCGCTCCGCTCGAACCGAACACGACCTACACGATTACCATGCAGATCGAAGCGAATGGCGCGGGTCGAGGCGACGGGAATACGGCCAGCCGATCGATCACTGTGACCACGACAAGCTGACCGAGGCTCACATTCCTGGCTGAGGAAACCTATGGTCGGGATATGAGCAGTCCAGAGAAAAAGTCAGCCGCTGGAATCGGCATCGCCGTGGTTCTCGGCCTCATCATCGCGTGGGCAGGCGGAGACGGAGCGGAGCGGCTGGGTGGCCTCTCGGTGTTCGCCCTCGCCACCATCGCCGCCTTCGCGATCAACATCGCTATTTTCATACCTTCCTTCGCCGCAAGAACGGAGCACTACTACGACCTCACTGGATCGTTCACGTACATCGGAGTGATCCTGCTCGCGTCAATCTTCAGTGATGATCTCGATGCGCGGGCGATCATCGTCGCGATCCTCGTCCTCCTCTGGGCCGGCCGACTCGGCACCTTCCTCTTTCGCCGGGTCAAGAGGGCCGGAGGCGACGGACGGTTCGACGTCATCAAGCAGAGCTGGATCCGATTTCTTGCGATGTGGGTCATCCAGGGTCTCTGGGTCATCGTCACCGCGGGCGCGGCGCTGGCAGCGGTCACGTCTGGCAACAAGACGGGCTTCGGCACGCTCGGCGTTCTGGGCCTCGCTATCTGGATCATCGGGTTTGCGATCGAAGCGGTTTCCGACGCGCAGAAGTCCGCGTTCAAGAGCGATTCATCGAATGACGGCAGGTTTATCAACGTCGGTCTTTGGCGCTGGTCGCGGCACCCGAACTACTTCGGCGAGATCACGCTCTGGCTCGGAATGGCCATCCTCGCCTTCCCCGCCCTTGAGGGCTGGCAGCATCTGACCCTCATCAGCCCGATCTTCGTGACCGTCCTCCTCACGAGGGTGAGTGGACTCCCGATGCTCGAGAGGCGCTCCGACCAGAAATGGGGTGACCAGCCCGACTACGTGGCATACAAGGCTGCGACTCCGATCCTCATTCCGCGGCCACCTCGTTAGATCGTCAAGTTGGGCCCTACTCGACCGTCGCGCGACCGCTGGTCGCGTTTGCCAGTGCTACAGCTAGAGCGTCGAGATCATCGGCTCCGACCTCGATGTAACGAGTGACCCGAACTCCATAGGCGACGTCAACATCTTGGGCCCCGGTCGCCGACATCGCCCGAATGACATGGTCTGTGTCTGGGTGCTCATGCGCGACGATCGCTCCGACGCGGGCCTTCCACTCGACGCGACCAGCGCGATCGAGAGCCTCCCCTGCAGCGCCTCCATAGGCGCGGACCAGACCGCCCACGCCCAATTTTGTGCCACCCCAATATCGCGACACGATGACGGCGGTATCGACAAGGTCTCGTCCGGTGAGTTGCGCCAAGATCGGACGACCCGCGGATCCACCCGGCTCGCCATCATCGCCCACACGGTCGATCGCCGGTCGGGCGATCCGCCACGCCCAGCAATGGTGGCTGGCGTCGGGCAACTCGCTCGAGACCTCGATGAGCGCGGTCTTGGCCTGATCCTCGTTCGCAACCGGCACAACCGTTGCGATGAATCTCGATCCCTTGGTGGCCGCTGGTTCGTGTCGTCGGCGAGCGGTAGCCGTGAAAAGCACGTCCCTTGTCTAACGCTTTTGCCCTCGAATCTTGACCATTCTTCAGGTGGCGTTCAGGAGTACGTCAGAAATCGCAGCGATCGTTACGTCATGTCGATCAACACCTTCGCACGAATGCTCATTCTCGTAGCTGCCTTTCTCGGTCTCGCAATCCTCGCCACTGCCTGCGCCAGCGACGGCCCTAGCGCCGAAACGGCTGGTGTGGCCAGCGTCGACGACCTCGATGCATCGACGATCGATGCAGCCTCAGCAGCAGCGACCGAAGCATCGAGCGAAGAGAACTCTTCAGGCGTGTCCGCCGAGGAATCCGGACTTCTCTTGTCGGCGTGCATGCGGGAGAACGGCTACGCCGATTTCCCCGACCCCACCTTCGATAGTGAAGGAAACCTCAACCTGCGTGATGCCATCACCAGCAGCGGCATCGATTTCCGTGACCAGACGGTTCGCGAACAACTCGATTTGTGTCGTGAGGAAGCTGGCGCGGACAACTTCGGTGCCGGTGGAGCCCGAAATGGTCGTGAAGGAATTCAGGAGCAGCTCCTCGTCTACACCGACTGCCTGCGCTCCGAAGGGCTCGACGTTGGCGACCTCGAGTTCGGTGGAGGTGCTCAGGGTCAGGGACAAGCGCAGGGCGGTGGAGCGGACGATGCACCACAGCAAGGCCAGGCCCAGGGAAATGGCGGAGCTGGTGGGGACCGAGGCGATCGGATTGCCAACGCTCTCGGATTGGACGTGGATGACCCGGACACTGGGGCAGCGCTCGACGCCTGCCAGGGAACCCTCGAGGAAGCCCTCGCAGGATTCGGTGCCCCTCGAGGCGCTCCGACAGCCCCAGCGAGCAACGACAGCTAGCACGAGATCGACCGAAATCGCTCATGGCTTCCACACAACACACGCTTCACGCACATCGATCGCGGCTTCCTGCTCTTCTTGTCGGGCTCGCGCTCGGTGCTGCGGCTGGGGCCGGAACGCTCTGGTATCTGACCCGAGATACGCCGACAACAACCGGCGCCGAAACTCAGCAGGCGCAGACCGTTCCCGTCGTCGCCGAAGCCCGTGATCTCGTCTCGTACGAGGAGTGGGCCGGAACACTCACGTCGGGCACACCCGGCACGGTCGCCGCATCGGCTCGCGGCACGATCACCCGCACCGCCGAGATCGGCGACATGATCGAGGCCGGCGAGGTCCTCGCTGAGATCGACGGCGCACCAGTCGTAGCGCTTTATGGATCCGTCCCGCAGTTCCGCGAGATCGCCGAAGACATCGACTCGGGGGCGGACATCCGCCAGCTCGAAGAAAATCTCGTCGCACTCGGATTCGACCCAGACGGCACGGTGACGGTCGACGAAGAGTTCACCTACAACACCGGGCTCATGGTCGCCCGCTGGGAAGAGTCGCTCGGGTTCGCTGAAGCCGACAGCGTCGTTGACGCTGGCCAGGTCGCGTTCATCACCGGACCGAGCGAGGTCATTTCTACGAGCGCCGTCGGTTCCCAAGCCGTGCAGGGCCAGCCGCTGATCATGACCGTCACGCTTGCCGAAAGCGGCTTTATCGCTCTGCCCATCAGCATCACAGCCATCGAGACTCTCGTCGTCGAAGGAATGCTGATCGACCAAAGCACCGCGCTCGCCAACCTCACGACCAACGACGACCTGAGTCATTCGCTCATCGCGACGAACAGCGAGCCCAACGCTGCTGCGACGGTCGAAGGTCGCACCGAAGTCGTCGTGCCCGCGGGCGCCGTCATCGTGGATGTGGTGCTCGACCAGGACACGTCGGTCGAAGCTGGCCGACCGATCTATCGCTGGGAAATTGCCCAAGGTGCAATCGAACTCGAAGTCGATGTGGACAACATCGATACCTTCGAGCTCGCACTTGCCGTCGTCGTCGAGTTACCGGACGGCGCTGTCATCAACGCCCGAGTGGAGACGATCAGCGATGTTGCACGGACCGTTCAGGCCGGGCAGCAAAGCGCAACCGTCTTGGACGTCACTGTGGCACCCGACGAACCGCTCGACGGACGCTTCACAAGCGGTCCCGTCATCATTCGAACCAAAGACACTTCGATCCTCCAAGCAACGGTCGTGCCTGTTCGCGCCTTGATCGCGCTCGCCGAGGGGGGACACGCGATCGAGGTCGACGGTCGAGGCCTCGTGGCTGTGGAACTCGGAACATTCGATGAGGGCTGGGTCGAGATAACAAACGGCGCGGTTAACCCTGGCGACACCGTGCTGGCACCCGCGTGAATTCTGTCGGATCACCGTTGAAACCCGCGCAAGCCGATCCCGATCCGTCGATCCCTGCCGCGCCGCTGGCATTGCAATTGGTCGATGTGGTGAAGGAGTACCCCGGCAACCCCCCAGTTCGGGCCCTCGATGGTGTCACCCTCGACGTCGGTGAAGGCGAGTTGACGGCGATCGTGGGTCCTTCGGGCTCCGGTAAGTCCACAATGCTTCACGTAATGGGCACGCTCGATCGACCAACGTCGGGCGCCGTTCATATTGCCGGGCACGAGGTATCGAGGCTTTCCGACCGCCGACTGTCCGCTGTGCGGAGTTCCCTCGTCGGTTTTGTGTTTCAACAGTTCTTCCTCCTCGACGGCGAGAGTGCGCTCGACAATGTGGCCACAGGGCTGCTGTACACCGGAGCCTCAAACCGTCGGCGGCGGATCGCGGCTATCGAAACGCTCGATCGGGTCGGACTCGGCCATCGGATGAACCATCGACCGAACGAGTTGTCCGGTGGCGAACGACAACGCGTCGCAATCGCTCGAGCACTCGTTGCTCGCCCAGCCCTCGTTCTCGCCGACGAACCCACGGGAAATCTCGACTCCCGCACCAGCGAATCGATCCAAGAACTCCTCTACGAACTCCACGCGGATGGCGCGACGATCATCGTCGTCACGCACGACAACGAACTCGCCGATTCGCTGCCCCGCCAAGTTCGCTTCCGCGACGGCAGCATCGAATTCGACTCGGCGGCGCAGCGATGACCGTCTCCAAAGCTCTACCCCGATCGAGCTCATTCCGGCTCATCGACGTCTTCGGCACCGCAGCGGCTGGTCTCACCAATCGCAAACTTCGCACGGCTCTGTCGGCACTCGGCATCACGATCGGCATCGGTGCGATGGTTGCGGTACTCGGGCTGAGTCGTTCGGGAAGTGCAGCGTTAGAAGATCGCATCGCTGCGTTGGGTACAAACCTTTTGCAGGTTTCAGCCGGGCAGGGTTTCGGTGGCGGCGACGCGACACTGCCCGAATCGGCGGTCGGAAGTATCGCCCGAATCGGCCCGGTGACCTCGGTGTCGGCCGTGACGGCCGTCGACCAGGCCGTGCTGATCAACGACCTGGTGAACCCCGCTCAGACCGGTGGCCTGTCGGTGAAGACCGCCGACCTCAACCTTCTCGGAGCGCTGAATGGCACCGTGATCGAAGGGCGTTTCATCGACGAAAGCACTGGCGCAGCGCCGACCGTCGTACTCGGGTCCGTAGCAGCTGACCGGCTCGGCGTTCGCTGGATCGATGGAACGCAGGTTCTCATCGGTGGCGAGTGGTTCACGGTGATCGGTATCCTCGCATCGTTCGACGACCAGACCGACGAGGTCGAAACTGCGCTCTTCAATGACCTTGATCGAGCGGCCTTTATCGGGGTCGAAATCGCCGAGACGCTGTTCGATACCCAACGCAACCCGGAAACGATCTACGTCCGGACCGAGGAGGAGTTCATCGATGACGTCCTCGGTGTCATTCCCAATTCTGCCGACCCGGAAAGCCCAGAGGAAGTCGAGGTCGTCCGACCCACGGATGCTCTGGAGGCCCAGGAAGCCGCGTCGTCGACGTTCGACAACCTCTTCCTTGGGCTCGGCGCAGTAGCGCTGCTCGTGGGAGGAATCGGCATCGCCAACGTCATGGTCATCGCCGTGATCGAACGACGTAACGAAATCGGCCTCCGCCGTGCGCTGGGCGCAACCCGAGCGCACATCCGTCGACAGTTTCTTCTCGAAGCACTGTTGCTCTCGGCTCTTGGTGGGGTGGCTGGCGTACTGCTCGGCGCGGCGGTGACCGCGGCGTGGGCAAATAGTCAAGGTTGGCGGATCGTCATACCGCCCGAAGCGATCGTCGGAGGGCTCATCGCAGCCATTGCGATCGGTGCGATCGCCGGGCTCTACCCGGCGGTGCGTGCCGCCCGGCTCGCTCCCACTGAAGCGCTGCGTTCGTCATGATCAGGAAACGATTGGGCTCGCTGGTCCCGCTCTTGCGCTCGATCGCGGGTTTGGTCGTGGTCGGCGGAGTCGTCGCTATCAGCTGGTCGTTTGCCCGAGACATGAACTGGTATCAGGAGCTGACCGGCACCGCTTCCACCGAGCAAGTACCCAGCGATTTGACGGAAGTCTTCAAGACGGCTGTCGTCACCCGCGCCGATGTAGCCGACGTTGGCGAAATCGACGCCCGGCTCGTTTATGAGGACGAGGTCCTATTCGTTCACCGAATCGACCCCGTCATCGTGACGACGACGTCCACAGTGGGACAGGGCCGCAACAGCCAAACACTCAGCACCACCGCGGCCGAACCGGACTCTCGCGCCATCACCGACCTCCCTGAACCCGGGACGATCGTCGAAGACGGCAGCGTGCTCTACGAAACCGACTCCACGCCGGTATATGTCGTCAGTGGATCCGTCGCTGCATGGCGGACGATGGATTCCAGCAGCAATGGGGATGATGTCGTACAACTCCAGAAGTACCTGCTCGAAGGAGGCTGGGCCGACGACGCCCTCGTCGCCGACGGCCTCTGGAGTTCTGCCACGACCGCTGCGGTCGAGCTTTGGCAAACCAGTACCGGCCAGCCCGTCAGCGGAGTGATCCCCCTCGGCGATCTCTGGTTCATCGAGTCGCCCATCCGAATCGTCGAGAACTTCGTGACCGTTGGGATGGTTGTCGCGGACGGCGACGAGGTTCTTCGGTATACCTCTGAAGGCCGGGTCATCATCGCGTCGGTTCCAGAACTACCCGACGGCCTCCTCACCGCCGAAGACATCACGGCTCGTCTTCCGAATCGTTCCATCGTCGACGTCCAACTCATGAGCACTCGAGGTTCCGATACCGGATTCGACCTGACATTTGCGGTCGACCTCGATGATCAGATTGTCGGCTCGCTCGATCGACTTTCTGTGACGCTTCTTTGGACCGTCAACGAGCTGGTGGGCGAACTCACGATCCCACCTGAAGCAATTCAACGCCTCGACTCCGGTGCCTATGTCGTGTCGGTTCTCGACGGCGATTTGATCCAACGGACCGAAGTTCAAGTGATTGGTCAGGCCGGCCGTGTCGTCGCGATCGATGGATTGGACGAACGAACCCAGGTCATCATTCCCTGACGACGTCGATGCCGCATATCCCACCGTTTCAGCCATCCACCGGGCCGAGGCACGGTCCCATAAGGCTGCAGGAATGGACCCGATCCACTACCGGGCGATCGGCTATGTGTTTTCGTTCTCATCGAACAGTGAGCCTCTGTGTGAGATCGTCAACAGCACATTCTCGCGCCTGCGCCTTCTCGAGGATCACCACGATCGTCCTGTGGAGGCGATCAGCGTCGAGGTCGTCGATTCGGCGGCCATCCTGCGGGCGGGCGATGAAGAGCGAGAGCTCGGGAACGACGCTGTTGTACCGGCACTCGTATCCCTCGTGAATCTTCGTGCTGCGTTGCGCCGACCCGTTGACCTCCCAGTCCTTCACGCGGGTGGGCTCGCCCCGGCAAGCGGTTGCGTCCTCATCGCTAGATCATCGAAGCCACGGGCCTCATGCACCTCGCCTCGATTCCGAAGATCGCGAAATCGGGATTCACCCCAGGCCTAGAAAGCAGCTATCAACGAGTTCTTTCGGCGTTCGACCTCGCCGCGGGAGCAGGGAATCCCGCCAAGGTCGTGCTCGTTATGAGCGCCGTCACAGGTGAAGGCAAGGCGAGCACTGCTGTGCAGCTCGCCAAGCTGTCGTCGCTCGGCGGCAACCGGACACTGCTGATCGAACTGGATCTGCTCAGGCCACGTGCGAGCGTGATGCTC
>JBLIMK010000041.1:0-30238 GCA_047638715.1 Verrucomicrobiales bacterium
GGTCACGCGCCAATGCGTGTTCTGCCGTGAACCTGATCGTCGATGATGGTGCTGGTGCGTTGGCCCACGCAGCGAGCCATTTCGCCGAGCCGAGGCCCGTCGTTTGGCGGGCCGACGGCCGCACGCTCATACAGGCCGATGTGGTCGTTCCGATCATTGCGCCCCCTCCGACGTGTGTCGACTTCAACGCTGAGCTGGCGGCCGCAGGGCTCGATGTCGTCGCCGACCATGGGGTGTGGCTAGGCGAGATCAACGGCCTTGAGGTCGCCCGCGTCGGTGAACGCGACGGCGAGTGCAGTATCGACATCGGAGTCGGTGCCTATGACCAGTTCGCGTCGGCAGCGCTCAATTCCGATAAGCCCATCAGCGAGGCGTTGGCGACAGTCGTCGGGATGGTCCGCCCGCATCGGATCGCTGGTGCGGCGCCACATGCGATCGGCAGGCTGGTTCGATCTCGGTGGCTGCGGGCGCAAATCGTTCGGGAACCTGCATTGCTCGGTCTCGATTCGTTGAATCCCGTTCCTCTGGTGCGCCCGCGCCCTGGCCTCAACGAAAATCAGCCGGCGGCTGCGTTAGGCGCACGTGGATCCACCTCTGTGCTCGTGGCGTTCGCCGTCGGACTCGACCTCGGCATTGCCGAAACTGCTGCTGGCCTGTCGGCGCTTCACGGGGTCGATGAAGTTGTCGTGGTCGTCCCACCTCGCGATGCACATGAGCGGATCATCGCAGCTGTCGAGTCGTTGCTGTTGCCGTCGTCCGTCGTGGCGATCGACGGTGAGTGGTCGGACTGATTGGTTGGTCCGCCGGGCTAGGTTGGCCTCGTGCTCAAACGCCTTGAATCCCTCGAACACGAGCTCGCCGACGTCGAAGCACGTCTCGGTGATCCAGATCTGATTTCCGATCAGCCGAGGTTCCAGGTCGAGGCTCGCCGCCACAAAGAGTTGGACGCGATCGTGTCGATCGGCCGTACGTTGCGCAACGAGTCTGAAGATCTCGAGGCCGCCCGAGAGATGTTCAATGAGGCAGACGGAGACGACAAAGAGTTCTGGCGTGAAGAGGTCGGCGAAATCGAAACGAAGGTCGAGGAATCGACAGCGGGATTCCGACTCGCCTTGTTGCCCAAGGACCCCAACGACGATCGCAATGCCATCATCGAGATTCGCGGCGCAGAGGGTGGTGAAGAAGCCAACTTGTTCGCCCGGGACCTGTTCAACATGTTCAAGTCATTCGCAGGTCGGATGGGTTGGAAGTTCGAGATGATGGAAGGCACCGAGTCGGACATGGGCGGTTACACCACGGTCACCTTCAGCCTGTCGGGCGACGGTGTGTGGAGCCGCATGAAGTTCGAAGCCGGAGTGCATCGTGTGCAGCGAGTGCCCAGAACCGAGTCGCAAGGCCGGGTGCATACATCGTCGGCCACCGTGTCGGTTTTGGCCGAAGCCGAAGAGGTCGATGTCGACATCGATGAAAACGATCTGCAGATCGACGTATATCGGGCGTCGGGTCCGGGCGGCCAGTCGGTGAATACGACGGACTCGGCGGTACGGATCACGCACAAACCGACCGGCGTTGTGGTGTCGATGCAAGACGAGAAGAGTCAACTGCAAAACAAGGTGAAAGCGCTGCGTGTTTTGCGAAGCCGCATCTTGCAGGCAGAACAGGATCGTCAAGCGGCTGAAGCGAGCGAGCAACGGAAGAGTCAGATGGGTGGCGGTGGTCGCTCGGAGAAGATTCGCACGTACAACTTCAAAGAAAATCGAGTTTCCGACCACCGCATTGGGATGACCGTGCACAATTTGGACAAGGTCCTCGCTGGTGAGCTCGATAACGTTTCGGACGCGTTGCTGCACGACGATCAGCAGCGGCGTCTCGAAGGCGAATGACGAACGAGTCGGTCGAGGGTGGTGCGCTCGACGGGACGGTGACCTGGGGTGCGCTCTTGGCCGAGACCGAGGTATTGCTCGCGCGCTCCTCGGCCATGGAAAATCCTCGCCAAGAAGCGAAGTGGATTGTCGAGGAAGCGACCGGAACCGCTGGCGCCGACTTCGCTGACGTATTGGCGTCTTTGGCGACGGTTCGTGGTGTGAGCCACCTCGACTCGATGGTCGAGCGTCGCGTCGCTGGCGAGCCGGTCCAGTATGTGCTCGGCCGTTGGCCGTTTCGCACGCTCGATCTGTTGGTCGATCGACGGGTTCTGATCCCGCGACCCGAGACCGAAGTAGTCGCTGGCCTTGCGATCGACGAGCTCGGAAATCTCCGTCCTGGGGGCGGTGGCACGGTGGTCGACCTCGGAACAGGTTCGGGAGCGATCGGGCTGGCGATCGCGGTGGAGTGTTCGGCGGCGCGGGTGCTGCTGACCGACGCGAGTGCTGATGCGTTGACGGTCACACGCGCGAACCTCGCTGGACTTGGAGTTGCTGCCCGGGGTGTGGAGATATCAGAAGGCTCGTGGTTCGATGCGATTCCAGAGCGTTATCTGGGGGAGTGCGATGTGATCGTGTCGAACCCGCCCTATGTCCGAACGATCGATGATCTGCCCGATTCTGTAGCGGACTGGGAGCCCTCGATGGCCTTGCTCGCTGGTGAGGACGGCCTCGACGATCTGCGATTGATCGTGGATCGGGCGGGCCTGTTTCTGCGCGGGGCCGGCTCGCTCGTGCTCGAGATGGACGCTTCCCAGACACTGGTCGTTGCCGAGATGTGTCGTGACGCCGGGTTTTCTGCATCGATCCACCAGGACTTGGCGGGCATCGATCGAGCGGTCGTGGCCCGGCGATGATGGTTGACGACGTTGCGCGCTCCATCGATGCGCTCGAACGTGGTGAGGTCGTCGTAATTCCGACCGACACTGTTTATGGTCTCGCAGCCGACCCAAAGTCGCCCGAGGCAATGCGTGCGTTGTTCGCCCTGAAGCAGCGCCCTGAAGGTGTGCCGACCGCGGTGCTCATCGACTCGATCGAGCAGGCCAGCGAGCTAATCCTCGTCTCAGACGTTGTCGGCGCGCTCGCCGCGGCTCACTGGCCGGGGGCGCTGACGATCGTCGCCTCGGCTACCGACGACCACGGTTTGCACATCGGCTCCTCGACGACCGTGGGTGTGCGGCTACCGGACCACGACTTCGTGCGCGCGATTGCGGTCGGGTTCGGGCCGATCGCCGCGACCAGCGCGAATCGTCACGGCGAGCCGACGATCACCGACCCTCGAAACTTGGCCGCCGCGTACGGAACATCGGTCGAAGTGATCATCGATGGTGGTGTGCTCGAAGGCCTGGCCTCGACCGTCGTCGATGCCACAAAGAAGACGCTCGTGGTGTTGCGCCAAGGCGTGGTCCATCTCGACCAGTCCAACTGATTCGAAAGCATCGGGGCATCTGCGCATCGTTCGTGGAACCATAGAGCGAGACACCATACGACGGTGCTACAGCCCGCATTTCCGTGAGCCGATACTTCGGTTGAACACAAGTGCGCGCGCACGAGGAGAACCCATTCATGAGTCACGTCGATCCAGCCGATATCCCGGTCGTCATCCTTGCCGGTGGCAAAGGCACCAGAATTCGGGAGGCTTCTGAGTCACTGCCGAAGCCGATGATCGATGTCGGCGGCAAACCAATCATGTGGCACATCATGAAGACCTACGCCGCCCACGGTCATCGCAAGTTTGTGATCCTGCTCGGCTACAAGTCGTGGACGATCAAGGAGTACTTCCTTTCATACCGCGAGAAGACGAGCGACTTCACCGTCAACTTGGACAACGCCGAGACGAGATATCACGGCGACTACGGCACCGAAGACTTCGAGGTCACGATGGCCTACACCGGGCTCGACACGCTCACAGGTGGTCGCCTGTCGCGGGCGAGCAAGTATCTCGCCGATGCTCCTGCCTTTATGCTCACGTATGGCGATGGTTTGGCCGACATCGATCTGCCAGCCCTTCGAGACTTCCACTTCGCCCACGGGAAGATCGGCACGGTGACCGCAGTGCACCCAACCTCACGGTTCGGCGAGCTCGACACCGAAGGAACGAGCGTTGTCGATTTCTCTGAGAAGCCTGCCCTCAACACCGGCGTCGTGAACGGCGGTTACTTCATGTTCGACCGCAAGTTCCTCGACTATGTGACCGACGATGACGGCGACATGCTCGAGTCCGATGCGCTGCAACGTCTCACAAAGGACGGACAACTCGACTTCTACCTGCACACGGGTTTCTGGCGGGGAATGGACACCTACCGCGAGTACGTCGATCTCAACAGTTTGTGGGACAGCGGCGAAGCGCCGTGGCGCGTTTGGAGCTGATGCGCAGCGTGTTCGCTACTACGCCGCGAGAGCGGGTGCAGAAGCGAGCGCATCGAGCACATTTTCGATTTCGAGCGGATGCCAGAACAGGTATCCCTGGGCACGATCGCAACCGAGGGACTGGAGAACGTCGGACTCCTCGGGCTCTTCGATACCTTCAGCGACAGTGACTGCTCCGAGTGCCTGAGCGAGCTTGATCATCGCGTTGACGATCTCGCGTTCACGAATGTTCGCGCCGTCTGCCAGTGGAATAACGAAGCTGCGATCGATCTTTAGGACGTCGAATTCATATCGACGGAGGTAGCTGAGCGACGAGTAACCAGTGCCGAAATCGTCGATAGCGAGGCTAAGTCCGAGCTCACGGAGTTTGCGGATCCGTTCTGCGATGAAATCGGTGTCGTCGATGAGGACAGATTCGGTGATTTCGATTGTGATGCGTGACGGGTCGACGCCGGTTTGATCGAGGATGGCCTTGACCTTGGCAATCACGTTCTCTTCGCGGAGTTGGTGGGCGGACATGTTCACGCTGACCGTGAAGCCGTCGATTCCTTGCGAAGCCCACTCGACGACGTGCGTACATGCAGTGCGGAGCGCCCACTCGCCAAGCTCTTGGATCATGCCGGCCGATTCGGCGATTGGGATAAAGGTGGAAGGACCGATGTTGCCGCGACCCTTGTGATGCCACCGTGATAGTGCCTCCATGGAAACGATCTTGCCCGTTTTCATGTCGATGATCGGCTGGAAGACGAGGCGAAGGTGGTTGTCCTGGATGGCTTCGCGTAGCAAGTTGCGAAGCTCGACTCGTTCGGAGATCGCTTGGCCCATCGATTCTTCGAACAGGACGACGCCGCCACGTGCACTTTGTTTCGCGGCGTCGAGGGCGGTGTCGGCGTCGCGCAACATCTCGATGCCGGTTGCGTCGCCATCGGTGTCGAGCACAAGACCCGCGGTGGCGCGAAGGGTGATCGCGCGTCCGTTGACGGTTAGCGGCTCGGAAATCCCTTCGAGGACGCGTTGGACGAATTGTTCGGCTTCGATCGTGCTGTAGCCGCTGGGCATAAGGATCCCGAATTCGTCACCGTTCAGACGGGCGACGACATCGCCGATACGCACCGATTGGCGGATCCTGTGAGCCATGTCGATAAGCACTTGGTCGGCGATCGATGTGCCATAGCCCTCGTTGATCATCCGGAAATCGTCGATGTTGATTATCGCGAGTGCGACCGACGCGGCCGACACGGACGCTCGACGAATTGCGGAGTCGACCTCGCGAATGAACGCGGTTCGATTCAACTGCATGGTGAGCGGATCGGTCGTCTCAGCATCGCGCAAGTTGCTCTCGAGCATTCGCTTGTCGGTCGAGTCGGTGACGTTGATGACGATTCCGCCGACGCTTTCGACGTGGCTCATGTCAGTGAGGATGCACTCAAGAAGACGGATGCTGCCGTCGGCGTGAAGGGCACGAATCTCGTGCTCTTGGCGGCTGCTCGTTCCGGTCAGGAAGGATTCCACATACTCGCGGGCTGCGTCCCAATCGTTCTCGTGCGCAGCCCACTCGAGGGAATGGCCCATGAAATCTTCGACCGGGTAACCAAGGACCCGTTCGGCGGCGTCGGAGGCGTAGGTCACGATTCCTGAATGATCGATGACGAACACGACGTCACTCGCATTTTGAACGAGTGCTCGGAAACGTTGTTCATTCGCCGCGATCCGACGGTTGGCCTCCTCTTGCGAGGCGCGGCGCTCGTCGTCTGCGCGAGATTCGATCGAGCTAGCAACAAGCCCTGCGTCTCTTACGAGCGTCGAAATGAGACGCTTGGAACGCTCGTCGACGGGCGCTCCCGAAATGAGAAGCTTGTCATCTCCACCGGCGGCGCAGAGGACGTCGGGAATAGGAATCTCCAACTTGGTATTTGTTGTCGAATGACCCAATCGTACCCACGCGCCGTCGGGGGCAAGCATGCGCGCCGACCGCGGGACCTGCTCGGATATTTCGGGGACGGAACGAAGGTTCGCTATGAATGACAGTTGCGCAGCGAGAATCCGCTCGAGGTGAGCCGCCTCTTGTTGCGAACGTAGCAGACGAATTACACGGACGGTCACCGTGCAGGCTTGCATCGTGGATAGTCCGACGAGAACCGCGGCGTCGAGCGTTGATTCGAAACCTCCGAACCACGCGATGAGTGCAGGGCTGAGAATAGTTCCGGTGAGAAGGCTGAGCCGAAGCTTGCCGACCCGAAACTCGCGTTGTTCCTGCTCGCGGAACATCTCGTGAATCGAAGGATGTCTAACGGCGGCGAGCGTGAAGCCCGAGACGAACGGACTCAACCCGACGGTTACTGAGAGACCCGCGCCCTCAGCGAGCGAGATCGCGGATGCGAAGTCGACGATCAGTAGTGCACCGACTCCGACGCCGAGGAGATGATAGGCGTGCGGCCGGCGACCTGGCGTGGCCGTGATCCGCAAAAGGAGCATCACGGAAATTAGCAGGACGAGGTCGTATGGGGCGTTGATCAGTCGGGTGGGCAGCGGGATGGCGTTGTTCTGAACGAAGTCGCCGTAGAACCACAGCCAGGCGACGATGGACACCGCTTGTGCAAGGACAGCGCCGTCTAGCCACGCGTCGACATCTCGCTCTGTCGAGCGATGGCGATGAAGCTGCACGAGAGTGAGGAGGAGTAAGATATAGGCCGGAAAGTGGACGATGTCCGCGGGCGAAGGGTAGGGAAAGAGCTCGCCGGTGGCTGCGCCATGGATGCCTCGAATGATGATGCCCGTGGTCATCAGCCCACCGGTCGACGCGAGCAACGGAAGTATCGATGGGCCGCTCGGACGCGGCGCGACTGCCCGAGCAATGACGAGGCCTGCGCACACGACCGACCAGAGAACGACGAGGCCGCCACCGGGCCCAGATGGGTCAATGACACCTGGGATAGCCAGGGCCGCGCAAACTACGAAGTATCGAGCGATACGTTTATTGCTGCTCACACTCCAAAAGTCGGCCTATCGCTGTATCAGTTTAGCCATTGTGACTACATTCTCGTACCTATCAGCAATTACGTGATCACGGATGTCGATATCCGGAGCCGAGTAGAACGAGTAGCCGGGGGCCGCGAGAGGATCGACGAGCAGCGCGCCGCGACTCAAGCTCTGCCGGGTACGAAGGTTGTCAACGTTGAGCTCTTCGGGCGGCCTGATCATGATGAAGGCGCTTGGCACACCATCCAGTTCTTGTTCGTGAATGATCTCGACGGGAATCCCGCACGCGGCGAAGAAGTCGACAAATATCTTCTGGACAGACATGTATGTGCCCATGAGCCCGCCGGTGGCCGCAACGCAGGCTCCGATGAGTTCAATCGCGTCAGCTGGCCCCGATCCATCGCCAAGCAGCAGGCGTGTGCAGTCGACGAGATCGCCGGCTGCAAAATATTCGGCAATGCTCGAGTGACCAGCGAGCACTTGTCGCTGTTCTTCGGGCCACATCGAGGCCGACAAACTCTCAGCGATGGACGCTCCGTCAGCCACGGTGACACGAGCCCCAGATTTGAGTCGCCCATCGGTGGTATGAAGCAGAACGCTTAGCGTCCGTACCCCAACCTCGTCATAGGCGTCGTGGTCGCGGGAGCCTTCGCGGAGATCGATCCAGCCGTATTCAACCACCCGTTCACTTCTGAGATCTCGATAGCTTCGTTGGAGCGGATGCTCGTCGGCTCTCTCACAATTCTTAAAAATCGTACAACGGTCCCGCAACGGGCTAATTGCCTGATCTGTCTGCTCGGCCTTCACAGTTTCGTATTCCTGACGTTTGTCGTGCGCAGCTCCGCCAGAATTGATGCGCAAATTACCTTCGTTCTGATGATTTAGGGGCCAGCGTGTCGCAATTAGCTCTCGCCAAATGGCGGATTGAGGAGAGCGAGCGATTCATTCGTTTCTTGTGACGAGTCATGAATAATAGTGACCGACCTACGAAGGTCCCAACCAGATCGGACTTTTTACTGATATTCGTCAATCTGGCTGATCGACCTCAGGCGACGGGTTGTCGCGTCAGACAGGCCAAGTCGTACCAGAGGCGTTAAACGGCCAGGTGTGGCCAGGTGGCGTCTTTGTCGCTCACGAACTCGACCGAACGCGGCCACTGGACGGCGATCGTCGGGTCGTCGTGGCGAATCCCTCGCTCATTGCCCGACTCATATGGCCGAGTCACGTTGTAGAGCAAGACGGTGTCATCGCCGGTGGTGAGGAAGCCGTTCGCGAACTGCTCTGGGATGTAGAGCGTCCGGTGGTTCTCCGCGCTCAGTTCAACGCCGAACCATTGGTGAAATGTCGGCGATTCCGGTCGCATGTCGATGATGCAGTCGTAGACCGATCCCGCAATACAGCGCACCGTTTTCGCTTCGCCGAATGGCGGGTCTTGCCAGTGAAAGCCGCGAAACGTGCCGGCCGCGAGGGTCTTGCTCATATTTGTTTGAGCAATTGTTGCGTTCAGCCCGTGCTGTTCGAACTCGTCAGCCGCCCACGCTCGTGCAAAGAATCCGCGGTCGTCCTCGATCGGCTCAAGGTCGATCGTGAACGCCCCGGCGAGAGGCGTCTCCGTGAAGATCATGCAGGGTTGCCACTCAGTGCGCGCCACTCGCGCACCACGGTCTTCGACTCATCGAGCGAAACAGCGTCGAGCGGAATCGGAGCGTCTTGGACCACAGGTGCGGTCATCGACGCGTATTCGACCAAGCCGATCGGCAAGTAGCCGGCAGCGTTCTCCGCGGTATCGATGTGGCCGTATGCGCTGAAGCCACCGATGCAGTCGAGGTCTTCGTTGGCTGCGAGGTCTTTCTTCGCGATGGCGATCACCTCAGCAACATGTGGTCCATCCACCGTCACGAGTGGTTCGTTGTCGAGAAGGAGTTCACCAATCGTGAGCGGAACCTCCAGGTGAACCAGATGGTACGGGCGGAAGAAGAAGTAGTTCGGCCCGTCGCCCATCTTGTAGAAGCGCATTGCCTTTTCGTGAAGATCGGGGTTTGGGTGTTGGCCGAGGATTCCAACACCGGCGCCGAAGTCGCCGCCGAGGGTGAAGTCGACCCGACCTGGCCCTGACAGCACAGATCCGATGTCGACAGCCGCCGTGGCCACGTTCGACACGATGCCGTGCATGCCTCGAACATCGGGCACGAGCCCCGTCGCGTTCGCCACGACCGCTTGCTCGACCTGCATCTTGGTGCCGTCGCCGAAGGCGGTGGTCATAAGCGCCGAAGTTGTGTCACGCGCCGCGTATCCAGCGCCCGTCTCGGGGTTCTGATGCACATCGAGATGTCGCTTACAGTTCAGCAGCGCGGTGACCTCGAAACCCATGGCTTCTACTTGCTGCTGCAGTCGGAAGAGAACGCCCGGCTGATCGCCGTCCGCGATCGTGTAGATCACATCGTTCGTTCGGGCTCGCTGGTGAAAGAGCCAGCCGAGGAGAGCATCGCATTCCGCGTTGAATGACACCACGTGTTTGCCCGCATCGAGCATGGCCAGGATTGTTTCGGTGCCGTAGTCGAACGCACCGGTGGCTTCGACCACAACGTCGATCGGGAGCTCGGCAATGACCGACGCATGGCTCGTGACGGCAGGCTGTCCGGCGCGAATTGCCGACGTGAGGCTGTCGACGGAATCGGTGACGACGATGTCGTCGGCGGCCACGCCCATCTGTGTGAGGGCCGCTACACCACGATCGGTGTTGCGATTGACGATGAGTGACGGGCGCATGCCCGGCGACTGTGCGATCGCGTGAACGACGCCGGTGCCGACGTAACCAGCACCCACGATGGCCACCGATGCGTCGCCGGTGGAGTCCGCTCGTCGTTGTAGTCGATGCCAAATTCCCATGTCGTAACGTCCTCTAGTTCTGCTTCGTGTTTGCGTGGTTGTCGAGCGGCAATCCCGACAAGGTTGTGGACCAGTCATAGCCGAAGTCGTCGAGGTCCTTGCCGTCCGCTTCGTCCGGGCGGTGCACGATGTCGGAGAGGTTGAGTACCAACCCACCGTCGATACCGCCCTTGAAGCCAAACCACGTTCCGGGCTCGACCGTAAGTCGCCCGTAGCTGTGCTCAGGGCCGAGGTTGTATTCGTCGAAGCTGGCGTTGCTTAGGGCTTCTGCATCGGCGTTGGCGCTGTCGGAGCTGTCGATCTGAACGACGACAAAACGGACGTGGCCCACCGGCACGACGACGTTGACCGTCATTTCGTTATGACGCTTCCAAGCACGTACACAATCCGGGTTGACCCGAGAAAAATAGGCTTCGCCTAAACCGTTAAAGTCGGGTTCATCGGCGTGCAGTGCCTTCATCACCTCGCCGCCGGATGTCTCGATCCGGCGAAGGGCAGTGAAGTGTGCTGGCATCAGTCGTTCGCCCAGACCAGCCCGCGTTTCGCAGCGAGGTCGGTGTAATAGTCGAGTTGGCCGTCGGTGATTGCACGGATGCCCTCGGCGCCGTCTTGGTAGAAGCTGCGGAACCATTCCGCGGAGATCTGCATTGTTTCATCGAAGTCGAGAACGGGTTTCCACTGCAGGTAGCTGAGTGCCTTGTCGCAGGTGAGCTTGAGCAAGCCAGCTTCGTGGAAGTGCGCTTGGCTCTCATCGATCGTGAGGTCGAGGCCGGGCAGGTGGTCCTTCAGCGCAACAACAACGTCGCGCACTGGGTTCACCGCTTCGGCTGGCGGACCAAAGTTGAAGGCCTCGTCATGCAACTCCGGGCGCTCCGACATCTCGGCGCCAAGAAGCAGGTAGCCGCTGATTGGTTCGAGTACGTGCTGCCACGGGCGGGTTGCCTGCGGACGACGAATGGTGACGTTTTCGCCGACCGACCATGCACGGGCGACATCGGGGACGAGCCGATCGGCAGCCCAGTCGCCGCCGCCGACAACATTGCCGGCTCGCGTAACGCCGATGCGGACGTTGCGCTCGTCGTCGGGTTTACCAAAGAACGAACGGGTGTGGCTCGAGATGATGATCTCGGCTGCGGCCTTCGACGCGGAGTACGGGTCAGCGCCGCCGAGGCGATCATCTTCGCGGTAGCCGTAATAGGTCTCGACGTTTTCGTAGCACTTGTCCGAGGTGATCATCACTGCGGTGCACTGGTTGTCGAGACGTCGGAGTCCTTCGAGCACGTTTGCCGAACCGACCATGTTGGTCGTGTACGTACCGACCGGATCGTCGTAGCTCGCCTTGACCAACGCCTGGGCGGCCATGTGGAAGACGAAGTCCGGCGCTTCTTCGGCGACAGCGGCGGGGACGGCTTCCTCGTCACGAATGTCGAGCCAGTGGGTCTTCATCGAGTCTTCGAGGCCGGCAGCCGCGAAGTGCGCAGGGTCGGTTGGGATCTTGTTGGAGATCCCAACGACTTCGGCGCCCATTTGCTGGAGCCAGATGGTCATCCACGTGCCCTTGAAACCAGTGTGCCCGGTGACGAGAACCTTCTTGCCGTCGAATGCGTTGTTGAACATCGTTGCCCTTGTCATGTCCGCGAAGAATTGCGGTGGTCGCCGAGTAGCGACCATCCTCGCATCCCAATCGGTCAACGTGAGGGCAACGTTGAGGCGCTTTCGGACATACCGGCGATTTCGACGTCGACGCGTCGACGAACGGGGCCAAGGGCGCCACTTGCCGACCCCGAAACTTCACAGCAATTTTCTTGATTTCCTACGGGCGCTGCCTTGCAACGGCTTGTACTGTTCGATTCGGTTTACCCACCAACTCTTGGAGGCCCACGATGCCGTGGCCAGGATCTCGCGACACCAAAATCTTTGATCTGATAGACGATGAGAAAGCAAGGCTCAACTCTGGGTTGCAGCTCATCGCGTCCGAGAACTTCACCTCACCGGCCGTGATGGAGGCAACCGGCTCAGTCCTCACGAACAAATACTCCGAGGGGTACCCGGGCAAGCGTTACTACGGCGGCAATCAGGTGGTCGATTCGGTCGAGGCGATCGCCATCGAGCGAGCCAAGGAAGTGTTTGGCGCCGATCATGCAAACGTGCAGCCACACGCCGGCGCCAACGCCAACATGGCCGTCTTCCTCGGCCTTTTGAACCCCGGCGACACCGTGATGGGCTTGAGCCTCGACCATGGTGGCCACCTCACTCATGGCTCGCCTGTTAATGCCAGCGGCAAACTTTACAACTTCGTCAGCTACGAGGTCACCGGCAGCGACGAACGCATCGACCTCGACCAGCTTCGCGACCGCGCCCGCGAACACAAGCCAAAGATGATCATCGCCGGCGCAACCGCCTACCCGCGCATCATCGAACCAGCGCCGTTCCGCGAGATCGCTGACGAGGTCGGCGCACTCCTGATGTTCGACGCTGCACACATCGCCGGACTCATTGCCGGAGGCGCACATCCCAACCCGATGCCCTACGTCGACATCATGACCTTTACCACCCACAAGACCCTTCGCGGACCACGCGGCGGCTGCATCCTTTCGACCGCCGAGCACGCCAAAGCCATCGACAAGGCCATCTTCCCCGGACTGCAGGGCGGCCCGCTCGAGAACCACATCGGCGCGAAGGCGGTCGCGTTCCGCGAAGCACTGATGCCCGAGTTCAAGGAGTACGCAGCCCAGATCGTGAAGAACGCAGCTGCCCTCGCAGAGGCACTCGCCACCCGCGGCTTCCGTCTGGTGTCGGGTGGTACCGACAACCATCTGCTGTTGGTCGACCTCCGGACGTTCGATGAAGAACTGACGGGCAAGGAGGCCCAGAACGTGCTCGACGACGCGGGGATCACGCTCAACAAGAACACGATCCCCGACGACCCTCGGTCGCCCTTTGTTACGAGCGGTGTGCGAATCGGGACTCCCGCCGTAACCACGCAGGGCATGAAGGAAGCGGAGATGGACAGCATCGCTGACCTCATCACCCGCACGCTTCAAAACCGCGACGATGCTGCAGCGGTGGCGTCGCTTCGAGCCGAGGTCGCCGATCTCTGCAGCCGTTTCACCCCCTACCCGGACTAGCCGTTACCCTGAGGGTGCTGGCCTGCGCCAGCGAGCCGTCGCGGGGTGGGCTCCCCGATGTGATCACACACTGTTCGACCCTGAGTAGGGAATACTGATATCACCATGGCCTCAATGGATGACTTCCTGATCGTTGGCGCGGTCGCTGCGGTAGTCACCCTCTTGTTGACCCCGCTCACACGAATCCTCGCGTTCCGAGTCGGCGCCATCGCGTCGCCGAGCGCCCGCAAAGTGCACGAGTCGCCAACGCCAAGCCTTGGTGGTCTGGCGATGCTGGGCGGCGTGGGCGCTGGCTTGCTCGCCGCCTGGACAATGGGCACATTCGACGCGGTTTTTCGGTCGTTCACCGACATTGCGGGTGTTGTCGTGGCTGCCCTAATCATCTTTGCGGTCGGGGTAGCCGATGACATCCGAGAGGTCTCGGCGCCAGCGAAAGTAGCTGGCATCGTTCTCTCCGGCGTCGTGCTCTCCCTCGCCGGCGTATCGGTTCTGTGGTTCCGGGTGCCGTTCACGGGTTTCGTCCAGTTATCGCCCGATCTATCCGTCGTCGTCACGGTCATCTGGCTCTTGGTCATGGCGAACGCGGTCAACTTGATCGACGGGCTCGACGGTCTTGCTGGCGGCATCGTCGCCATTGCATCGGGAAGCTTCTTCATCTACGCCGTGCAACTCGGCAGAGACGGCGTGTTGTTCGACTCGAACCCTGGAGCGTTGCTCGCCGTCATCACGGCGGGTGTCTGCCTCGGATTTCTGCCGCTCAACATGCACCCCGCGAAGACGTTCATGGGCGATGGGGGAGCGCTGCTGTTGGGCCTGATGCTCGCTGCGTCCACGGTTTCTGTTGGCGGCCGCATCGATCAGGCGGTGTCGGGGCAGGTCTTCTTCTTCTTTGCCCCATTGGTCATCCCATTGCTGCTGCTCGGAGTGCCCTTAATCGACCTCACGTTGGCGGTGCTGCGTCGAGCCACTCGCAAAGGTGTTGGCATTGCCGAGGCGGACAAGGAACACCTCCATCATCGGCTTATGCGTCTCGGCCACGGCCATCGACGCACGGTCCTGATCTTGTGGCTCTGGACAGCGTTGCTCTGCGGCCTGGTGCTCTATTCCACGCTCACCGGGTCGGGCGCGGCTGCCTTGCCATTCGCTGGCGGCGCACTGGCGCTTGCGCTCTACACGATCTTCCATCCGGGCATCGGTTCGGCTACCCGACCAGAGTCTGCACCCGCCGAGTCGCGCTGACTTGTTTCGAACCTGCGGTCAAGGTCAGGGATCGACAGAGCGGCTTTCGCGAAAGCGCAGCACGATGTTCGGGCGCATCTGGTCCATGGACTCGAGCATCTGGAGTGGGATGCCAAGCGTTGTACCGTCTCAACGAAAGGTATCGATTTCGAGGTAGCAGGACCGGCCTTCGATGGCGTCAGATACGTCTTTTACGCCATCGCCGGGGAACGCTGGATTGCGATCGCGCGGCTCGAAGCCTGAGGACGATGGAGGCTTTCTGTACTAGAGTGCCCGAGTCGAGCCCGGTCCCGGATATCAGCTTGCAGAACGTTGCACTTTGGGGGAGCTTGTGTATATATTCACAAGCGACGCAACACGGCAATGGCGCAATCCGAATTACAGCCTTGACGTACGGAGAATATTTCGTGGCCCAACAGATCAGCCCTGAGCTCAGACAACAAAAGTCTGGTGACGCGCTGGCCGCTGCATTCGAGTTGGTCGCCACTCCTGCGTTGTTTGCATTCTTTGGCTGGAGAATCGACTCTTGGCTCGGTACGAGCCCAGTCTTCATCCTGATACTCACCATCTTTACTGCCTCGTACTCGATCTATCGCCTCCTTGCCCAATACAACCGCGAGATGGCAGCGCACGCCGAAGCTCGGAATAATTTGGAAGACGCGAAACTGACCGGGCCGCCTCAATGAGCGCGCAGTTCGATGACACCACCGACTCGAATATGAACAACGATGTGGTAGCGGACCCCGAACGAGAGATCGCTCGCGATCTTGTCCGCAAGGGACTCTTGATCGGGCCTGTTCTGATCGTGATCTGTGGCGCTATTTGGCAAATGGCTGGCCTCGCTTCAGCATCGCTCGCAGTCTCGATCGTCCTCGTCAACTTTCTCCTCGCAAGCTCGCTCATCACATGGTCCGTACGGATCTCGCCCGAGGCTATGATGGCCGGCGTGCTCGGTGGCTATCTATTACGACTTGCATTGCTTACAGCCGTCGTGCTTCCTGTTCGTAACCTCGATTGGTTCTCGGTCGCCCCCTTTGCGATCACGCTGATCGTGACGCACCTCGGGCTGCTGGCCTGGGAACTCCGATACATCTCTGCCACGTTGGCTTATCCAGGGCTCGCCCCTCGGACCGGTTCTCGTTCGTCCCTCACAAAAGGAGCCTCATCGCGGTGAGCATCCTCGCACTCGACTTTCCCCCAGTAAGCCACTTGTTCGAGTGGCCCGACATCTTCTTCGATGACACGATCTTCGCTATCAACAAGACGGTGCTGATCTATTTCGCAGCGGTGATCCTCACCGCCGGATTGTTCTTCTTGGGATCGCGCAACAAAGGCCTCGTTCCAAGTGGCCTGCAACACGTCGCCGAAGGTGGCATTGAATTTGTTGAGGAAAGCGTCGTCATGCAGACGATCGGCCCGGAGGGAAAGAAGTTCCTCCCGTTCCTCACGACGCTCTTCTTCTTTATCTTCTTCTCGAACATCTTCGAGGTCATCCCGGGTATCCAATTCCCAGCGAACGCCCGCATGGCTGTGCCAATTCTGCTCGCGATGATGGTTTGGGTCATTTACAACGTCGTTGGGATCCAGTCGCAGGGTTTCGTGAAGTACGTCGTTGGATCTATCTTCCCGCCGGGAGTGCCGAAGGCCCTGTACATCCTGGTCGCACCGATCGAGTTCTTCTCGGTCTTCGTAATCCGACCTCTGTCATTGGCGATCCGGCTCTGGGCGAACATGGTTGCCGGCCACCTCTTGCTGGTCACGTTCGCGGTGTTGAGCGCCACCCTGTGGAGCTCCACCTACATCGGAGCGGCACTGCCATTCACCGCACTCGTCCTCTTCACCGGCTTCGAGGCATTCGTCGCCGCACTGCAAGCCTTCATCTTCACCATCCTCACCGCCGTGTATATCGGTGGCGCGCTACACCCTGAACACTAGGAGAAACACAGAATGAGCATCATCGCCCAAACTGATCCCGGGGAATTCCTCGAAGGTCTCAAAGCCATCGGCGCTGGCCTCGGTTATGGCCTCGCCGCTATCGGCCCTGGCATTGGCATCGGCATCGTGGTCGGTAACGCCATCTCAGCCATGGCCCGCCAGCCTGAATCAGCAGGAACTGTCCGCACGACAATGTTCCTCGGAATCGCATTTACTGAGGCACTCGCCCTCATTGGATTCGTCGTCTTCATCCTCCTCCTGCCGTAGAGCAAGACCAACCCCGTAAAAGGAGGAAATATGAGACGTCAGAAATCACTCGCCCTTGTCACGCTGACTGCGTTCGCCGTTTTGGCACTCGCTAGCCCTGCGTCCGCGAGCGAAGAATCCGTTGGTTCGTGTATCGCTGAGGAGCTCGCTAGCGTCGGCGTGGAGCACTTCGAAGAGATCGAACACGAGGTAGCCGGCGGCAACGCTAGCGAAGAAGTAGTGGCCGAACTCGAAGCCATCGAGAAAGACTTCGAGCGCTGTGTCGAGGCTCCGAGTCCAATCATTCCTGAAGTGAACGAGATCATCTGGGGTGGCGCTGCCTTCCTCGTACTCTTCGGCCTCATGGCCTGGAAGTTGTTCCCTGCGGTCAAAGACGGCATGGATGCTCGCGCCGACAAGATTCGCGACGACCTCGCTGCAGCCGACAAGGCCAAAGCCGACGCGCAGGCCGAACACGCCGCCTACACCGCGAAACTCGGCGATGCGAAGGCTGAAGCTGCCCAGATCGTCGACGACGCTCGCGAGCAGGCAAACCTCGTACGTGCAGACCTTCAGAGTCGCGCCGAAGCCGACATTGCCGAAGCGCGCCAGCAAGCCGCTGCTGAAGTCGAGACGACAAAGGCACAAGCGATGCTCGATCTGCGAGGCGAAGTGAGCGATATTGCGTTGGGAGCAGCTGAACTCGTGATCGGCAGCACGCTCGACCGAGCTGCACATACATCGCTGATCGACGACTACATCGACCAAGTCGGATCACGGAGCTGATCATGACGTCCGAACTCGTGAACGGGTATGGCGACGCTCTCGTCGCTGTTGCCAAGGCTGAAGGCGCGGGCCCTGAGGTAGAGGATCAACTCTTCACCGTTGCCCGCGCTGTCGAGACGTCTGAGGAGCTACAGACCACACTTGCTGATAGCGCCATTCCGGTTGGTCGGCGTCAACAGATCATCGAAGATCTGCTCGAATCGAACGCTTCTCCAATTACATCTGCGCTGATCTCGATGGTCGTAGCGGCCAATCGTGGTGACGAGCTAACGAGTATCCTCGATGCCGCTGTTGCAAAGGGTGCACAATCCCGAGGCCAGTCGGTCGCCGAGGTCCGCTCAGCAGTGCCACTGACCGACGAACAAATACAACGCTTGACCGCTGCGCTCAACAAGGCCACCGGCAAGAACCTGACCATCAAGACCGTCGTCGACGAAGGCGTGATCGGCGGCATCGTCACGACCATCGACGACGAGGTAATCGACGGTAGCGTTCGCCACCGCGTGACCAAGTTGCGAGAGGCGTTCTAAGGAAATCATGACAGATCTGAGTGTTGATACAGCAGCGATTTCGGCTGCAATTCGCAAAAACCTCGAGGGGTACAAGCCCTCGCTTGAGATGGTCGAAGTTGGCCGGGTACTTCAAGTTGGCGACGGTATTGCGCGAATCTCGGGGCTACCCGACGCTGCCGTTAACGAGATGCTCGAGTTCGAGAACGGGGCTGTCGGCCTCGCCCTCAACCTCGACGAGGACTCGATTGGCGTGGTCTTGCTCGGTTCGACCGACGGTATTGAAGAGGGCCAGCCGGTTCGATCGACTGGAAATATCCTCTCGGTGCCTGTTGGTGATGGTGTGCTTGGACGTGTTCTCGACGCACTCGGAGAGCCAATCGATGGCAAGGGTCCGCTCACAGGGGTCCAGACCCGCCGCATGGAGGTTCAGGCGCCAGGAATCATTGGCCGCAAGCCTGTCGATACCCCCATGCAGACCGGCATCAAGGCGATCGACACGCTCATCCCGATCGGTCGCGGTCAGCGCGAACTGATCATCGGCGATCGTAAGACCGGCAAGACCACAATCGGCATTGACACGATCCTTAATCAAAAGGGTCTTGGAGTGAAGTGCATCTACGTGGCGATCGGGCAGAAGGCCTCGACCGTCGCGCAGATCGTCGCCGAACTCGATGCGAACGGTGCACTGGACTACACGGTCGTCGTGGTTGCTCCAGCATCGGATCCCGCTCCATTCAAGTACATCGCTCCCTACGCCGGCTCGGCGATGGGCCAGCACTGGATGGAGAACTCCGAGCACGCACTGGTCGTGTACGACGATCTCTCAAAACAAGCCGAGGCATATCGCCAGATGTCGCTGCTGCTTCGCCGCCCACCAGGTCGTGAGGCATACCCCGGCGACGTCTTCTACCTGCACAGCCGCCTTCTCGAGCGTGCCGCGAACCTCTCCGACGCACTCGGCGGTGGATCGCTCACCGCGCTTCCCGTGATCGAGACGAAGGCCGGCGATGTGTCGGCATACATCCCCACGAATGTGATTTCGATCACCGATGGGCAGATCTTCCTGCAAGACGATTTGTTTAAGTCCGGCGTGCGCCCCGCAATCGACGTTGGCATTTCGGTGTCTCGCGTGGGTTCGGCTGCACAGATCAAGGCAATGAAGTCTGCGGTCGGCACGCTCAAGTCCGACCTGCAACAGTTCCGAGAGCTCGAAGCCTTCGCCTCGTTCGGTTCGGATCTTGATGCGGTGTCACAGGCACAGCTCGATCGCGGCTACCGCCTCACCGAGTTGTTGAAGCAAGGCACGAGCACTCCCATGCCTGTCCAACAGCAGGTGGTGAGCCTTATGGCTGGCACGCGTGGCTACCTCGACCACATTCCTGTGGTTGACGTCCTGCGTTTCGAAGTCGAGTTGCTTGAGCATTTCAACACTCGTCACTCGGGCCTCCTCGATGACATTGCCGCTACGGGGAAAATCGCTGATGAGGAAGCTTTCGAAGGCCTCATCGCCGAATTCGCGAAAGGCTTCGCTCCATCCGTGGTGAGCAATGCTGCACCCGATGCTGAAGAGACCGGTGCGTCGCAAAGTCGCCTCGTCGATGCGGACAACACGTTGCCCGAGCAAGAGATCGACATGGACGACGAGAGCTGAGTCGGATTCACCATGCCCGGAGCCAAAGAACGTGAGCTGCGCCGCCGAATCGGCAGCGTGCAGTCCACAAAGAAGATCACGCGAGCTATGGAGCTCATTGCTGCAACGCGCGTGGTCAAGGCAATGCATCGCGCCAACGACGCAAAGCCCTACTCCACGCAGATCACGGGAGTGATCGAGAACCTCGTGGCAGCGGGGGCGCGCGTCGACCATCCCCTGATGCGTCAAGAGCCTCGGCCCAAGCGCGTTGGCATTCTTGCGATCACGTCCGACCGTGGACTTGCTGGCGCGTACAACGCATCGGTCATCCGATCGGCAGAACACCAACTCGATGTCGCCCGCAACGAGGGCGCAGATTACTCGCTGATCCTCATCGGCAAGAAGGCCATCGACTACTTCACGTTCCGCAAGTATGAGATTGACGCCCAGTACACGGGCATGACCGACACGCCACGATATGAGGACGCTCGCGAGGTGGCCAATCATGTCGTGACTGAATTCTCGGCAGGTAACCTCGACCGCGTCGAGCTCGTCTACACCGAATTCATCACAATGGGTACCCAACGTGTGACCAACCGCCGTTACCTACCCCTCGTCACAACCGAGGCAATGGCTGCCGCTGGAGGGGGTTCCAAGGGAGCGCTCGCCCAATTCGAGTTCGAGCCGTCGCCCGCCGGTGTTATTGAATCGCTGCTTCCTCGCTACATGGAGTCGCGTCTCTACTCGGCACTTCTCGAGTCAGCGGCTTCGGAACACGCAAGCCGTCAGCGTGCCATGAAGGCCGCAACAGATAATGCAGAAGACCTCATCACGACGCTCTCGCGTGAGATGAACCAAGCCCGACAAGCGTCGATCACCACTGAGATCATGGAGATCGTCAGCGGTGCCGAGGCAATGGGTCAGGAGAAGTCGACACCGATGATTGAAACAATTCTCGAACACACGGAAGGTACAACGGTATGACCGTCACCGAACCAGAACTCAAGCCAGGCCGCGTCGTCGGCATCGCCGGTCCCGTTGTGGATGTTGAGTTCCCTCGGGGGAATCTCCCACAGATAAACCAGCAACTACAGCTAACGATTCACCTTGAGGGTGACGAGATCCTCGTACCCCTTGAGGTCGCACAACAGATCGGCGACAGCCGCGTGCGAGCGATCTCGATGAAGCCGACCGATGGTCTCGTGCGCGGGGCTGAGGTACGCAACACCGGTCACGGTATGCAGATGCCTGTCGGAAACGCGACACTCGGTCACGTGTGGAACGTCATGGGTGAGCCCCTCGATGTACCCGCATCCGAGATCCAGATCGACACTTACTGGGACATTCATCGTCCTCCACCGGACTTCGACAAGCTCGAGCCGTCGACGAAGATGTTCGAGACGGGCATCAAGGTCATCGATCTGCTCACGCCATACAAAGAGGGTGGCAAGATCGGCCTCTTCGGTGGTGCTGGTGTGGGAAAGACCGTCCTCATCCAGGAGATGATCACTCGCGTTGCCTCGAACCACGGTGGCGTGTCGGTATTTGCTGGCGTTGGCGAGCGAACCCGTGAGGGCACCGACCTCTTCATCGAAATGGGCGAAGCCAAGATGGGCGCTGGCGAAGATGCACCGACCGTGCTCTCGAAGGCTGCGCTCGTATTTGGTCAGATGGATGAGCCGCCTGGCGTGCGTCTGCGCGTTGCGCTCGGTGGGGTGACCATGGCCGAGTACTTCCGTGACGTTCAGAACCAGGACGTGTTGCTGTTCATCGACAACATTTTCCGATTCGTCCAGGCGGGTTCAGAGGTCTCCACGCTTCTTGGTCGTATGCCGTCAGCTGTGGGTTATCAGCCAACCCTGGCCGATGAGATGGGCACGCTCCAGGAGCGCATCACGTCCACGCAGGGCAGGTCCATCACGTCCCTTCAGGCCGTGTACGTGCCTGCAGATGATTACACCGATCCTGCGCCATTCACTTCGTTCACCCACTTCGATGGAACGACCGAGTTGAGCCGCGACATCGCTGCGCTGGGTATCTACCCCGCAGTTGATCCGCTGGCCTCGACATCGACGATCTTGCAACCCGAGGTTGTCGGCGAGCGTCACTATCGAACCGCACGCCGTGTCCAGGAGGTGCTCCAGCGATATAAGGAGCTTCAGGACATCATTGCGATTCTCGGTCTCGACGAGCTCACCGAGGAAGACCGCATCACGGTCGACCGTGCCCGCAAGGTGCAAAAGTTCTTGTCGCAGCCAATGTTCGTGGCGGAAGTCTTTACGGGACAAGAGGGTGTCTTCACCTCGCTCGAAGAGACGATCGACAGCTTCGAAGCCCTACTCGACGGCGGACTCGATCATCTTCCCGAGCAAGCCTTCTACATGGTCGGTGGCGCTGATGAAGCCATTCGAAAGGCAGCGGAACTCGAGGCTGGCGCGTAATGCAGGTCGAGCTCGTCTCGCCGGAGCGTATTACCTACTCAGGTGACGCGGAGAAGGTTCTCGTTCGTACCATTGGTGGGGGAGATCTTGAGTTTCTCCGTGGCCATGTTCCGTTCATCGGCGTGCTTCAGGTCAGTGCGGCCAAGATCGTTCAGGGCGAGAGCGCTCAGGTGTTCGCGATTCATCAAGGCTTCGTTCAGCTGTCAGGTGACAAAGTGACGATCCTCTCCGATGTTTCCGAGAGCAAGGAAGACATCGATGTTGCTCGCGCCGAAACTTCGAAAGCGGCTGCTGAGGCCGCCATCGTCGCCGATGGCGAAGATGCCGCCGCCAAGGGAGCATTGCGGCGGGCGATAATTCGCCTCGGCGTAGCCAGCGGGGAACTACCCGCCACCTAAGGGTGCCGCAAACAACAACGGCCAAACTCGGATCATCGGGGCGACTCAGGTGTTCGGGCTCCATGCATGACTGCGGAGATGGAGATCGATCTAGAAGAGCTCGTCGGCTCGGCCTTCGCGAATACCACTGGCCCGGGAACGGATGATCAGTTTTCTGGAGTCGTGCGTGTCGAGCAGCCCGACGGAAGTCGGGTCGAGCTTGCCCGAGGTTTCGCCGACAGAGCGAATAATCGCCCCATATCGACGTCGACGCGTTTCGCCGTAGCGAGCGCGACCAAGGGTCTCACGGCGCTCGCCATGATGTCCCTCGTCGAAGAGGGACTGCTTTCCCTCGAAGCTCCTGTTGTGGAGTGGGTGGGCGGCCGGCTCCCGTTGATTGATAAGCGCGTCACCGTTGGCCAGTTGCTCGAGCACACCTCGGGCATTGGCGACTATCTCGACGAGGAACAACTCGGCAACATCGATGACCATGTGCTCGACGTGTCGGCACATACCCTTGATGCCCCAAGCGACTATCTTGACTTGCTGGCACCACTGTCTCAGGTATCAGAACCAGGGTCGGTGTTTGCATACAACAACAGTGGATACGTCCTGCTTTCGATCATCGTCGAGCAGATCACCGGATCATTCCACGATGCGGTGCATGATCGAATCCTGCTGCCCGCTGGAATGTCCGCGGCAGGATTCTTCCGCTCCGATGATCTACCGGCCGATGTCGCTCTCGGTTATCTCGAGGATGGCCGCACGAACGTCTTCCATCTTCCCGTGATTGGTGCGGGAGACGGCGGCATATATCTGGGTCTCGATGATGTCAGTGCCCTGTGGGACGCGCTGTTCGATGGCCGGCTGGTGTCGCCGTCGATCGTGCGATCGATGACCGAGCCAAGAAACTCGGGTACCAACGGCGACTATGGAATGGGCTTCTGGGTTCGCCCCGACGGACAACGCGTGTGGCTGGAGGGCATGGATCCCGGAGTTTCGTTCTTCTCCGAGCGCGACCCGGCGTCGGGTATGACGTACACGGTCATGTCGAACACTTCTTCGGGCGTGTGGCCAATTGGCAAACGGTTCCGCGCTCTGTTCGGCTAGCCGCCAGGTAGGGGTGTTGCGGCCAATGCTTCGATGGCTGCGACCGCAGCGTCGCTCCTGTCGTACGGCACCAGAATGTGGTCGTGGTGGAATCCGGCGATCACATTGCACGGGATTCCCTCACGTCCGAGCTGGCGTGAGAACGCTGCGGTGAGCCCGACTGCCTCCAGAGCACTGTGAACGTCGAGCGTGAGCCATGCAGCAACGAAGTCGTGGGCCCAACCCTCATAGGCCGCCCGCTTGACCGTTGCGACGATCGTCGGCCCCTCATGCTCGTCGATCACCGCTGCGACTCCATTGCCGAGTGCAGGCACCGATTGGCCTGCTCGGAAGGTCACGACGACGTACTGGTCCGGGCGCACAGTGACCGACAAAGACTCGAGCATTAACGCGAGGTTGGTCTCTCCTGCCATGCCTCAAACTACCCTGTCATGTTTGCTTCCTGTGGGCTCCGCTTCGGCGCCTTCAGAAACAGCATCCGGATTGGATGTGGGGGTAGCGTCAAGCCATGGACGACATATTGGCTGAAGCCGCCGCTCGCTCGATCACCTATCTACGTGAGCGAGATGCCCGGCCGGTATTCCCCGAGGCATCGTCGATCGAGGGCCTGAATCGCTTCGTCGAGGCGCTTCCGGAGGCTGGAACGCCCGCCGCCGAGGTCTTGCAACTGCTCGATGAGGCCGGTAGTCCAGGCACGACGAGCACGACGGGTGGCCGCTACTTCGGGTTCGTGACAGGTGCTTCCCATCCAGTCTCGGTTGGCGCTGCCTGGTTGTCCGCTGCATGGGATCAGAACGCAGCCGTCGGCGTCATGTCGCCAACAGCTGGTGTCATCGACACTGTCGCCGGTGCTTGGCTGACGCGCCTATTCGGTCTTCCCTCAGAGGCCCAGCACCAGTTCGTGACCGGTACGTCGGCCGCGAATGCGCTCTGCCTTGCCGTTGCTCGTGATCGGTTGTTGTTCGATCTTGGCTGGGATAGTCCGAACGATGGCGTCTTTGGTGCGCCGCCGCTGCGCGTCGTGGTCAGTGAGGCTGCGCACTCGAGCGTTACAAAGGCGCTTGGCTACGTCGGTTTCGGTCGCCAGAGTGTCATCACTGTTCCAGCCGATGAGCAGGGGAGAATGATCAGCTCCGAACTCCCCGAGGCTGGTCCCCCCACCCTGGTAATCGCTCAAGCTGGCAACGTGAATTCTGGCGCGCATGACCCGTTCGATGACATCGCCACCCATTTCGCGGACACGCCGCACTGGATGCATATCGACGGCGCCTTCGGGCTGTGGGCCGCTACGTCGCCAAGACGCCGTTACCTCGTGAAGGGGATCGACCGTGCGCACTCGTGGGCAACCGACATGCACAAGTGGCTGAACACCACGTACGACTCGGCGGTGGCCATTGTGCGCGACCGCAACGACATGGCCCGCAGCTTTGACGTGAGCGCCGCCTATCTTCCCGAGTCGAGTCGAATAGAGCCGGTCAGTCGAGGTATCGACATGTCGCAGCGAGCCAAGGCGATCGAGGCGTGGGCTGTGATCAAGACGCTCGGTGCCTCGGGTGTCGCCGACCTGACCGATCGATTCTGTGATCATGCGACTGCACTTGCCGAGATGCTTCGGGACGGCGGTCTGGTCATTCACAACGATGTCACGCTCAATCAGATCCTCGTGAGCCTCGACACCGATGAGGCGACAGATGCCTTGCTTACCGCTGTGCAAGGAGGGGGCGTTGTTTGGTGCAGCGGTTCGACATGGCAGGGAAGATCGGTGCTCCGCATCAGCGTTTGCAGTTGGGCGACAACAGCTGATGACATCGATCTAACCGCTCGCACAATCCTCGATCTAGCCCGGCTATAACCAGCGGCCTGGACCAGCGTGCCTATGGCCGCTCGTTTTTTCGTCGGTTACACTGAGCTTTCCGTGATCCGCCGCACCGTCGGCTCAACGTGGGAGACCACCGTGCACTACTTTGCTGACACCGCAGTCGAGGCGGCGACGCTCGCTGGCAAGCATCTTCTGGGCAATTTTCGACAGCACCATGCGTCGATCTATGGCGATGACGTCCACTCGGTGAGCAACCGCACGTTGTCGAAGGAAGTTACTTCCTCCAACGATCACGAAGCCGACAAGATCATCATCGATCTCATCCGCGACCGTTGCCCGGATCATGATCTCCTTACTGAGGAGACGGGCCACATCGACAACAACAGCCCATACAAGTGGATTATCGATCCGCTCGATGGCAGCAGCAACTTCTTGAATCACAATCCGTTCTTCGCGGTCTCGATCTGTCTTGCGTATGAGAACGAACCGATCACAGGCGTCATCTTTGCCCCCTTTATCGAAGAGATGGTCGTCGCCCGAAAGGATCAGGGCTGCACCGTGAACGGGCGTCCAGTTCGTGTGTCGTCCACGACCGAGTTCCCAAAGACCTACATCGTGGGCTGCCCTGGTGGCGATCCGAACAACCAGCGTTTCGCCCAAATGGAGTTCGCGCTCCATCAGAAGAACAAGGATTTCCGCAAGATCGGCTCTGCGGCCATCGAGGCCTACATGGTCGCTGCGGGACGCGTTGACGCTTTCACCACCCTGAACATCTCACCATGGGACGTGGCTGCAGGCGTGCTCTGCACAGAAGAAGCTGGCGGGCGGGTCACGGACTTCAACGGCGACAAGTGGAAACTCGACAAAACGGACTTGCTCGTGTCGAACGGCCTGGTACACGACCAGGTCCTCGCAGAAATTCAGGCGGCTGGGATTCCGAACGGGGATTTCGCGTCCGCACCTGTCGCGTCCTGAAGCCAACGATGTATCGAATTCTCGACCGCACGTCGGTTCCCGATTACCTGCGCGGCATCCCCGCCGTGAACGATATTCTTGGCGATGGCGAGCTCGAAGTATTCGAAATCGGCGACGGCAATCTCAACTATGTCTACCGAGTCACCAACGTCGACGACCCGAGCCGTGGTGTGATTCTCAAACAAGCGGTGCCGTATCTTCGCCTCGCCGGTGAGGGTTGGCCGCTCAGCCGGGATCGCATGACCTTCGAGATTCGGGCGCTGTCGCTGTACAACGACCTCGTACCCGGGTTTGTCCCAACGATGTTCCATGGCGACGAAGAGATGAGCGCGATGGTCATGCAATACCTCGATGACCACATCATTCTCCGGAGGGGAATGATCGATGGGATCAGTTACCCACACGTGGCGGATCACATCGGCACGTTCCTCGCCGAGACCCTCTTCCGTACCAGTGCCTACGGCATGGCGAGCGAGGAGCGACGTCAGCTGATGGACCGCTTCACGCTCAATTCAGAGCTGTGCAAGTTGACCGAAGACTTTGTCTTCACATTTCCGTACATGACTCACTCGTCGAACTACTCCAACCCGAAGACCGATGCGTGGGCCGACGCCAACCTGCGCAACAACACCGAGTACAAGCTCGATGTCTTGGAGTTTAAGAACTTGTTCTTGACCAAGACCGATGCGCTACTCCACGCCGATCTCCACACTGGCTCTTTGATGGTCAACCAGACCGAGAGTTACGTGATCGACATGGAATTCGCGTATTTCGGACCTTTCGGTTTCGACGTCGGCAAGATGATCTCTAACTTCTTGTTGTGCGCGACTGCACATGTACACCTGTCGGGTGGGGCAGATTATCGTGCCTGGCTCATCGATCAGATCGGTGAGATCTGGACGACCTTCTCGTCCCGCTTCCTGTCGTTATGGGACGACCATGGCGATTCCGCTATGTTGCATGCGGGCATGCTCAATTCGAGCGACATCAAGGCTTTGCAGGAGAGGTTCATGTTCGAACTCCTCCAACAATCGATCGGCTTCGCCGCCTGTTCGATGGCCAGGCGCACCCTCGGAATCGCCGGGGTAGCCGACGTTCGCGATATCGACGATCTCTCAACTCGGTCGATGCTCGAGATTGCAAACCTTGAGATGAGCATGGCGCTGATGGCCCAACGCTGCGATCTGAGCACGATCGACGAATTGCTCATGTTCGCTCGTGACTTCTACGACAACTATTCATTCGAGCACTAAGGAAACCGTGGCCTCATCAATGATTGGAATCATCCCTGCGGCAGGCAGCGGCATTCGCGCCCGGCCGTACACCTATGAGATGCACAAGGGCATGTTCTTGATCGACGGGAAGCCGAACATCGGCCGCCTAATCGAGATCATGCGCGATGACCTCGACATCGACGAGATCGTCATCGTGCTTGGCTACATGCCTGAGACGATCCGAGATCACTTCGGTGACGGATCGGGCTTCGGCGTGCGAATCAGCTACGTCGACAATCATCACCTCGACAAGGGCTGGGCCTGGTCGGTTCTGCTGGCTAAACCGTTCCTCGCAGGTCGTCATGGCTGTGTCATGTTGGCCGACGAGTTCTATCTCGGTGCGAATTTCGCCGACCTCCTGGCGTTCGATTTCGCGAGCCACAGCGCTGTCACCATGATCAAGTCGGTCGATGATCCCGAGCTGATCAAAAAGAACTTCTCGGTGGAGAAGGACGGCTCACGGGTTATTCGGCTGGTCGAGAACCCGGTTGCCATTCCTAACGACATTCTCGGCATGGCGACATTCGTCGTGAACTCAGACGTTCTCCAGGCGCTCGAGGACGCATACGACAGCGGTCGCCCGATGATCGACTTCGTGAACTTCATCGATGGGCTAATCAGCGAGGGCCACAGTGTTGCGGCCTTCGAACTATCGGGTGAGTACGTCAACCTCAACGACGTCGCGAGTCTGGAGGCCGCTCAGGACGCCGCGATCAGGCGTCGTCTCGCAGACGAAGACTCCTAAGATCCGGCGAGCCTCGCCTCGCGCAGATTAGTTCGCAGAAAGCATCTGTTCGACATGGCGAAGAACCACATCGACGGAGACTTTGATGTCGGTTGCGATTTCGGTGTTCCCTACCGGAGTTGGTTCGCCACGCAACAAGGCGTGCGGGTTGCCGAGAACCCGACTCAGTTCCAGATAGGCAGTAGTTGCCGAAAAATCGGCGTCGAACGCTTGAAGCTCAAGAACTTTCGTCCCTCGAGGTGCGAACAATACGTTCGTGAGTGCCGCCCCGTATGGCGCGACGATCGATTCGGCCTTGGCGAACATTTCGATCTCTTCGTCGAGCGTCATCGCGGACGTAGTGACATATTCGAATCCAAATTCACGCTCGAGCGCGGTTGCGACGATCTCCTCGTCGATCATGCGGCGCGTGGTCGTCTCGCCACGACCGACAAACAGTCGCTTATCGCCGAGCATGGGCTCTGTCTTGACGAGCGTGGACCGAACCCATTCGATTTGGTCAGGCGACACCGCGCCACCGTTTCGTGTAGAGATCGCTACGTGAGCGGTTTCGGCACGGCACGCTCCCGTGACCACTTGGTCCGGCGATATGCCGGCAAGCTCGAGCGATCGAGCTTGCCAGCCGGTGAGTCGATCACCGACGTATACCTGGTCGACATCGATGCCAGCCAATCCGTAGAACCGCAACAACGGAAGTGTGAGGCAGAGCCAGTGGTAGAAGTTCGTCGGCCACGTATTCGACACGTAGGCCACGTTCGAGTGTGTCGCATTGGGTCGCTGCAAACGTTGAAGCGAAACGGGGAGGGTGTCGAAGGAGACATTTTTCTCGTACATGATCCGGCGATCGGCGTCGAACGCGTGGGTATTGCGGAACGTGACCGAGCGGCTTCGACCGGTCAACACCACCGTCGAGCTATCAAAAGCGCGAATGGGCGCGGCATGATTTCCGTAGGTTGGCTCGGAGCCTCCGAACGCGCCCTCTTCATTTCCTGTCCAGGCGACCTCTAGCCCAGAGCTGTCGCTCGCTGGTGGCCGAGCGAGCGGGAACGGCAAAGAACGGATCGGCAGCGATGCCGTGACCAGTGCACGCCGAACCTGTTGCCGTGGAATTATTACCATGTTCGTGAAGCCTCTCGTAACGCTGCGCTCAGGCTAGCGATCGTTTCACCGTGGGTCGGCCAGCTAGGTTGACGGGATGGATGAGGTTTCACAGGTTGGGGATGTTGTCGCGTCACTGGGGGAGTGTCCGGTCTGGAGCGACACCGAACAAGTGCTCTACTGGGCCGACATCGAGGGCCGCAAGATTCATCGGTATGAGCCGGCGAGCAACACCATCGAGACCCGGGATCTAGCGGGTCGTCCAGGCTCGTTTGTCCTAACCGATCGGGCTGGGACATTGCTGGTGGCCATGGAGACCGATCTCCTATGGCTCGATTGGGCAACCGGAACCACGTCACTGTTTGTGAACGTCGAAGCGTCCGTGGCTGGCAATCGACTAAATGACGGTCGTTGCGATCATGGGGGTCGATACATCGTTGGAACTATGCACCCCGTGCCGGACGACGGCCACGCACAAGGATCACTGTATTCGATCTCTACGGAAGGAGCCGTTGATGAGCTCGAGACCGGTGTGACCGTTCCCAACGGGCTCGCATTCGACCACGATCGGGGCCGGATGTACTGGATCGACAGCCCGACCTTCATCATCTGGGTCTGGGACTACGATTTTGAGATGGGGAGACGGACCAACAAGCGCGTGTTCTTCGACTACAGCGCGCACCCCGAAGCCGAGGGGACTGGTGATGGCGGATGCCTAGACGAAGATGGCTTCTACTGGTCTGCGTCGGTATACGGGTGGGCG
>JBLIMK010000042.1:0-30215 GCA_047638715.1 Verrucomicrobiales bacterium
ACAGGGATTGCTGCTCCACTCGATCAGGCGCGGGCGATCGTATGGTCCGACCGACTGGAGCAGCAAACAACCCCATGTCGAGTTCGAAGAAAGACCATGAGCCACCTCCGAACGTGACATTGCAATCAAGTTACGAAAGTTACGAACACAAGTCAAGTACATCTTTATGAAATGTAAGCGATTCAGGCAGAACGGGCGCCCCACTAGTGAATGAGGGGTTTTCACCACGTCTCGCGCTGACCAATCTCGCCATCGTTGGTTCATGGACACCACACGCGCGAAACGAATTGTCGAGCTGGAAGACCTCCTCGTTGAGACGGAACGTCAGCTGATCGACCTGCATCAAGGCTCCGCCGGCGTGCCGCCACCGCCACCACCGCCACCGCCACCGCCACCGCCACCACCACCACCGCCGCCGCCGAACCGGCATGAGCCAAGGAGCGAGCAGTCTCCTCGGAGCCTCATGGCTGATGCGGAGACCTTCCTTCGTTATGGCGGCGTGCTGTTGGTGATCGCGTCGGCGATCTTCTTCGTCTCCGAAGCGGTTACGAGGAGCTGGATTGGCCCAACGGCGCAGCTGACCTTGGCCACCATTTCGTCGCTCTGCACGATCGCGGCCTCGTTTCGGTTCTTCGCCGACCGGCGCCCGTGGCGGATCTCGGTGGCCGTTGCAGGTGCTTCGGGCTTGTTCGTGGCGGGCGTCGTTGGGTACACCGGGCTCGACATCTTGTCGTTCGAGTTCGCCGTTGGGTGGTTTGCCCTAGCGATCGCCGTCTTTCTCGTCCTGGCTCGTCTTCACGATGCACAATCGTTATCGGTGGCGAGCGTGCCAGCGGTTGTGATGGGAACACTTCTGCTCGCCTCGTCGGACAACGCCACGACCCTCAGCGTCCTGGGCGCCGTTTATCTCGCGGGTGTCGTTATAAACACTCATCGGCGCAACTGGTTCGTGGCGCGTGTGGCCGGAGGTGTCACCGGTGGCGTCACGACCGGCGCTGGCATCCTCGCAATTTCCGATTCGGTCTCCAACGTCGAACACGTCTTCGTGGCTGCGATTTCCATTCTGTCGGTCTTGGCGATCGTGGCTTCCCAGGCGCTGGACTTCCGAGCTCTTGACGACATTGAGACCGTGCCGTCCCTCGCAATCGTGGAAGCACGTTTGGCAGCACTGGCCATCCCGTGGATCTCAACAGTGATCGCGTCCGTCGTGGCCGAAACCCAGACCCTCAGCTTCGACCCGATCTGGATCCTGGTTTCGAGTGCGGCACTCTTTGGGCTCGCTGCGTTGTTCCTATCGAGCCTGGGGAACACCATGCGCGTCTTGCACGTGGCGGCTGGACTGGTCACGACGGCGGTGGGCTTTGCAGTTCTCGTTTCTGGGCCCGTTTTGCTCGTCGTGCTCTTGGGCCAATCGCTCATCGCTGGATGGCTTGCCAACCGCTTTCGTACCCTTGACGTCATCGTCGTGGCGGCGATCCTCAGCACGGTCGTCTTCAGCATGACCGCGGTGCTTCTGGAGCTCGGAGCGCTCGTCGAAGGTTTGACAATCGCCGAGTCGCTGGCCGTGTTCGCCGTTGTTGTCGGGACGGCGGTTGTCGCCACGGTAATTCGCCGTGAAAATCTCTGGTTACACGGCTGGCTCCTCACACTGCTCCTGGGCCTGGGTTGGGCTGCCGCGACATTCCGCGATGTCGTGCAAGGTCAGATGATCATCTCACTCCTCTGGGCATTGGTCGGCACGGCTGCGATGTGGCTCGGAAGCCGAATCGACGACCGCGATGTGGTGAGGGCTGGCTTGGTAACCCTCGCTGCAACCGCCGCAAAGCTGATCTTCATCGACCTGGTCGCAGTCGATGTTCTTTGGCGAGCCGGTCTGTTTTTCATCGTGGGTTCGACGTTCCTGCGGCTGGGGTTGCTCCTACCGGGCATGCTGACAATGCCCGCCGAGCCAGTCGATGCAGAACCTGTCGAAACGAAGTCAGCCGATCTTCGGCTTGGGTGATCCCAGCGTCTGGCGACCTTCGAGTGCACGCCCGAGTGTGAGCTCGTCGGCGTACTCGAGGTCGCCTCCGACGGGGAGGCCCGAGGCGATCTTGCTCACCGTGATGCCAACCGGCTCGAGCAACCGAGCGAGGTACATCGCCGTGGCCTCGCCTTCGATGTTCGGGTTCGTCGCAAGGATGATCTCGTCGATGCGCTCGGTGGTAATCCGCGACAGCAGTTCAGCGATGCGGATTTGCTCGGGGCCGATGCCGTCGATGGGGCTGATGGCGCCTTGGAGAACGTGATACCGACCCTTGAACTCGCGGGTCCGCTCGACAGCGACGATGTCTCGCGATTCCTCGACAACACACACGACCGACATGTCGCGCGATGGATCTCTGCAGATCCCGCACTCGTCGCCCTCGGCGATGTTGAAACAGCGATCGCAGAACGAGATGCGTTCCTTCACCTCGGTGATTGCGGTGGAGAGGCGTGTGGCGTCAACGGTCGAAATCTTGAGGATGTGATACGCGATCCTCTGCGCGGACTTGGGACCGATGCCGGGTAGGCGTCCGAGCTCATCGATCAGGTCTTGGACCGGTCCGGCAAAAACGGCCAAGGGTCAGCCGCCTCCGAGTAGGCCGCCAAGGCCGCCCAAGTCCATGCCGCCCATGGCATCGGATTGTGAATCTTGGAGCTGGGTCGACGCATCGCGCAACGCGGCGAGCACAAGGTCGTTCAGCATCTCAACATCGCTTGGGTCCACGACCGATGGATCGATCGTCACGTTGTGGAAGTTGAACCCACCATCGACCTCAATCTTGACCACCCCGCCACCGCTGCTACCCTCGACGACCTCTGCCGCTGCCTCTTGAGCGCCGGCGAGCATCTGTTGGGCCTGTTCCATCAGGCCGCCAAGATCCATACCACCAACGCCTCCACCAAGGAGTCCGCTGAGATCGGGTATGGCGCCTTCGGCCGGATCGTTCTGTTCAGACATGTTCTTCAGCTTTCTTCTTCGAGGACTTCGGCGCCGGGAAAGACGCCAGCTATGCGATCGACCACGGTCGCGTTGCCGACATCGGCATCGGTGAGGTCGTGTATGTCGATATCGGCCTCTTCTTGGGGCGGCTCGACGGGAGTTGTCGGCGCGGCCTGTGCCGCTCCTGGCATGGTCGACGGCGTGGGGTTGTTGTCGGCTCTCAGGGTGATCTTCAATGGCGTGCCGAAGGCTTCAGCGACAGCCTTCTCGACCTCGGCCATGAATGGCTCACACCGCTTGACCTGGCTGTCGGAGGGGAGCACGAACACGATCGTGTCGCCGTCGATCGAAGCGACTCGGCCGGCGAGGAAACGTGCGCGGGCCGGAGTTGATTGCCCGTCGAGCATGTTCGACCAGCCAGCGTTCAGGCGCTCCACCGATATGTCGCTCGCCGGTTCAGCAGCGACCGGTGTTTCGGGTTCGGCACTGGCCGGCTCTGGAGTCGGCGCAGAAGTTTCTTTCGGCGCGGGAGGGGCCTCCCTCTGCGATGGCGGTGGAGGCGCGCCGCCAGGACGGGCGGACGACTGAGTAGGCGCCGTTTTCGGTGGAGCTGTTGGCCTCGCCGATTGTCCGGGTCGTTGGCGAAGGGCCGCCCGGGCTGCATCTGCGGGGCGGGCTTCGGCGGGCTTGGGTGACGATGTGGGATCCTGCTCGAAGGAGACCGGTTCAGGAGCAGGTGCTGCGGCTGGAGCAGGGGTTGGGGCGGCCACCGGAGCAGGGGCCGGCGCCTCTTGTTGGACTGCCGGAGCAGGCTCAACGGGGTTGCTGGACGGCGCTGTCGGAGCGACGCCCGACTCGAGTGTTGCCTCGAGTTGTTCGACGCGAGCGGCCAAACCCTGCGGACTTGTGTCGGCCGAAACCGAACAGATACGCACGAAGGCCACTTCCAGATCGATCCGGGGGTCGGGCGCCTGACGCATGTCGACCAGCGACTTGCCGACAGCTTCGAGGCTCCGGGTGATCCCGCCGGCTGAGAGCTGCCCGGCGAAGAGATCCGACAGAGCCTGCTCCGGTTCGGACAATCGGGCTGGAGGGGCTCCCATCTTTACGAGAAAGACCGAACGAAGTGCATCGACGAAGCTCTCACCGATGCGTCGTGGATCGGCGCCTCGGGACGTCGCTGCCTCGATCGCACGAAGCGCGAGACCTGGATCTTGGGAGGCGACCGCTTCGAGAAGTTCGTTGGTCGAGGTGTCGACGTCAGCAATGCCACCGGCGGCGACCACCTGATCGAGGGCGGAGAGGGTGTCGCGCGCTGAGCCACCGCCGACCTTGACCACATGACCAACGGCCTCGTCGCTTACGTCGAGCCCAGCGTCGACGGCGATCTCGCGAACGAGTTCGGCCATCTGATCGGCTGGAATCAGGGTGAGTTCGAGCTGCTGTGTGCGACTTCGAATCGTGGAAACAACTTTGTGGGGTTCTGTTGTCGCCAACACGAAAACCACATGATCTGGGGGTTCCTCGAGGGTCTTCAGGAGAGCGTTCTCGGCCCCCGATGTGAGCATGTGAACCTCATCGAGGAGGTAGACCTTGGTGCGGCCGGGCGTCCCAAGGGCAACCTTCGAGAGGAGGTCCCTGATGTCGTCGACCTTGTTGTTGGAGGCGGCATCGAGTTCGTGAAGGTCGAAACTGGTTCCAGATTCGATCGAGAGGCATGAGTTGCACGTGCCGTCGGGTTCTCCATCGACCGGGTTTTCGCAATTCAAGACTTTTGCGAGCACTCGGGCTGCGGTGGTCTTGCCGGTTCCGCGCGGTCCGCTCAACAAATAGGCATGACCGACCCGGTCGTCGCGCACCGCATTTCGTAGGGCTTTGACGACGTGCTCCTGACCCCGAATGTCGGAGAAGGTCTGCGGCCGATAGCGGCGATAGAGAGATTGATAGGCCACGGCCCGACTCTACCGCTGAACTTCCCACGCCTTCGTGCCGACGTACACAAGGTGTACACAGGTCTGGGAGTTCGCCCCGAACACACTGCGAACAAACGCTCGAGGCGAGGCGCGATCAACGGCACGGTCATCGCGCTCGGGCTCACAAGTTTCTTCAGCGATATCAGCTCTGAGATGGTCGCTGCGGTCATCCCACTCTTCTTGACCGCCGAACTCGGATACTCAGTAGCTGCGTTTGGGCTCTTCCAAGGCGCATACGAATTGGCAAATGCCGTCTTGAGGATGGTCGGCGGCATGGTGGCCGATAGAACGAGACGCCCCAAAGAAACCGCGGCCTTTGGCTACGGCCTGTCGACGCTCACCCGAGTCGGTCTTGTGGGTTCGGCGGTTGCGAGTCTGCCCGCCGTTCCTTTTCTTTTGGCAGACCGCTTAGGCAAGGGTCTTCGAACTGGCCCACGCGACGCGATGATTTCTCTGGCGACCCCCGAAGCTGCGTGGGGAACAGCTTTTGGCTTCCACAGAACGCTCGACGCTGCCGGAGCGCTGATCGGTCCGCTCTTGGCCGTAACGATCTTGTGGGCTCTGCCAGGGTCTTACGACGCCGTCTTCCTCTTGAGTGTGGGATTTGGGCTCGTTGGATTCGCGATCATCATGACGTGGGTTCGCAATCCTCGGATCTCAACCCCCGAGACCGGATCGCGCCAAGCACTTTCACTTCGGATGCACTGGGGCAACACTGGGTTTCGTCGAATCTTGCTGCTCGGTGGGGCGTTCGGGCTGTTTTCTATCGGCGATTCGTTCGCCTACCTTGTGATCTTCAAGGCAGCGCAGCAGTCGACCAATATTGGTCTTTCCGGCTTCGGCGCACAGTGGTTCCCACTCCTCTTCGCAGGAACGGCCGTCGTGTTCTTGCTCGCAGCAACGCCGGTCGGCAACCTTGCGGATCGATTCGGCCGAGCTCGGATCTGGGTGATGGGCCAGCTGTTACTCGCCTCGGTCTACGTGGTCCTTCTCTTTCAACCCACATCGCTTGTCGCCATCATCTCCGTGCTCACGTTGCTCGGGATGTATTACGCCGCCACCGATGGTGTCCTTCCCGCACTCGCCGCAGGTGTAATTCCCGAAACACACCGAAGTGGCGGGCTGGCACTTCTTGCAACCGTGGTCGGCGTGGCACGAATGTTCTCGGCGCTGTCGTTCGGGCTCATTTGGGACCGGGTAGGTGTCGATAGGGCATTGACGGTTGCGCTGGCCGGACTCGTGTTCACGGTCGCGGCTGTCACTCTTTCCGCTCTCTTGCGAGACCCAGCGAATGAAACGAATCGATGACTGAGCAGGCAGACGAGAACGAAACCCCGATCTCCGACGGGTCTACCGATGAGGATCTACCGCCGAACGGTGATCAACCGGAATCAGGGGTCAATTCGTTCACGCTCTTGGTGGTGGCGATGCTCGTGCTGGTTGGTGGCTCAGTCTATTTCGCCGGTCAAGTCTTGTCGTCCAAGGACGATACGACGCGGGCCCAGGAGAGCGCTGAAGCGCAGATCGCAGAGTTCGATCCTTCGGAATTCACGAGCGAGCTCATCGAGAACGGCACCACGCCGTCGTCATTGGCACTCATCGGCGATGATCAAGATGACGCAGATAGTGCAGCGCAGACGCCGCGCTCGACCACAACCACCGTGCCGATCGCACGACCAGGAGTCGACCCATCCACTATCGCTCTCGCGTTCATCAACCGGGTGCCTGGCGATGAGTACGGGTACGTTGGATACATCGATTCCGCGGGGGATCGTCACGTCACCGAACTCGAATGTGACCGGCTCGACATCAACGAGGCCGGCGGGATCTGCTTGTCCGCTACCGCCGGATTCGGTGGCGGCGGACGTGGCTTGCTGCTCGATGCTGGCTTCAACGCGCAGCTCAAGTTCGGGGTCAACCAACCAAGCCGCGCAGCCGTTTCCCCCGATGGCGGAGTTGTCGCATGGACGGGCTTCACGCTTGGGCACAGCTATCTCGTACCCGGTGAATTCGCCACGACGACGCAGCTGATCTCGGTCGATCGAGGCGTCGGTGCCAACCTCGAGACCATCTTTGCCACATTCGATATCGACGGTGGCCCTCTCAACGCCGAGGATCGAAACTATTGGGGAGTGACTTTCCTCGACAGTGACCGCTTCTACGCGACCGTCGGCTACGAGAACACAACATCGATCGTCGCCGGAACAATCTCCAATTCACGACTCGACATCGTCTACGAAAACGCCTCATGCCCCGAGGTTTCGCCCGACGGACGCACCATCGTCGCCAAGGAATTTCGCGATGGTGTCTTCCAACTCGTGGCTATCGACGTTGTGAGCGGCGCTCGACGCGATCTTGGCGAGACACGCTCCGTCGACGACCAGGTCGAGTGGGCCGACGATGACAACATCCTCTACGCCCTGCCGAATGTCGAAGAGGGCACCGATGCACAGCCCGTATTCGACGTGTGGGCGCTGAACGTCGCTCCCGGCTCCGTGCCACAACTCGTGATCCCCTTCGCCGATTCTCCTGCCTCCTAGTTGTCGGGACTTCCGCCCGACATCCACGGAACATTGACTTGGCCACAGTGGTCTAGTCGTCGGGACTTCCGCCCGACATCCGCGGCACGTTGAATCCGATGCCAAGGCGTCCAGAAGAGATGACGTGTCGGCGATAGTGTCCGTCCGTGGTCTTTTCGTCACCCATCTTCCTGACGATCTTTCTGCCCGTCGTCCTCGCCGTCACGTTGCTCGTCCCGCATCGTCTGCGAAATCTTGCGCTGCTGTTCGCGAGCGTCGTCTTCTATTACTGGGGCGCCGGTAGTTACACGCTCGTTCTCTTGTGGGTCGTGGCCGCTTCGTTCATTGGTGCGCAGCGGCTGGCGTCGCGAGGTTGGACGATCGCAACGATCGTGGCCGTCTTGAGTCCGCTGCTGTGGTTCAAGTACGCGGCGTTCTTCTCCGATGTGGCACTCGACGTCACGAGCGTCATTGGGCTCGACGGCGATCCCCTCGCAACGCGGGTTCTGCCGGTCGGCATTTCGTTCTTCACATTCCAAGCGTTGTCCTACGTGCTCGATGTCCGGCGAGGGGCAGCTGAGCCGCTCGATCGGGCCGATCGACACCTTCTCTACATAGCGCTCTTCCCTCAGCTAATCGCGGGTCCGATCGTTCGTTATGCCGAGGTCCGAGATCAGCTGTACGAGCGCGTCATAACCGCGGACCGGCTTGCGGTCGGAGCGACCCGTTTCGTCCACGGTCTTGCCAAAAAGGTGATCATCGCCGATTCCGTGGCGCCGATCGCAGACGCCGCTTTTGCGAGCGGCGATCTTCGTCCCACCACCGCCGCATGGATCGGGCTGCTCGCCTACACCGTGCAGATCTACTTCGACTTCTCAGGATATTCCGACATGGCGATCGGTCTCGGAACAATGTTCGGGTTCACGTTCCCAGAGAACTTCGCCCGCCCGTACTCCTCGAGCTCGATCACGGACTTTTGGCGGCGGTGGCACATCACCCTGTCGTCGTGGTTTCGCGACTACGTCTACATCCCCCTCGGCGGGTCGCGATCGGGCAAATTGGCGACCTATCGCAACCTCGCAATCGTGTTCTTCCTCACCGCGCTCTGGCACGGTGCCGCTTGGACGTTCCTGGTGTGGGGAGGTCTGCACGGCCTCTGGCTCATCATCGAGCGAGTAACCGGCCTGGCGCGGGCCGTGCGCTTCCCGGCCGCCCGGCGTTTGCTGACACTGATGATCGTCATGGTCGCCTGGGTCTTCTTTCGGGCGCCGACAATTGGTGAAGCCGGCGACTATGTCGTCGACCTGTTCTCCTTCTCCGGAGGTGCCATCGGCGCCGATCTGATCACGGCCATGACAATCCCCAATTCGTTGATGTTGGCCATTGGGGTGGCGACCTTCTTCCTCCCGCGCGACCGGTCGGTGGGCCCTTGGCTTAGCCGTCTCGACCTCACCGGCGTTGCATCGACCGCTACTGCTCCACAGTTCGCTCGGATCGGGTACGCAGTCATCGCTCTGCCGATCTGCATGGTCCTCATTGCTGCTAACGACTTCAGCCCATTTCTCTACTTCCAATTCTGACCTATGAACCTTCCTTCGCTCCGCAAACAGCTGCCACTCGTCGCGACGTTCGCCGTCTTCTTTTTCGTGCTGGTGGCGCCATGGATCGCTGGTGCGTTCGGGGCCTCATCGGACACGGTCGAGCGACGTGCGCCAGCGCCGAGACCCTCGTTCGACGGCGATGCAGTGTTCGACGCTGCAACGTTCAGCGGGCTCAATGACTACATCCGCGATCGAACGCCGCTTCGGGGGACGGCGGCCGGCTGGGCGAACCGCGCATGGTTGCAACTCGGCGCGTCCGGTGATGCGACTGTCGTCGAGGGCCCCGGTGCAACGATGTTCTTGGCCGAGGACTTCACCCGTCCGTGCACACGCGAGTACGAGCTCGACGACATGGTCGACCGTTTCGATGCGTACAGCGAGGCAGCCGAAACCGGTGGCAAGGAATGGTTGTTCTTGGTCGCATCGGACAAGGGAGCGATTCTTGATCATCGTCTTGGCGGTCGTGCCTCCATCGCGGCCACGTGCAGTCGTGAAGCGCGTGCGGAGTTTCGTGGTGCGCTCGACTTGACCGGAGCATCGGTTGACTTGGCTCCGTCGCTCATCGCAGCAGATAAGGCCGTACCGGGACGTTGGTACTACGAGCACGATTCACACTGGACCTTCGAAGGGGGAGGTTTGGTCGCCGGCGACATCGTCGAACGTTTCGCTCCGGACATCTATGACCCGAAGGTGATTCGAAAGATCGAGCGGGCCCTGCCGATCAACGGCGACATCTACCGGCGTCTCAGCATCGAGAAGACGCTCGACGTTCCCGATCCGGTGCGGGTCTCGATGCGCCCGGACGTCACGACCGATCGGAGCGAAGGTGAGCTGATCGGAACACGCACGGTTCGGACGTATCGAAGCGAGGGTGAAGGTGAGGTCGTGGCCGGGCGAACCGTGGTCGTCCACGACTCGATGATGAACTTCGTCGAACGACAACTTGCTCCGTACTTCGAGGAGATCGTTTTCATTCACTGGGACGACCTCGATAAGGCCGGATTCTTCGATCGCGTCGCCGATTCTGATCGAGTGATTCTCATGCGCGTCGAACGCGAAGCGCACCGGACGATTCGAGGACTTTTGCTCGCCGATGAGTTTGGCCAGTCATTTGTGGAGGCATTGGGTAAAGCACAAGTAGAGCCGATCGTGCCGGATGCGAGGCTCGCGACCGACGTGCTCGGTGGGACAGGCGCGTTGCGTCGATTCACGATCGACACCGGCACGTTCGTGCAGGCGTTCGGCGACCTTCTCGTCAATCCGGGCGTCGATGGGTGGACTGGGCCGTATCTGACCGGCGAGCTCTACGAGGACGAGTCGCATCCGAAGTATGGCGAGTGGCAGGCTGTCAACGAACCTGAGCCGCCCACCGGAGCGCCGACTAACTGCACGGAGTTCGGCACGTCTCCATGTGGCAGTTGGTTAGTGCTGTTCGGCGTGCCGATCGAGCTGGTAGATCAACTCGACGCCGAATTCGATGGCAGTGATGGCTTCACGACCGGCATGATCAGACGCGTCGAAGAAACGGGCGCGCTGTACGTCTACTCACTGGCGTAGGAGAGTCGCGGCCCGACGATTTCCGGAAGCCTCGCGCGTTCCCTCGGCCCGACCGTCCGCGAGCAAACGTCAAACGGTGCCTGGCACTAAACCCGTCTTCTGGTACCTGGCACCGGATGCCTCTTCTGGTGCCAGGCAGCAGGGGCTACGGCAAGCGCAAGAATAGTTGGTGATACAAATGCGAGATGGCGGGAACAGGCGCGTGGCGGTCGTCGAGGAGGAGAGCGTTGTCGGCGATCGTGCTGATCGCGGGGGCAACGATCGCGTTCCTCATCTTCACCGGTCCTCCCACGTTGTCGATCGATTCGGGGTGTCGCAATGACATATCGATGCGTCACGACGGCGACTCCTGGTTGAACGGCGGGCCGATCCCCGAGGAGTGGCGATATCGCGGCTCGGTCGAGGGAACCTTCGAACGGAGGTCCGATACCGAGGGCGTCTTCAGCGCAGACGGATTCGACGTCACGCTTTACGCCGGCAACACAACACTGCTCGTCTGCGAATCCTGGCCTGAGCCCGAAGACTCGGCTTAGCTCAACACCGTTCCGATATCGATCGGTTCGAGCGTGGGGAACTGGTCGATGGTTGCCGACTCGGGTTCGCGGTCTGGGCGCCAGCGCATGAAGCGGGTCGTTCCGCGGAAACGTCCATCAGTCGCGAGCACGTATTTAACCTCGACGACGCGCTCCGGATGGACCGGAATCCATGAGTTGTCTCGGCCGTTGGCGCCGCTCCAACGATTGGGCGCCCCCGGCATAGACGATCCTTGATGCGCCTCTGGGGCTCCGTCCGTGCTCGGCCTTGCGCCCGACGACCAGCTCGCCCAGGGGTGCTCGCTCATGTCGGTCATGACGTATGGCGCCATCTCGTCAGTCAACTCGATCCGCCTTTTCGCGGTGAACGACGCCGAGACGCCAACGTGCCGGAGGTCGCCTTCGTCGTCGTAGAGACCGAGCACGAGCGAACCGACGCCATCGCCGCTCTTGTGGATGCGATAACCGGCGACCACGCAGTCGATGGTGCGCACATGCTTCAACTTGAACTGCACACGTTTGTCTTGCACATAGGCACCATCGAGCGGCTTGGCGATCAGCCCATCAAGCCCAGCGCCTTCGAGGGTGTGGAACCACTCCATTGCTTGGGCACGGTCGGTGGTCATCGGCGCGAGGTGGATCGGCTTTGTGAACTTGTCTGCGATCGACTCGAGCGTCTGTCTGCGATCGGCGAATGGTGTCTCGAGGAAGGACTCATCGCCGAGCGCCAGGACGTCGAAGGCGATGTAATCGACCGGGGTCTTTTCGGCGAGCATGTTGACCCTGCTCTCGGCGGGGTGGATGCGTTGGCCGAGCGCGTCAAAGTCGAGGGTGCCGTCGATGGCCACGATGAGCTCACCGTCGAGGACGCAGCGATCCGGGAGCGAAGTTCTCAACGGTTCGAGGATTTCAGGGAAGTAGCGATTGAACGGCTTCTGATTCCGGCTGCCGAGCACGATCTCGTCGCCATCTTTAAAAACGATGCAGCGAAATCCGTCCCACTTGGGCTCGAGCGCAAGCTCGCCTTCGGGCAGATCGTCGAGCGCCTTGGCGAGCATTGGTTTGATCGGCGGCATCACCGGAAGGTCCATGGGACGACTTTAGGACGGTTCAACCTTGCCCGGAGAGGTGACGGCTGGTCACGGATGTCCGCAGATGCCGTATAGGGCCGCGTCGACGTACTTCGGCAAATCTTCGACAGCGATGTGTTCGCCGCGCATGAGCCGCTTCGATGCAAAGGGGCCCTCGATGATGTCGAGCGCAAAATCCAAATCGAGGTCATCGGGGATCTCGCCGCGTGATTGTGCGAGCTGGATGATCGTCTTCAGCGGGTGGTGTCGCTCTTGCATGAATTCGGCCTTCAAGGCACGAAACGACTCGTCCTGAGCACTTCGGGCGATCATTCCGAGCATCATTCGGAACACACGCGGATCTTCCATCACGGGGAGGAAACACCCGTAGAGCTCGATCAGATCGCTGCGCAGGGAACCGGTATTGGGCGTGGGAAATGGCTCGATCGCGGTGTCGACAGCATCGAGGATCAGGTGATTGCCCGAATCCCAGTGCCGATAAATCGTCGTCTTGGCTACGCCGGAGTGTTTCGCCACGGCATCGATTGTGAACCCCCCGACGCCGACTTCGGCGATCACCTCGAGTGCGGACGTCAGAACACTCTGCCGTGCTTCTTCGCTTCGTGGACGTGCCATGGAGTCACCGTCGGGCTCTCTGGAGAAAGTACTTTCTACGTAAATAGCTACTTCGTCGTAGCGAAATGTACAACAAGGATCATCGCTGGCTTTGTGCCGATCCTGCCTGTGACATCCGTCTTAGTGTCTTTGACGCGATGTTGCGATTGACTTGTCGCTACTCATCCGTAGCGTAATTTTTCTTTCTGGAGATCTGCATGTTTTCGAAGCTTGCTCGCTGGTGTTACCGCAAACCGTGGCTTGTCATTGGCGCCTGGGTGCTCATTATGGCCGGGATCTTGGGGACGCTTGGAGCGCTCGGTGGACCATCTTTCTCGAACAGCTTCTCCGTGCCAGAGTCGGAGTCCGCTGACGGCTTCGATATCTTGACCGACAACTTCGGTGGCCTTGGCGCTGGTCTCGGCGGGTCCATAGTTGTTGAAACGGAGCGTGGAGTGGACGACCCGGCGGTCGTTGCGGCACTTTCGGAGTACTTCGATGTCCTACAGAACGAAACTGGCGATGGCCGAGCGCTCGATGGCCTGACGCTTCGATCTCCGTACCTTCCAACTCCCGACGGCGGGCCGAACCCACAGATCTCACCGGGAGGAACGATCGCCTACGCCTCGATTAACCTTGTTGAAGAGATAGACCAAGTCGCCTCTGCAGAGATGGGCGTCTTCCTTCGCGAAACGGCTGACGAGCTCGGTCTTGAGGAGTCCATTGGTGGTCGCGTCGAGATCGGTGGCGCCGCACTCGTCGAGTTCAAACCCCCCGAATCTGAGCTTCTCGGTCTCGCGTTCGCCGTCGCTGTCCTGATCGTTGCTATGGGCTCGGTGGTCGCCATGGGAACCACGATCAGCGTGGCAGTGTTTGGCGTCGCCGGCGGCTTCGCAGTGATGGCCGTACTTTCGAATGCATTCACCATTCCTGAGTTCGCAACCACGATCGGCTTGATGATCGGCCTCGGTGTCGGCATCGACTATGCGTTGTTTATCGTCACCCGTTACCGCGAAGCGCTCCGAGATGGATTCGATGCAGAGGGTGCCACCGTTGTCGCACTCGACACGGCGGGACGCTCGGTCGTGTTCGCTGGCGCCACAGTGGTCGTCTCCCTCCTAGGTCTGTTGCTGATCGGACTCGATTTCATTTCCGGTCTTGGCTACGCCACGTCGGCCACGGTGCTGATGGTGATGCTTACTTCGATCACATTGCTGCCAGCCACGCTGGGTTTGGTTCGAGAAAGGATCCAGATCACGCGCTGGCGCGGCATGATCGCTGCCGGGCTTGTCGCCGTTGCGCTGCTCGGCTTGGGGCTCAGCATCTCGCCGCTACTCTTCGCCGTTCCACTTGCGATGGTCATCGTTGTTGCCGGCTACCTGCCGTTTGCCTCGCCGCTCAAGAACAAGTTGCCAGCACGAAAAGACGTCCCGGTTCGAGAGACGGTGTGGTATCGCCTCAGCCGAACCGTCCAGGCCCGCCCGTGGCTCTTCCTGATCGGTTCGTCTGTGATTCTTTTGGTGTTGACGATTCCGGTGCTCAGCTTGAACCTCGGGTTCTCCGATGAAGGCAACTACAACGAAGAGACGACCACTCGTCAGGCCTACGACTTGCTCGCTGACGGCTTTGGTGATGGCGCAAACGGCCCGTTACTAGTCGTCTCGGAGATCTCGTCACTCGCTGATTTGGAAATACTTTCGGCACTAAGTGTTGCAATCAATGAGACCGAAGGGGTTGCCTTTGCATCGCCCGCGTTCCCGAACAACCAGGAAGACCCTGCTGCTTCGACCGCTGCAGCAATTCAAATTCAGCCCACCTCGTCCCCGCAGTCTCAAGAGACCGAAGAACTCGTCGACCGGCTCCGTGATGAGGTAATTGCGCCGGCCATCGAGGGAACAACGCTTGAGCCCAAGCTCACCGGTGCGACTGCCGTGAACATCGACTTCACCGAGTTCTTGGCGACTCGCCTGCTCCTGTTCTTCGGCGTGGTGCTCGCACTGTCGTTCGTCCTATTGATGGTCGTGTTCCGTTCGATCCTCGTCCCCCTCAAAGCCGTCATCATGAACATGTTGTCCATCGGCGCCGCATACGGCATCGCTATCGCGATCTTCCAATGGGGCTGGTTTGGATCGGTCTTCGGAATCGAGGGCGCTCCGATTGAACCGTTCATTCCAATGCTCATGTTCGCGATCGTCTTTGGCCTATCCATGGACTACGAGGTGTTCATACTCAGCCGCATCAAGGAAGAGTTCGAACGCACTGGTGACCCGGTGACCTCGGTCGCCGATGGTCTTGCGATGACCGCTCGGGTAATCACCGCCGCAGCAGCGATCATGATCGTCGTGTTTGGGAGCTTTGTTTTTGAAGACGATCGAATCATCAAACTCTTCGGCTTTGGCCTTGCAGCGGCGGTTTTCATCGATGCGACGCTCGTTCGACTGATCCTCGTACCTGCCACGATGCAGTTGCTCGGTGCAAAGAATTGGTGGCTCCCGGGTTGGCTCGACAAGATCTTGCCCAATCTCAATGTCGAAGGCGAGCATCACGAGCCGCCAGTGGCAGTGGCAGTGGCAGTGGCAGTGGCCGAGACGGCTCCAGATGTGTTCGAACCTGAGCTCGTCTCCTAGCACATCACCGGCGTCAGATACGGTTTCAAACGTGACGAGAATGTCATGTTTTTCGCCGAACGATCGACGTTTCCGCGTGGTTGGATGACCTCATGGAGCAAACGAACCTCATCGCGATCGTCGGCAGCCTCCGCGCGGGATCGGTGAACCGAGCAGTAGCTCGCGCGGCGATCGCTCTCGCCGCCGAAGACGTCCACATTTCGATACACCCGATCGGTGATATCCCTCTGTACAACGGCGATGTCGAAGAACGCGGTCTGCCCGAAAGCGTGGTCGCCCTCAACGTTGCGATCTCCAATGCTGACGGCGTCATCTTCTTCACGCCGGAGTACAACAGCTCGCTACCCGCTGTCACGAAGAATGTGATCGATTGGTTGTCTCGTGCGCCGCGAGCACTCGACGGTGTTCCGTTCGCTGCGGTGGCGACCAGTCCCGGCGGTCGTGCTGGAGCAAGCGTGTTGGCTCACTTCGAGGCCACTTTCGAACACATGCGTGGCGACTACCGCCGCTACATATCCCTCGGCATCGGAAACTACGGCGAAAAGCTGGACGAAGCCGGAGAGCTCGCCGACCCGGAAATGAGAAAGCAGCTCGCCGACTGGGTCGACGGTTTCGTCAGCGAGCTCTGAGCGTCGCTCAGACTGGCTTGGGCGCCTTCGGGAGGCCGAGTACCAACTCACCAATGATGTTGCGCTGCACCTCAGAGGTACCGGCGTAGATCGTTCCAGCGCGTGCGTTGTAGAACGCGCCGACCCATGATCCGGCGTCATTTGATGCGCCCCGAAGGTCTCCGCCGAATGACGTCTTGGCGATGCCCTCGGGCGTCATCGCCGCAGGGCCAAGGATGTCGAGGGAGAGTTCGGTGACCCGTTTGTGGAGTTCGCTCCAATAGAGCTTGAAGGTCGACTCGCCTGGACCGGGTTGCCCGCCGTTCAAGAATTTGGTCAGCGTCTGCATGCCGAGGAGCCGCATGATCTCGACCTCGCAATAGATTCCGGCAAGGCGGTCGCGGATGACCGGGTCGGTGTCCTTACCGCACTCCCTGGCCAACTCGACCAGCTTGTCGAACTCGGCTCGGAACGCGATCGGTGTCGTCGCGGCAGCCTCGCCACGTTCGTAGCCGAGGAGGGTCATCGCAACGGCCCAGCCGCCATTCACTTCACCGATCACGTTCTCTTTTGGCGTGCGTGCATCGGTGAAGAAGGTCTCATTGAAGTCGGCGTCACCACTGAGCATTTGGATCGGGCGAACCTCAACTCCGTCTTGGTCCATCGGGCACAACATGAAGCTGATGCCTCGGTGTTTTGGCGCGTCGAGGTCGGTGCGACAGAGTACGAAGATCCAGTTTGCGACGTGGCCAGCGGAGGTCCAAATCTTCTGTCCGTTAATGGTCCACTCGTCACCGTCGAGTTCCGCTCGACATCCCAAGGAAGCAAGATCCGATCCAGCATCGGGCTCGGAGTAGCCCTGACACCACACGTCCTCGCCGGAGATGATCCGGGGAAGAAAGTGAGCTTTTTGTTCGCGGGTGCCCCAGTGCAGAATCGTGTTGCCGACCATCTGGATGCTGAAGGCATCGTTTCCACTGCCGAGGGGAGCGCCGGCCTTCACGAACTCCTCAGCGATGATCACCTGCTCGAGTTCGCTGAGGCCGCCGCCGCCGTATTCCTTTGGCCATGCAGGTGCGAGCAGCCCGTCCGCGGCGAGCTTTTGGCGCCACACAAGGCTGAATTCATAGCCCTCTTCTCGCTCGAGTGCGCCGATCCCAGTCCAGTCGTCAGGCAGATTTTTCCGAAGGAAGGTTGTGATGCGTTCGCGGAAGGCGTCAGCTTCCACGGAATATGTGGGGTCCATCTGGGCTCCTCGGCAACGTCTTGTTACTCCACAGTAACAAGAGTGCACCGACCCGAGACTGGTCGGGATCGACGTGGGCGAGGTTCTGCGTCGTCTGGCTCAGCCTGTGCGATCTCGAATTAGCTATCCCACTTCGATGCAGCGGACCGATCATCGGCCACGAAGGCATCGAGAAGAGCCGCAGGGGTGGCTTCGCTGTGGAGAAGATCGCGGTTGCTTGGGCTGAGGAGCCCGTCGTTCACGACTCGGTCCAGCCAACTGAGTAACAACGCAAAATACCCATCTACGTCAACAACGCCCACGGGCTTGGCATGCGACCCGATCTGACGCCACGTAGCGATCTCGGCCAGTTCGTCGAGCGTGCCCAACCCGCCCGGAAGTGCGGCGAAAGCATCGGATCGCTCGTACATCAGCGCCTTACGTTCGTGCATTGTTGCAGTTTCGATCAGTTCGGTCAGGTCTTGGTGTGCGACCTCCTTGCTGAACAAGTTGCGAGGAATGATGCCGACTACACGGCCACCCGCCTCGAGCGCAGTATCGGCCAGCAAGCCCATTAGACCGACGCTGCCGCCGCCATACACGACGGTGAGATCACGCACGACCAGCTCGCGTGCCATCGCAATCGTTGCATCGGCGTTCGCTGGATTCGTTCCGGTTGACGATCCAAGAAAGACACAAACGCTCGACAGTTCTGGCATTCGATGGATGCTATCGGCGTGGGTCACACTGGCTCGCCGAGGGTCGGAATGTGCTCCAATACGAGGCGACTGTCGGTCTGGCGCACCCCTCCCTGGTCGCGAAATCGGTTGAGAAGGTCGTTGAGATCATCGGTGGAAGCAACGCGAGCCCGGAGTCGAAAGTCGAGCGGGCCGGTGAGATGGAAACACTCGACGACGCGTGCATCATCGGCAACCAACGCGGTTAATGGTTCGCGTTCGTGGTAATCGTTCAGCCACAGGTCGATCGTTACTTCGATGGGGCGACCGAGTGCCATGTGATTGACCTCGGCTCGGAAACCCGAGATCACACCGTTTGTGATCAGACGCTGCAGTCGCGCACCCGCAGCGTTGGCGCTCAACCCGATCGCGCGCCCAAGTTCACGGTGAGTCATTCGGGCGTCGATTTGTACGGCACGGAGAATATCTCTGTCAATCTGATCTATCACAGTGATTAATACTATACATCGTGCCCTGTGGCCGAGTTTTCAGTGCCACACGCTGAGCGTGTTCTGTCAAGATAAATACACCAATAAACCCCCCCCGAAAGAAGAAAGCCATGAGCACCGCGCAGAAGTCCGCATTCAGCACCCTCCTCGACGCATGGCGTCGTCACCAGCAGCTTCGGTCGTCCGGTCCAGACATCGCCGAGCTCACCAACTCGCGACTGCGTCTCGACGAAGCTCGCCTGCGGATGCACACAGTCCGCTAACCAGTCCTCGGTGCCGCCACGTCAGTGGGGGCAGGCACCGATAACCTCCGCTCGATGACCCATCGAGTCGAGCGATTGGCAAAGATCGCGCCGAACCTGTCACCGGATGCTCCGCACCGTGACGAAATCATGGGCTGTCATGATGCCGCAATCCGTTCCGGAAACGATGGCTACCTCGACCCTCGGTCGGGGCTGTTCGTGATGACTGCAGTCTTTCTCAAAGACCGTGGCGACTGCTGTGATTCCAGCTGCCGCCACTGCCCGTTCGCGAAGTAGGTAGAGACTCGGCGTTCTTAGCGAAGGTCGGTCACGTCGAGATGGTTCGTGTCGCAGTTCGCCCTCGGTCTTCTTGGCACAGTCCTCCGAGGGTGAACCCGCTAGTCTCGGCAGCTATGTCGCAGCAGTCCATGAGTGACCGAATTGCCGATTTGGAGCGCCGTCGAGAAGAGGCGATTCACGCAGGTTCTGAGCGCTCGGTGCAGCGCCAGCACGACAAGGGAAAGATGCTGGCTCGCGAGCGCATCGACTACCTGCTCGATCCGGGCTCTTTCCACGAGCTCGATATGTTGGCCCGCCATCGCGCGCTCGACAGCGGCATCGAAGATCGTCCGTACACCGACGGTGTTGTAACGGGCTGGGGCACGATCGATGGTCGCAAGGTGTTTCTCTTCAGCCAAGACTTCACCGTGTTCGGTGGAGCCCTCGGTGAAGTCTTCGCCGAGAAGATCCACAAGGTGATGGATCTCGCGACCAGCGTTGGTGCGCCCATGATCGGCCTCAACGACGGAGCCGGTGCTCGAATCCAGGAAGGTGTCGTGAGCCTCGATGCCTACGGCGGCATCTTCTACCGAAACGTGCAAGCGTCGGGTGTCATCCCGCAGATCTCCGTCATCCTTGGACCCTGCGCTGGTGGTGCGGTGTACAGCCCCGCAATGACCGACTTCATCTTCATGGTTCGCGAGAAATCGCACATGTTCATCACCGGGCCAGACGTGGTGAAAACGGTAACCGGCGAGGAAGTCACACTCGAAGAGCTCGGCGGGGCCAAGTCCCACGCGTCGAAGTCTGGCGTGGCGACGTACACGGGCGAGAGCGAAGAGGACGTCCTCGACCAGGTGAAGTTGTTGCTTAGCTACCTGCCGTCGAACAACCTCGACACACCCCCGCCGGTCGAAGCGGTCGACGATCCCGAACGGTCATGTCCAGAACTTCGAGACATCCTTCCCGAGAACTCAAACCAGCCCTACGACATGATTGAGGTAATCAAGTCGGTCGTCGATGATGGCGACTTCTTTGAGTACTTCAGTGCGTGGGCACAGAACATCGTCTGCGGTTTCGCCCGAATCGATGGCAAACCGGTCGGCGTGGTGGGCAACCAGCCCAAGGTCTTCGCTGGTGTGCTCAATATTGAATGCGCAGAAAAGGCCGCACGATTCGTGCGCACGTGCGACGCGTTCAATATTCCACTACTGACCTTCTGCGACGTTCCCGGGTTTCTGCCCGGTGTCGATCAGGAACACGGCGGGATCATTCGACATGGCGCCAAGTTGCTCTACGCCTACTGCGAGGCGACCGTGCCACGGGTGCAGGTAATCACCCGCAAGGCTTACGGCGGTGCCTTCCTCGTGATGGACAGCAAGGCCGTTGGTTCCGACATGGCGTTTGCGTGGCCAACCGCAGAGATGGCTGTCATGGGCCCACAAGGAGCGGTGGAAGTCATCCACCGTCGAGAGATCCAACAGGCGGCGAACCCCGAAGCCAAACGTGCTGAACTGGTGGCCGATTACACCGAACGAACAGCGAATCCGTACGTGGCCGCTGAGCGTGGTTACATCGACGAGGTCATCGACCCCGCCGACACCCGAAAGGTTGTCGTCGCTGCATTCCGCCTACTGGAGACGAAACAAGAACGTATCCCAGAGCGCAAGCACGGGAACGTGCCTCTCTAATGACCGAAGAGGCAGCCGCTCCGTTCCGGTTCCGTATCGCGGACATTTCGCCGGTGCCAGATGACGATGTCCTCGCGGCCATTGCGGCTGCATTGGACCAGGCGTGGCCTGCGCCGACTCCGTCCTCGGGTGCCCTCGCGATCGATAGCGATTGGCGATTCGGTCAACGTCGCTGGCGTGCTCGGCAGATCCCGCTCCAAACTTGGGGTCGTCCCGCTCGGTAGCTTCCGAGGATGAATTCACCCCTCCGATTCGGCGAATCTGCGACTACAGGTCTGCGACAGCGACTTCGATACGATCTTGATGCCACTCGGTGGCGGCTTCGAGCGCCTCGCTCGCCTTACCCACGAGGTCTCGGACCTCGAATGCGTGGGCTGGATAGCAGGCCACTCCGGCCCACACTGTGAGCCCGGTCTGCTCCTCTGCGATGCGACGTCGAATCCGCTCTACCGTCCAGACGGCGCCGTTCTCGGGCGTATCTTCGAGGACGAGAGCATAGAGGCCCTTGCTCGTTCGACACGCAGTATCTGACTCGCGGAGGGTGGCCAGGAGGTAGTCGGAGACGAGCTGCGGCTCAGCTTGATGGCGGCCTTCCTCGTTCGTGCCCGCCGTGACCTCCATGAGCACCACCGCAACAGGACGGAGGTGCCGGCGTGCGGCTGCTACACGTGCTTCAACTGCAGCACGGAAATATGTTTCGGTGTAAAGACCGGTATCGGGATCGGTGATCGACTGTCGTGCGGTCGATCCGGTCAGGTGGATCTCGTTCTTGATCTCTTCCTCGACCCGCTCTGCCCGCTCTTGCTCGCTGGCCTGGGTGACGGCGAGCTCATGTCCGAGCGAGCGGACTGCATCTTCCGCGCTGATACGTGCTTGAACTTGCGATGTGACCGTCTCTTCTAAACCGTCGGTCTGACGGCGTTCGGAGTCGAGCAGCTGTCTGGTCGAGGAGAGCTCTCGGGAAAGCCCATAGCCGACGACGCCAGCACAGAGCGACGCAACGCCAGCAAAGACGCCGAGCTCGGCACCTTCAAAAAGGCTAAGCACCCCGAGTACCAGCCCGGTTACACCAACGGAGAGCGCTATGAATGAGCGTGAATCCATCACGTCTCGTATATCGGTTGTTGGCGAAGCGTTCTCAAGGGTTTCCTTCCGGGGACCTGATTCTCACGTCTCGTCATCGAGCGCAGAACCTGATCCGTCGTTTACCGCCTGTTCCAATCGCCGAAGGTAGTCGCTTCGTGATAGGTCGATTGCTCCAAGAGTGGACAAATGTGGAGTCATCCACTGAACGTCGAAAAGCTCGGTACCGGTGCGTTTCAACACCGAGGTGAGGTGAACGAGGGCTGCTTTGGAGGCGTCGGTCTCGATGTGAAACATCGATTCACCCGCGAACATACGACCGATTCCGACTCCGTACATGCCTCCGACGAGTTGCCCGTCCTCATTTCTGGTCTCGATCGAATGTGCCCAGCCAAGCTCGTGCAACCGGTTGTACGCACGGGAAATTTGTGCGTCGATCCACCCATGTGGTCGGCCGGGATCTGCGCAGGCTTCCATGACCTTGGCGAAAGCGGTGTCGATTGTGAAGGTGAATCGGCGCATCGATTTCTTCAGCGATCGGGACACATGCATGTCGATCGGCATGATGGCTCGGGGGTCAGGGGACCACCAGGCGATGGGACCGTCGGCCTCGAGCGGCATCGGAAACAGGCCCTGGCTATACGCAGCGAGCAGCGTGTCGGGCTCGAGATCTGCGCCGACGCCGACGATCCCATGCTCGTCGGCGGTATCGGCTGGAGGGAACACCCACGTGTCGCCGCTCATGGCCTAAATCGCAAATCAGCTGAAGGCGAGCGCGATCAAAGGGGCGATGAGTCCAATGATGAGCAAGACGCCGAGAGCAATGATGCAGCCGCGCTGGGTTTGTGGAGACACGAAGCAACGTTACCGTGATCTGCCGTGGCTCTCGTCGTACAAAAATTTGGTGGCACTTCAGTTGCTGACGCGGATCGGATCCGTGAGGTCGCTGATCACGTCGCTCGTTGTCGTCGCCGCGGCGATGATGTCGTCCTGGTGATATCGGCAATGGGGAAAGAGACCGATGAGCTCCTTCGTCTCGCCGACGAAGTCTCCAAGAGCCAACCCGGTCGCGAAATGGATCTGCTCGTCACGGCGGGAGAACGCAAAGCTTGCGCGCTGGTTGCGATGGCGCTACACGACGCCAACGTTCCCAGCGCTTCGTTCACCGGAAGTCAGGCTGGCATTCTGACCGACACGAACCATCGCAATGCCAAGATCATCGAGGTCAACCCGACTCGAATCCGTGAGGCAATCGCCGAAGGAATGGTGCCGATCGTCGCTGGTTCGCAAGGCGTGTCGGCCGACAAGGATGTGACCTTTCTCGGTCGCGGTGGGTCGGACACGACCGCGGTCGCCCTCGCGCACGCGCTGAAGGCCGACGCCTGCGAGCTCTACACCGATGTTTCAGGCGTGTTCACTACCGACCCACGGGTAGTTTCCGATGCGCGCAAGATGCCCACAGTCAGCTTCGACGAATTGCTCGAAATGACCGCGGTCGGATGTCCGAAGCCGGTCATGCGATCTGTCGAAGTTGCCCAACGATTCCGCGTGCCATTGCACGTACGATCCGCATTCACCTGGGAGCCTGGCACCTGGGTGATCGAGGAGGACCCCGCCATGGAAGAAGCGATCGTCAAAGCCGTCGTGCCCGATACATCCGAGGCCAAGATCACCGTCTGCGGTGTCCCGGACGAGCCCGGGATTGCAGCAAGGCTGTTTCGAGCGTTAGCGGAGGCGGCGGTGAATGTGGACATGATCGTGCAGAACGTGTCTGCCGAAGGCGTGACCGATATCAGCTTTACGTGCCCGCACGATCAGGCCGAAGACGCAGCGCGTATTTGTGAGGCAACCTTGTCAGGTGAGGACTGCACCGTGCTCACCGACGGCGACATTGGCAGGGTCTCGATCGTCGGTGCTGGGATGAAGAGCAATCCGGGCGTCGCGGCGCAGATGTTCGAGACACTCGCTCAAGCGGACATCAACATCGAGATGATTTCGACATCTGCGATTCGCATCAGTTGTGTTTTGCGAAGTGATGACGTCGACAACGCCACTCAGGCGCTTCACGACGCGTTCGACTTAGCCTCCGCCTAGAAAACCGCGGGAGGATTGCTGCGAACTGTTCGAACGATACTTCCGGGTATTCGACAGAGCATCGAGAGACTCACTTGGGCGAGTGCAGGCACGGCAAAGCTTGCGATCCAGAGCATCCGAAGACGCGTCAACAAACCGGTTTTGGGGGCCATTACGTCGAAATTGGCCGAATCAAGGCAGAAATGAGCCAAATTTCACGCAATCTGTGGCCGAACACGTGGATTTCGCGCACCGACTGTGGCATCAATAGAGGTGCGAGCACTACAGAGTGGAGATCGAGTGGGAGACAGACGTCGCCCCTTCGAAATAAAGCCGACTGTATTCACCGTGATGTTCTCCGTTCTTCTATCGGCGGTGCTCATTACGATGAACACACAGTCGTCGGCGGATTCGGTTGAAACCGCTGCGATCCGCGTCCTCGATGATGGTGCGGGGCGGGTCAACGCGCGCCAGGTAGGCAACCAGCTGGCGAGCCGTCAGGTGGTTTCACCATCGTTGGCGACGAGGCCCGAATCCTTCGCTCTCGTCGATTCCGAAGTTGCTGGCCTGGTTGAAACGTTCACCGACCCTGGATCCGAGGCTGCTGCCAGCGCGGACCCAAATAATGTCGGGCCGAATGGTGATCGGACCGAACTGGCGTCACCTGCTCCTTCGACCACCATCGTCACCCAGAGGTCGACTCCCGCTCCCGCCACCACTCGCTCGCCTCTTTCAGCAACGACCACCACACGCGCCCCCGCAACGACGACGCGCGCCCCCGCAACGACGACGCGCGCCCCCGCAACGACTACCACGACGCGGGCCCCTGTAGTCAATGGCCGTTACACCGTCGCGCAGGTCATCGACGGAACGATTGGCGCTGGCGATGGATCGAACCCGAACGAAGAGGCGCCGATGGGTCGCCACGACGCTCCGCTGTACTTGCCTCAGAGTTGGAACTGGGCGCAAGGGCCAACCCGCAACTCGGCGTGGGGAAACCTCGGGAGTGGCCAGTTCGCTGAATTTCGCTGCGCCGTTATTCCAGAGAACGGACACAACCCACCCGTGGGCTTCCGGATCAACGTTCGAAATGGCGCGTACTACCAGTTCGTCAACGGCACTTGGAACAAGGCGTTCGATGTTTCCCTCACGTCAACGGCAAACGGCGGGTATCTAGGGAACGCCGGTCGGCTCAACAGCAATCCGTTCAGCGGGGGCGGGCACGGCCGGATCGAGTGGCGTCGCGAGGCGGACGGAAGTTACTCGGCGCCCTGGAACTCGAGTGCGCTGATGATGCACTTCTGGGCTGGAGAACGACAGAGGCCAGCGAGTGGTCAGACGGCGGAGTTCTTGTCGTCTGAGCTTCGTTTGCAACAGCCCGATGGACAACAGGTCGACCTGAGTCGAGTTCGAGTGCTCTTCCAGTGCGGGATCGATTACTACAACACGACCGGTGGACAGGGAACGAAGGTGCCAGGCCCCGGAATCGCGAAGTATCACCGCATGTCGAGCGCTTGGAAACCTGGCCTCTGGGTAACGTTGCCGGGGAACACGTCAGCAAATTCTGCGGCCGACTTCCGGACCTGGCTCCAGGCGCATCTACCGCCGAACGTCAAGCGTTAGCTGACCAGAGGTCGATTAGCTCTCGGCCCATTCGAAGAAGTGGTTGATGAGCGCTTCGAACGCGACAGAAAACAAACTCCAGGTCTGGATCGAGTCGTCGGGCCCGGTACGTCGTTCGATGTTGAGTCGTTCGTAGTTTCGATTGAGCCGGCCCGATAGGCCTTCGTTGACCGCATAGGTTGCCGCCGCAAACTGTTCGATCGTGTACTCCTCGCGCAGTCGCATCCCGACGATTTTGGCGACCTCGCCGTAAAGCTTGGAGTATTCCGCGATCAGGTATTCCTCCCCGGCCTTTAGTGCCTCGAGCACGGCTGGATCGGTGTGTGGTCTCGTGATCGCGGCTGTTCGGAGCGCGCTGTATAACTTCCAATTCTCACTGCTATTGAGCGTCTCGTGGTTGTACTCGCCGACGACCCTGATCAGCTCGAGCAGAAGCGCTTTGCGCACGACGGGATTGGTCGAGGTGATCTCGTCGTGGCGGTCCTCGATCAGTTTGACGGTGAACTCGCGCGTCGCCGGGAGTCCGGCTGTTGCGGGGATGCTCAAGATGTGGAGGACCGTCGCGTGACGGAACGCGTCTTGGGGAGTTTCAGATCCAATGCGCCAGATCTTGTAGGACATCCCACGGGGAACATCGGCGTCGATTATCGCGCCATCGAGCGTGACAGAGTCAAGCCCGCTCTCGACCCCAAGGATCCGCAGAGTCGCGATCGCGGCGTCGATGAGCCGTCGTCGAACTTCGTCTGGCGGATATTTTGGAGGTCGTCCTCGCGGGCGGTTGTCGACTGTCACGGCTTGTCCTTTTAGGGTTTCCCGCGGCTGTAGTCGCACCGTGCCACTCATCGCCGTGGTCACCCCTGTGATCTCATGACGTTCGGTCTATTCGTAGTCCAGATTGAGGAGGTGTAACAATTCTTGGCGTGACTGGCTTCGTCGACCCAGCGGTACGTATTGCGTCGTTGCCCCGCCCCGGTTCTCAGATATCGGTCGGCTCGCGCAACCGGTCGGCTGCGCCACGTGAGGAACCGGCTGACGGTCGAGGCTCTGCGCGACATCGAGTGTGACGTGTCAGCGTGTCTAGAATCAGCGCGATTCATCTAACCTGAAGTCATGGTGAACGTAGGAATTGTTGGAGCCACTGGCCAGGTCGGTGGAGTCATGCGCACGTTGCTTGAGGAACGCAGCTTCCCGATAGATGAGGTCCGCTTCTTTGCATCGGAGCGCAGCGCCGGCAAGCAGATCGAGTTCGCGGGCAGGACCATCACGGTCGAAGATGCATCGACGGCCGACTACACCGGGCTCGATATCGCCATCTTCTCGGCTGGAGGAGCGACCTCCCGTGCGATTGCTCACGACGTGGCCGCAGCTGGCGCGATCGTCATCGATAACTCTTCGGCTTTTCGCATGGATCCCGATGTGCCACTCGTTGTTCCCGAGGTAAATGCGCACGCGCTGGAGAACATCCCGAAGGGCATCGTTGCAAACCCGAACTGCACGACCATGGCCGCAATGCCCGTGCTGAAGCCTCTCGACGATGCAGCGGGCTTGCAGCGCATGGTGGTCACGACATACCAAGCGGTATCTGGCGCTGGGCTCGTTGGAGTGGATGAACTCGACCAGCAGGTCCGTAAGGGAGTCGACGGGCTACCGGCACTTACCTACGACGGACAGAGTGTCGATTTTGGCGAAGCATCGACCTTCGCCGACACGATTGCCTTTAATGCCCTACCACTGTGTGGCTCCATCGTCGACGATGGCCTAGGCGAGACGGACGAAGAACAAAAACTTCGCAATGAAAGTCGAAAGATCCTCGAGCTGCCAGATCTGTTGGTCTCGGGCCTGTGCGTTCGTGTCCCGGTGTTTACCGGGCACTCACTGGCGATCACCGCGGGCTTTGAACGATCGATTACGCCAGATCAAGCGCGCGAGATCCTGGGCAATGCCGAAGGTGTCATGCTCGACGACATCCCCACGCCCTTGAAGGCGGCGGGCATCGATCCATCGATCGTGGGTCGCATTCGCCCCGATGAAACCATGGACAACGGTCTTTCGATGTTCATAAGCAGCGACAACCTTCGCAAGGGCGCGGCGCTCAACACGATCCAAATCGCTGAAGCGCTGCTGGCGCTTCGATCGTAAGACCTAGCCCAGGCTGCGAAGATCGACGACGAAGATCAGCGTCTCATTTGGGCCGATCACTCCACCGGCACCCTGAGCGCCGTAGCCCAAGTTTGGTGGGATGGTGAGACGGCGCCGGCCGCCCACCTTCATGCCTTGCACACCCTGATCCCACCCTGCGATGACCTGGCCAGCACCGAGACCGAAGCTGAAGGTGTCGTTGCGGTTCCATGACGCATCGAACTCGCGACCGTTGGACCAACTGATCCCGGCGTAGTCGACGGTGACCTGCATGCCAGCGCCGGCTTCGTCGCCGTCGCCCTCGATGAGGTCCTCCATGAGGAGTTCGGCGGGAGGGAGATCCTTGGGGACGGTGATGACGGGTTTAACGTTCGTGTCTTCCATTCGGCGACTCTACCGTTCGTTTCATGTTCGTTCCGCGGCTTATGGTGAGGCGATGATGAGCCTCGATGAAGTGCAGACGCTGATGGAAGATCTCTACGGTGAGGCCGACCGAGCGCGAGGGATGCCGGCGACCGTGGCATGGCTCTGTGAGGAGCTTGGTGAACTCGCCCAAGCAGCGCGCAAGGGCACGAAGGAGCAGCAGCTACATGAACTTGGCGATGTACTCGCTTGGCTGGCCTCGCTGGCCAATCAACTCGATCTCTCGCTCGATGATGCGATGGCTCGATACCGGGAGAATCCGCCGGTCTAGCCGTTTCGTCGATCGCGAACTTCGGCGATCTGGGGTGGCGGTTCCATGATCCAGTTCAGCGCGCCCATGAGGGTCTTCGCTGCTGGGGCGACCAATGCGTTGCTCACCACCGGTATGCGTGGGGGCAGCCAGAGACGTCTGCGCGCCCATGATGGGAGAAGGTTGATCGCCGAGGACAGGACCAACAAATAGGCCGCCTGCGCCGGAGGCTTGTTGGGTGGGAGGAGAAGCCACCGCACGGCTTCTCGCGCTTGCCGGTCGAATCGCAATTCGGGTAGATAGGAGCGAAGTCGGTCGTCGAGTTGGTCGACGGTGCGCGGAGCATCGATAACCCCGAGTGCCTCTCCAACACGGGCTATCTCCGACACATACGTATCGGCTTCGTCATCGGTGATCGGAACGGTTCCGTACCGCCGGTACGCACGAAGAAACCCGTCGACCTCAGTGCAGTGAACCCAGGCCAAGTTGTGCGGATCGTTGGCTTCATACGGCGTTCCATCTGCAGTCTCTCCGACGACTCGATCGTGGATTCGCCGAACCGTTTGCACCATCCGCTCCGCTTCACCTGCGCTCGCGAACGTGGTCGTGCCAATAAAGTCGGCCGTTCGATGTAAACGGCCGAACGGATCCGACTTGTACTTTGAATGATCGGCAACTCCAGCCATGGTCGGTGGATGAAGGGTTTGCACGAGAAGTGACTCGACACCGCCAATGATCGTGGACCAATCCGACTGCACCAGCCAGGTGATGCTGTCGGGACCGAACCAGCCGTCAGAAGCAAGGCCGACATTACCAGCCGCCTTTGGCTGGCCCGTGATGTAGGTACGGACGGCCCGCTGAAGTTCGCGACGTATGCCTTCCACCGGAGTGAGTTGTGCGGCGGCCATGCTCTCAACGATACGCCGATGTCCCAGGTCGCGCAGCCCGGTGTCGGGCCCGGCGACGGTGCGGTCAAGAACGCTCCAACTTCTGCCGATGGATGCAACGGAGAGAACTCCCTTCTTGACCAACCGTCAGCGAGTGCCTGTTCACTCGTGACACGACCGTGGAGGATCGATGCGAAACCGTCCCATGCGTCTCCGCCTCGTACGCGCGACGGTCGGAACGGCAAGTGTCTTGGGTTTCGCTGGTGTCGTATCGGCGCTGGGTCCGCTGGAAGCGAGCGACGACGAGGTCGCGACTTCGATGTCGATTCCCGAGGCCCTTGCCTCCACCGAGAATGACGAGGCCCTCGCCTCCACCGAGAATGACGAGGCCCTCGCCTCCACCGAGAATGACGAGGCCGGTGCCCCCCGCCCAACCTGGTCGCCGCCGTCCGAGTTCGAGGTCCCATCACAATCGACGACGTCGTCGACGTTGCTGGCAACAACGTCAACTACGGGCGTCCCAACCCAGGCGACGGCCGCTCCTCGCACGAGCGCTGCCCCGACTACCGCAGCGCCGGCGACGATCGCTCCGGTGAGCACCGCAGCGCCGATTACGACGGCGCCCACTACAACGGCGCCAACATCGGTCGCTCCAACAACCACGGCTCCGCCGTCCAGTCCCCCGCCGACGACCACGATCGCGACGAGCACATCAACCCCCAGCACGACGCTGCCGCCCCTCACCGGGGGCAGCTGATGAGCCCACAGGTCGAGCTACGTCTACATGAGGCGACCTTTCGGGCTTTTGGGTCGCCCTGTCGAGTCGTCTCCGATGTTGAATCCACGGTCGTTGCAGCGATTCATCGTCTGGAAGATATCGAGGAACGCTGGAGCAGGTTTCTTCCGGGCAGCGAAGTCTCGGCGATCAATGCGAATTCGGGTCATTGGGTGGAGGTTTCGTCGCTCACGACCCACCTTGTCCAGCGTGCCATCGAAGCCAGCGAACGAACGTCGGGAGTCGTCAATCCACTTCTCCTCCGACACCT
>JBLIMK010000043.1:0-29905 GCA_047638715.1 Verrucomicrobiales bacterium
TCGACGTCGGGGTCGGGAAGTACTGCACAGTCGCCGTAGACGATCGGCCGGCCATTGGGAAGAACGAAGAGGAAACAGCTGCTGATCGCTTTGGTGTTCGGAGCAACACCCATGAGGTGAATGCCCGTTCGCAAGACATCAGCGGTAGATCGACTCGCCCCAGCAACACATCCGTCGGCTTCGCCGACTCGCACGAGCAGCGCCGCCACGTGAAGCGGATCGTCGAGATTGGCGCGCTCTCCAATCTCCTCGGCTGCGGCCACTACCGCCGCAGATCGAACCGAGTCGAGATCGTCGAGGAGAATCGGCACCGCCAGTCCCTCGGCTTCGAGCCGTTCTGCGGCTTCGCGTGCGCGCTCGTCGCCCGCGTCGGCCAAGACGACGCGTCTCGGGTTTGCCTTCACTCGCTCGAACCAGGCGTTCTGTAGCGCCGACCCAGACACGGCTAGACGCTCACGTTCCACTCTCGGTCGCCGTAGCGGGCGAGGTTGACCATGGTGACGTCGATATCGGCTGTCGACACGGCACTGTTCATGAACAGAAACCGGAAACAATTCATTTCGTGCACCGGCTGATACCCGAGCAGCGATGTGCCCTCTGCCTGCATCTGCGCCTTCATGCGCGGCGCCAGCGAGTGCAGACGAGATCTATCGTCGTCCGACAGGGTCATCAGATCGAACGGCCGTAGTTCGTGGGGCACCCAGACAAACACGACATTGGTGAATGACCCTGGAGAGAGGACCGCGAAGGCGCCGTTTGATGACGCGATCGTCTCGCGGACATGATCGGCCATCGCGACCGCGTGGTCGATCCTGGCCGCGAAGCCAGCGTCACCATGCGCGTGCCACATGAGCCAGAGCTTCAGCGCATCGACGCGGCGCGCACACTGAAAATGCCGATCGCCCGAGTCGTACTCGCCATAGAGCTTGTCGGGCTGAAAGATGTAGTTCGCTCCAGTTGCAAAGCAAGGTCCGAGTCGCCCTGGATCGGCGACGAGCAACGCCGTGCATTGCTGGGTCACCCCCATCATCTTGTGCAAGTTCCACACGAAAGAGTCGGAGCGCTCGACACCGTCGAGTCGATAACGCTGGGCGGGGCTGAACAACGCCGAGCCTCCATAACACCCGTCGACATGGAGCCAGATTTCATGCTCGGCGCACACGTCGGCGATCGCATCGATCGGATCGAATGCCGACGTCACCGTCGTGCCGGCTGTCGCGATCACCATGAGTGGCACGGCGCCCAAAACATGCTGAGCTTCGATGTTGGCTCGTAGTGCGTCAACATCCATGACGCCCTCGTCATCGGACGCGACCTTAATAACGCCGTCGCGGCCCAATCCGAGTAGCGCAGCGGACTTCACGGCCGCATAGTGACCCGCGTCCGATACGAAGACGACCAGCCGGTCGGGCCCTGCGCCACGGTTCACCATGTCGGGGTCGTGGCGGTGACGAGCGAGCTGCATGGCGTACAACGTGGCCGAGGAGCCCCCGGGCGCGAACATGCCCGGTGGCAGGCCGCCGGGACGGTCGTCGACCGGGTAGCCGGCGATGTGGGCGAGCTTGCGGAGGACGGCCGCCTCCATCAGCGTGAACACGGGTGCAGCTTCGAATGTCGCGTTCGTCGTGTTGAGCGCAGCGCCGAGCCAATCGCCAGCGACTGCGACGGGATCGGGCCCAGCGAAGTTCTGATTAAAGAAGCGCGGGTGACTGGTGCGAACCGAGTGCTTGACCACGAGCTCGGCAGCGGCTCGGATTTCCTCGGTTGACCGCGCCCGAACGTCCGATGTGAGCGCTATCGGAACGACCTCGGCAAACACCTCGAGGAGGTCGGTCGGGCTCATGAAGTTCAGTACCGGATCGTCACCCGTGGGCGCGTTCCGGAGGTAGTCGAGCGCCACGGACGCGACCGCTTCAGCGGTCGCTGCCGTAGTTGTGTGCTCGGATCCCACTCAGCCGCGGCCTCGCCATGGAATGAACTTCTCCTCGGCCTTGCGCATGAGCAGATCGAGGATGACCCCGATTACACCGATCACGATGATGCCGAAGACGACGATGCCGTTGCGGAAGAACGTTCGGGCGGTCCAGATCATGGCGCCAAGGCCCGTGTCTGAACCAACGAGTTCGGCGGCCACGAGTGTTCCCCAGCAAACGCCGAGGGCGACACGCATGCCGACGAAGATCTCGGGAAGGGCGTTCGGGACGATCACCTGTCGAAGGATCTGCTTCTTCGACGCGCCCAAGGAGTAGGCGGCATGCACCTTTGAAATTCGCACGCCGGTCACACCAGCGCGGGACGCGATGACCATGATGAAGAAGGCAGCGAAGAACAACATGACGATCGCTGGTGTCTCGCCGATGCCGAACCACAAGATGAGCAAGGGGATAAACGCCAGGGGCGGGACGGGGCGAAACAACTCGATCAGTGGATCGAATATGGCGCGGAGCGTGTTGGACAGGCCCATGGCCAAGCCAACCGGAACACCTACGAGAACGCCCAGCACAAAGCCGGCAATGATTCGTCGAAGGCTGGCGAACAGATGCTCCCAGAGGGTCGCTCGTTGAAAGCCCTCGGTCGCGACCAACCACCCCTCCTCGAAGGTTTTCTTAGGACCGGGGAAGAACGTGGGGTCGGCAATGCCGAGCGCTTCGGAGAGCGCCCAGATGATGAACAGCACAACGAGTGTGATGAGGCTGACGAGCCGGTTGCCGGTGACGGCAGATCCGTCACCGAACGTGACGGTCTTGCGCTGCGCGTCGCCGCTTCCGCTGAGCCGAAACTTTTCAACTAAGACTCCACCGCGGCTGATGTTCTTGTTCGATTCGAAGTTCGACATATCAGGCTCCGTCGTGTCCCATGATCTGTTCTTCCATCTCCCAGATGAGCGACAGAATCTCTTCCCGTTTCTCGATGAACTCTGGCGAGTTCTTCAGTTCGCGTGGGTTCTCGATCAGGCCGAGCTTGGCGAACGGCAATTCGTATTCTCGTTCGATACGACCCGGGCGAGGTGCCATGACAAACAGGCGATCGCCCAAGAAGAGCGCTTCCTCGACCGAATGGGTCACGAGCACGATGGTCTTCTGGGTGCGATCCCACAGCTCGAGAATGAGGCCCTGCATCTTTTCGCGGGTGAGTGCGTCGAGCGCACCGAGCGGCTCGTCCATCAGGATCAACTCGGGATCGTTGGCCAGACAACGAGCGAGCGCAACACGTTGCTGCATTCCGCCCGAGAGTTCATAAACGGCCTTGGGACCAAAGTCGCCGAGTCCGACGGTTTGGAGCAAGTCCTGGACCTTGGCGTCGGTCTCGGGGCCACCCTTGCCGTTCATTCGGGGCCCGAACGACACGTTCTCGGCCACGGTTAGCCATTCGAACAGAGCGCCCTGTTGAAACACCATGCCGCGGTCTTGACCGGGCCCGTCGATCGGCTTGCCGTTCAGCGCGATCGTCCCAGAAGTCGGCGACAGGAATCCCGCGACCACGTTGAGCAAGGTGGTCTTGCCACAGCCCGACGGCCCGAGAAGCGTCAGGATTCGACCGGTCTCGAGATCGAAGGACACGTCTTTGAGCGCCTCGACCGATCCTCCGTCGGGAAGGTCGTAGATCATCCCCAGGCCATCAACCGAAAGATCGCTCACTATTCCCCCTACCAGAGGCAATCTCTCGCCTCAGAACTGTTGAATTTGGTACGTAATTCGGCCGGACAGAAGACCGGGAGGGCCACGATAGTGCGCAGCCCTCCCGGCTTCTCAAACCGGTGTGTTCGGTTCTTTAACCGAGGAAGCTTGTATCGATGGTTGCGGCGTAGTCGTCGAGCTTGGACTCGAGCGCCCCTTCAGCCACGAAGAGGTCGGCGACCTCGTTCATGAACTTCGGTACGTCGCGACCGAGCCAGCTGTCGCCCTTTTGTTCGTCGACCGTCGGGAAGCTAAATGTTGCGAGCGAGCCGAGCACGCCCTCTTCATCCATTCCGGATTCGGCGACGAGCGCAGGAATACGCTCGCCGGGGTTCGCTGCGTAGGCAGCGTTGGCCTCAGCGGTGATTCGCAGGAAGTCGGTGACAACGTCGCCATTTTCTTCGGCGAAGTCGGTACGAACCGAAGTTACGTCGAACACCTTCAGGCCGATCTCGTCTTCCATCTCGGCGCCGGTCATCAAGATGTTGCCGGCTTCCTTCATACGGTTCAAGCCGCCACCCCAGCCGCAGGCCAGATCGACGTCGCCACCCTGCAGGGCAGCTGCGCCTTCAGCAGGATCGAGGTTGACGATGCGGAAGCTGTCGGTATCGACACCCATGTACTGCAAGGACTTGAGCATCTTGTAATGCGCAACGGTGCCGAGCGGAACCGCAACGGTGGTGCCGTTGAGCTCGGTGGCGTTTTCACGGGTGATACCCAGATCGGTACGAGCAACACAGTTGTCGTTCTCCGCGTACGAGACCGCAATGTCGACGATCTTGAGGTCCTGGCCGGATGACACGGCGTTGACGAAGGGAACGAGGCCCTGCGAGAATGCGATATCGATGGCGCCAGAGGCCATTGCGGCTGACATTTCCACGCCGGTGCCGAACTGTACCCAGTTGACCTTGAGCCCGAGCTCGTCGTCATAGGTGCCATTGGCTTGCTCGAACTGGTTCGGTGTTGGCCATTCGAGGAAGTACGCAACGTTCAGCTCCTCAAGATCAGAGCCACCTCCGCACGCACTCGCAATAAGACTGAAGACGGCAAGCACAAGTGCCGCCAGCATCCGCTTTGATTTCATGGGTCCCCCTCCGGGATTTTTGTAACGCCTCAACGATGAGGCTTGGACACCGTTTCAGATGCCACAGAGAATTCACTGCAGCAGGGACAGTAGCCGCTATTAACGCCTCCCGTGCACCCATTCTTGGGTTAGATCCAAAATTTGGATCATGCGTTCCATAACGTCGTCTATGACCGTTCGGTCGGCAATGAGGGGGGGCGAGAGCACCAGCATTGTTGCGCCGCGATCGTCCGGGCGGATCAGAAGCTTGCTCTCCCGTACGAAATCGCCGAGCACCCCGCCTTCCAGGGCAGCGCGGTCGTCGTCGTTGAGTTCGACACCGTTCGCACGGCTCTCCATGAATTCGACGGCGTAGAAGTAACCCATTCCACGCCATTCCTTCAGAACGTCGAATCGTTCCACCAGCTCGCTAAGGCGCTGCTGGAAGTACCCCTCGTTGTTGAGCACGTTCTGGAGAACGCCCTCGTCGCGCATGGCGGTCATGTTCGCCACGGCGACCGCACAAGCGACCGGGTGCCCGCCGAACGTCGACCCGTGGTTGAACATTCCGAGCTCAGAATCCCAGGTCTCTTCGACCAGCGAGGACTTCACGACCATGCCGCCGAGGGGTTGATACGCCGACGTCACGCCCTTCGCGAAGGTGATGATGTCGGGCTCGATACCGAGGCGTTCGCTCGCGAACCAGTGACCCATGCGACCGAATCCGGAAATGACTTCGTCGGCGCACAACAGCAGACCGTATTCATCACAAATTCGTCGAAGTTCTTGCCAGTAGCCGTCGGGTGGAACGACGGCTCCGCGACCGTTTTGAATCGGCTCGGCAATGACCATGGCGACGGTCTCTGGGCCCTCATCGATGATCTGCTGTTCGAGGTCGGTAACACACGGCCAGCCCTCGACAGGACTGCCATCGGGGCCAGCGCCGTCGAGCGTGTTCGGTACATGGCGAACGCCGTCCCACAGCAAGGGGAGGAATTGTTTACGAAACTTCGGGATACCGGTCACCGCGAGGGCGCCAAGTGTGGTGCCGTGGTACGCCCACTCTCGAGCGATCACCTTGTATCGAGCATGGTCGCCTCGGGCTACGTGGTAGTTGCGAGCGAACTTGACCGCGGACTCGACGGCTTCGGATCCGGAGTTGACGAAGAACACTTCATCGAGGCCCTCCGGCGCAAAACCGGCGATCATCGAAGCCGCTTCGATCGTTGGAGGGCTTGCGAAACCCCAGTTCGGGAAGAATGCGAGCTTCTCCATTTGTTTCATTGCCGCGGATGCGAGATCTGCTCGTCCATGCCCGATGTTGGTGCAGAAGAGTCCGGCGAGGCCGTCGAGATATTGGTTCCCGTCGGTGTCCTCGACGTAGCAGCCGTTGCCACTCGCCATGATTGGAATCGCGCCGTCTCTCCACGCTGCTCCCTTGGTGTAATGAGGAAGCAAGTGAGCTTTGGCGCGAAGTTGATCGCTGGACATGGCACTCTCCTAGAACATGAGCGAGCTCGTGTGACTGTAGACACGCAAACGATACTGTTAGCCCATATAACCCCCAAGTGAACCTTCCTAACAAATCGAGCGTTATCTGGCGAGCGGAGGAGTCCGATCCATGAACTACCTGAAGAAGGCTCCACGCCCAATGAACGAGGCAGACCCTGCTGTCGGCGTCCGCGTACGAGAGCTTCTGCAACGACTCGAACAGGATCGAGAAACGGCCGCATCCGAGATGGCGAGCGAATTCGACGGATGGACCGAGCCGATCTTGCTCGATGAAGCCACGATCGCCGATGTGCGTGAGCAGCTCGACCAGCAGCTCCTCGATGACATCGACCATGCGCACCGGCACATCCGTTCATTCGCAGAAGCACAGCTCGCGTCGATCACCGATTTCGAGCTCGAAATCGAACCGGGGCTGATCACCGGTCAGCGAACGATCCCGGTCGACGTAGCCGGTTGTTACGTCCCAGCTGGACGATTCGCCCATATCGCGTCGGCGCTCATGAGCGTGACCACCGCATCGGTCGCCGGCGTCTCAAACATCGTGGTTGCATCCCCGGCGCGACCCGACCGCGGCGGCGTGCACCCCGCAATCGTGCACGCTGCCAACCTCGCCGGGGCCCACCACATCTTGGGACTCGGCGGCGTCCAGGCGGTTGGCGCCCTCGCCTACGGGCTCTTCACCGGGCTCGAAGCCGACGTGATCGTCGGACCGGGCAACAGCTTCGTGGCCGAAGCAAAACGACAGTTGTTCGGCAGGGTCGGAATCGACGTCATCGCTGGACCGACGGAATCGATGATCGCGGCCGACCACACCGCAGACGCTGCAATCGTGGCGACCGACCTGATCGGCCAGGCCGAACACGGACCCGACTCACCGGTTTGGCTCGTCACGACATCGCGCGAATTAGGTGAGCGCGTCCTCGAGATCATCGACGCAGTCGCCGACGACCTACCCAATCCAGCGCGAGCCTCGGCGCGAGCCGCATGGACCGACTACGGCGAGGTCATCGTTGCCGACTCGCGCGAGGAAGCTGCAGATATCTGCGACTCCTACGCCCCGGAACACCTGCAGATCATGGCCGAAGACCTCGAGTGGTGGCTCGACCGGCTTCGCAACTACGGATCGCTCTTTCTCGGCGAACAGACCACCGTGACCTTTGGCGACAAGACCTCGGGACCGAACCACATCCTCCCGACCGGCCGAGCCGCCCGCTACTCGGGCGGGCTCAACGCCCTGCGATTCACAAAACAGCTCACCTGGCAGCGCATGACCGATGAGGCCAGCCGGCGTGAAGCACCGTTCGCGGCCAGGATCTCTCGCTACGAAGGCATGGAGGGGCACGCACGAAGCGCAGATGTGCGAGCTGAGCGATGACCTTGCCAACCGCCCACATCGACTTCACCGCGCAGCCCCCAATCCCCGCTGAGGGAATCGAGCGCGCAAACGAGCTCATGAACTCAGGCCGTCTTTTCCGTTATGGCGAGGCCGGAGCCGAAGAGCTCGATGTGGCTCTCCTCGAGCGCGATTTCGCTGCCTCGGTCGGCGCGAAGTACTGCATCGCAACCAACAGCTGCGGAGCATCGTTGGCGATCGCCCTCCGAGCATCGGGGGTGGAACACGGCGATCCGGTGCTTATGAACGCTTTCACGTTGGCTCCGGTGCCGGGCTCGGTCGCACATGTCGGCGGCGAACCGGTCTTCGTCGAGATCACCGGCGACTACCTCATCGATATTGACGACCTCGCCGTGAAGGCCGAAGCCACCGGAGCGCGCCATCTGATGTTGTCGCACATGCGCGGGCACATCGCCGATCTCGACCGGCTCACCGATGTATGCGAGGGACTCGGGGTCCGCATCGTCGAAGACTGCGCTCACACGATGGGCGCGTCATGGGCTGGCCGACCCACAGGCACATTCGGGTCGGTCGGCTGTTTTTCGACGCAGGCGTTCAAACACATCAACTCGGGCGAAGGTGGGCTGCTCGTCACGAACGACGAAGACATCGCTGCCAAAGCAATACTGCTGTCGGGGAGCTACATGCTCTACGAACAACATGGTGCAGCGCCCGATCTTGATGTCTTCGAGCGCCACCGCGACACGATGCCGAATTGGTCGATGCGAATGTCGGCGCTCGCTGCCGCGGTTGCGCGCCCTCAGATCCCGTTGCTCGGCGAACGGCAGCGCATATGGAACGATCGGTACGCGCGGATCGCTAGCCGCCTGAACGAGTCAGCTGTAGCACACGTACCCGCCCGAATCGAGGCCGAAGACTTCGTCGCGTCCTCAATCCAATTCTCAGCCATCGATATGTCGAGCGATCAGATCATCGACGCCATCCAGCTGTGCGCGGATCACGGGGTTTATGTCAAGTGGTTCGGCAACGACCGAGCCGTTGGTTTCACCAGTCGATTCGATCATTGGCGTTATGCCGACGAACAATCACTCGCCAAGACACAATTGGTCCTCCACGGCCTGTGCGACATGCGAATCCCACTATCGATGACCATCGATGACTGCGACGTCGTTGCACAGATCATCACCGGCGCATTCGAACAACACGCCGCCTGATTCGATCTAGGCCTCGCTCGCCTTTGCGCCCCAGCGATCGATGAAGGTGATGTCGGCTGCGGGCTTCCTCGGCGTGACGGAGAAACTATCTCCGGTGTAATAGCCAACGGGCAACATCGCTACCTGAGTGACGGTGTCAGGGATGCCGAGGAGCTCAGCGACCTCCGACTCAGCGCCCAAGTGCAGTGTCGTCCAACACGACCCAATCCCACGGGACCGAAGCGCCAACTGAAAGCTCCAAACGCCTGGAAGCACCGAGCCATACCATCCAGATACGTCGCCGGATGGCCAGCCCTCGGCACGGTCGAGGCGAAGAGGGATAACCATCGCCGGAACTTCTGCGAGATGGTCGGACAGGTACCTCGCCGAGCTCACGACCCGAGCGCCGCGTTCGTCGGCTCTGAACGCCTCGTTCTCCTCGAAGTAGGGCTCGGCCACACGTTGATAGTGCTCGGCTATCTTTGCCTTGAGTTCCGGGTCTTCAACGATGAGCCACTTGTTGCGCTCCAGGTTGGAACCCATGGGCGCCCTGCTCGCGATGTCGATGCAGTCGAGCAGGACTTCGCGCGGAACAGCCCGTTCGAGGTCGAGCCTCTTACGAATCTGCTTCGTGGTGAGCAGGAGCCGGTCGGTTTGTTCCAGATCGAATTCGGTCATGACCCAGAACGTAGCAAAAGTACCTCTAAGCGGTTTTCGCGATCAGTACGGCGCAAGGCGCCTTGTGTGCAACATCTTCGGCGACACTTCCAAGCACTCGGCTGAGACCCTGCACGTGGCGGTTGCCGACGAGGATCAGGTCTGCGTCGATCGCGGAAGCTTCCTTGACGAGAACCTGAGCTGGGCTTCCCTTCACCGCGGCGATACTGACGCTGAGGTGGGAGAGTTTCGCTGCAAGGTTCACGAGCTGATCGCGGGCGATCTGGGTTGTGCTGAGGTACATCTTGTCGGAGGACTCTCCGAACTCGTGGATCTGATCTTTGGTGACCGCTGTGACGATATGGACCGCGGAGCCAACTGCGGTTGCGAGATCGGCAGCCTGCTCGACGGCGCGAAGCGCACGATCCGAGCCGTCATAACCGACAACAATTTTCTTATACATGCTTGCCTTTCAAACGCCATACGGGGGTCGAGAATTGGCGTCTTCAATCGTTAACGTTAGGCATGTATCGGTCTACTGATTCACCAATTCGACGCAACAGCGGTCACATGTGACGGGGTTCGCTCCGAACGTGTACGGAAGATGAACAGCGGGTGAGTCACTGCTCGCGAACGACGGCTTCAGGCGACTTGTCGGTACGAAATCCGAGGTACACCGGATGTCGGAGGTGTGCCCCCTTCGGCCATTCGCCGAACGCCACTTCGACGACATGACGAGGCTCGCTCCAGTGAAAGCGACGGCCCGCGGTTCGCCGCACCTCCGAAGCGAAAGGCGAGTCCTCTTTCGCATCCGCAGAGAGCCGTTCGTGCCACTCGAGGCGAGACGCCGTCGTCAGCCCAGACCCCACGCTGCCGCAGTAGTGGAGCACCCCAGCCTCCATGTGTCCGAGCAAAAGCGATCCGAGCCCGCCGGCGTTTCCATCACGGCCTTCGGTCCATCCGCCGACAACGAACTCTTGTCGCAGTCGCGGTTTGATCTTGCGCCAGATCGCACTTCGTTTCCCCTCGACGTAGGTCGATGTGAGCCGTTTCGCGATGAGTCCTTCGAGGCCCCGCTCGGTCACAGAGGCCAGAAGACCAGCTGGCTCATCGGTGTGCATGTCGGTGTGCATGTCGGTGAGCCGCCAATGCGGGCCAACCTCGACGACCTGTTCGAGCAGCTGGCGTCGATCTCGGAGTGGTAGCGCCATCGTGTCCTGGCCGTTCACATGCAGGAGGTCGAACACCGCATAACTCACCGGAACCTCGACCGCTCGGCGCCGTGCTTCCCGTGGATCGGCGACATGCATCCGATGTTGGAGCCTGCCGAAGCTGGGGGCGCCATCGTCGCCGATCGCGACGACCTCACCGTCGAGGATTAAGGACTCGAAGCCTGCGCGCAAGTGGTCGAGGCCCTGGAGTTCGGGAAACGACGCGGTTGCGTCATTGCCGTTTGCGCTTTGCAACCGGACGCCATCGGCATCGAGGAACGCGACGATTCGCATGCCATCCCACTTGATCTCGTAACCCCACTCGCCGTTCGCCGACGGCAGTTCACCGGCGATCGCCTTCATTGGACGGATGACGCGCCCAGCTAAATCGCCTGGCATCAGCGGCGCGCCACGACCGCCCCGTGGAGGGCCTCGAGGCTCTTCCCCCATGTGCGTATGAGAATCGACTCGGTAATTCGACGGACGGGGCGCAGGTACACGGGCAGGTCGAGCGCCCCCGTCCACCGGACCTCGGTGCGCTCCTCGCTGTTTCGTGAGGTGTCGGTGAGGTCGAGCACCTCCAGCATGCGAGTCGCCATCGGAACGTTCGTCGTGTTGAGGGTCATCGCCCAACGCGTTGGTGCCTCGATCAGGATCGAGGTTTCCTCGACGACGAATGGTGTGGTCTTGATCGTGCGTGTTTGGCCTGCTTCGGTCCACACGTCGACAGACGCTGTCATCTCCGCGCAGTTGTGGAACCACTCTGGCCACGAGGTGTTGTCGGCGATCACCGCCCACACCTCATCGATCGACGCCGGCAGATCGACCTCGGTCGTGATGACCACGTCCGCCGTGTCGAGAAGGTCGATCGTTGCTGGTTCCAGCTTCATGCGGTCGAGTGTAGGTGAGTGGTCGCTGCCCGACTCGGGCCAAGTACTGATTGTCGTATGCCGTTCGAAGTGCCACGTAACATCGCTCTGCGAGAACCGTCGCAGCACCCGTCGAATGGTACCGTTTTGCCGCGAATCGATACCTCAAACCGAGGCTGGCTAGAAGGAGCAACTTGTCTGTCATCGAGACCCAGCTAGATGATCGAGGTGTCTTCACGATCACACTTCGCGACGAGTCGAAGCGCAACGTTCTTAGCCACGCGCTCACCGCCGAACTCGTCGCGGCGATGGATCGCGTCGACACTGAAGACCACATACGAGTCGCGGTCATCACCAACACTGGCTCGGTGTTCTGTGCGGGTGCGGACCTTAGCGAACGATCGGCCGAGGCTGGCGACGTCGGGCCCGTCGACCCGCTCGCTCTCTTCCGTCGGATCCAAGATTCACCAAAGCCCTGGGTCGGCCGAATCGCCGGCCACGCTGTGGCAGCTGGCACTGGTCTCGCAGCAGCACTCGACATTTCGGTAGCGCATGCAGATGCAAAGTTCGGCTTCACGGAGGTTCGCCTCGGCGTCGCTCCAGCGATCATTTCGGTGATCTGTCTGCCAAAGATGCGGCGAGGCGACGCGAGCGCAGCGTTCCTTCGCGGACGCCGGTTCGATGGCACCGAGGCCGCCCGACTCGGTCTGATCACCTCCGCGGTCGAACCCGAGGCGCTCGATCACGAGGTCGACGCCATCGTCGACGACCTCCTCCTCGGTGGGCCCATCGCTCTCACGGCGGCGAAGGACGTGCTTCAGCGGGTTCCACGCATGCACCCCGACGACGCGTTCCCATGGGCGACCGCTCGGTCGGCCGAACTCTTTCAGTCCGCCGAGGCCGCAGAGGGTATGGCTGCTTACCTCGAGAAGCGCCCGCCGAACTGGGCATAGGACGTTGGCCGAAGCTCGATTTCTTCACCTGCCAGCGGTGTTATCTAGCGCGTTTGTGATGTCGGCCCACAGGTCTTCAACGTGTTCACAGCCCACGGAGAACCGAATGAGGGTCGGTGGCATGGACTCTTGTCCCGCGATGAGCGCTCGTCGCTCCCAGGTCGATTCGATTCCGCCGAGGCTTGTCGCGTTGTTGATGATCGTCGTGTGCTCGACCACGGCGCTCGCCCGTTCGCCCGAACCCGTGACGTCGAAACTCATCATTGCGCCGTATCCGTCCATGAACTTCGCCGCGTTCTCGTGGGTGTCATGGCTGACCAGCCCCGGGTAGCGCACCGTGGCAACCTCGGCATGTTCCTGCAGGCGTTCGGCCAAGATCTGCGCATTCGACATCGAACGTTCCATACGAAGCCCGAGCGTTCGTGCGCCTCGAATTGCGAGGAAGGCCTCGAGCCCGCCGATCGTGCCGCCATAACGGACACGCCGATCCCAAAGGTCGTCGTACAGCAGGTCGTCGCACATGGTCAGCGACCCGGCCATGAGGTCGGAGTGTCCGCCGATGAACTTGGTGACCGAGTGCATGGAGATGTCTGCCCCGAGCTCGAGCGGACGTTGAACAAGGGGCGTCGCGAAGGTTCCATCGACGGCGACCAAACATCCCGGCTTGCGAGGAGCACGACAGATCGCGGGCAGGTCGGCCACGGTCATCAGGGGGTTGGCGGGCGTCTCGACCCAGAGCAGGTCGGAATCGCTCGCGGCGGCAACCCATGCATCGGTGTCGGTGAGATCGAGTCTGCGTACGGTCCAGCGACCCTGCTCCTCGCCCTCGACGGCAAGGCCATTGGTGGCGTGATACGGGTCCTCCGGGATGACGAGCGTCGAGCCCACAGGAAGCCCGGCGAACACCGTCGCGATCGCAGCCATGCCGCTGCCGAAGACCAGCGAACGCCCGCCCTCTAGCCCACCGAGCAGGTCCTCGAGAGCGTTCTGCGTCTCCGTTCCCTCGGTCCTGTTGTAGTAACGCTCATCGGGAAGCCGAAAGTTCGATGCCATCGCCGGTGGATGGTTGAGCGGGTCTCCGAGCTCTGTTGGGCGCCCTTGGGAGATGAGCCACGTGTCCTTGTGCATGTCCATGATGGGTCACCGTATCTGGGTCTCCATAAGCTGGTCGGATGCTGATTCCTCCGATCGACCTCATGGGTGGCGAAGCCGTGCAACTCATCGGCGGAAAAGAGCACGCGCTCTCCGCAGGCGACCCACGGCCCCTCGCCGAGAAGTTCGGTCGGGTCGGCGAGATCGCCATCGTCGATCTCGATGCTGCGCTGGGCACCGGGAACAACACCGAATTGATCAAGGAGCTTCTTCCTCTGGCTCCCTGTCGGGTCGGCGGCGGAATTCGCAGCATCGACTCTGCGATCGAATGGCTCGACGCTGGAGCGCACAAGATCGTGCTCGGTACCGCGGCGACACCCGAGGTACTTGCAGCGCTACCTCCGGAACGAATCGTGGTCGCGCTCGACAGCTTCGACGGCGAGGTCGTCACACACGGATGGACCAAGGGCACAGGTCAACGGGTGGAGGACAAGCTCGCCGAGCTGCAAGACCTCGCCAGCGGATTTCTTTTGACGTTCGTCGAACGCGAGGGCCGGATGACCGGCACCGACCCCGCCACGTTGCGCCGCTATCTCGACGCGGCCGGTGGTTGTCGGGTTACGTTCGCCGGTGGAATTACGGGTGCCGAGGAGATCGGCACAATTCACGACCTAGGCGCCGACGCCCAGGTCGGCATGGCGCTCTACAAAGGCGAGTTCACCCTCGGCGACGCGGTCGCGGCGACGCTCCGGTCCGATCGGCCGGACGGGCTGTGGCCAACGATCGTCACCAACGAGCGCGGCCAGTCGCTCGGCCTCGCCTATTCCAACCACGAAAGCCTCGACCGCACGTTAGAGACGGGCGACGTCCACTATTGGTCACGTTCGCGTGGCGAGCTGTGGCAGAAGGGTCTCACCTCGGGCTCGACCCAACGTCTAATGCGAGCCGACTCCGACTGCGACGACGACACCCTCCAATTCACCGTTTCCCAGACGGGCCGCGGGTTCTGTCACCTCGACCAAACGTCGTGCTTCGGTGATCTCACTGGTTTCACCGAACTCGAGCGGCGGTTGTTCGATCGTGTCGTGAACGCCCCTGAGGGAAGTTTCACGCAACGCCTCTTCAACGACCGCGAGCTACTCGCTGGAAAGATCACCGAGGAGGCCCAGGAACTGAACGAGGCCACCGATCGTGGCGACATCGTGCACGAGGCAGCCGACGTGCTCTTCTTCGTCATGACCCGACTCGCCGCTGAAGGCATCCCGCTGGACGACATCGAAGCCGAGCTCGATCGCCGGGCGACCAAGGTCACTCGCCGGGATTGATCTGCGGGGTCAGCATTCGATCTTCGTGTGGATATCGAGGGTCGTTCCGGTGAGCAGCTCGTAACCACAGATGTACCTGACGATGCCATCGCTGGCTTCTGCGTCGACCTGGTTGAGGGTGAATGCGATCGTGTGTGCCGCACGCTCGATGCCCCGATCGAGATGATCGTCATTCATGTCGCTCCAGCTGTCGAGGCCCCAGTGAGCGGTGAACGCCTCGCGAGTCTCATCGGCCAAGTTGTGACGGGTCCATGCATGGGCGAGTTCGTGAAGCGCAATAACCTTGAGCGAGTTGCACAGATCGATGTGATCAACGCTTCTGCCCCTCGCAGGTGATGCTGGCCAGTACAGACCAGCGTTGCCACGACATCCGTCCGTCGTTTCGTGAAATTCGATCTCGAGCGGAGCAAGCCCGAGCTCAGCCGCCTCGAAGAGCTCGATCGCTTCGGCGACTGCATCTGCTTGGGCGGGTGTGGCGTTGATGAGCGTCAGCTGAGCAGGAGGCTCGACGACCGCTTTGGCTACCTCGACTGTTGGTGTTGCAGCTACGGGGCCCGCAGGCACAGTTGCGCTACTCGGCGTTGCCGGTACCAATCCAATAATCATGGTTGTGAGGAGGGCGGCGGTGAAAGTTCGGAAGGTGTTCATGTGAACACCGTCCGCTCGAGCGGTTAGAGGTTGGAGGAGGTCTGGTATGAGACTGGTTAGACGATTGGAGAAGCACTAACCACGCTGTGGATAACTCCGCACTAAGCGATCGGTAAGCGGCGCGTGTCAACGTGATCCGCATGACGACATCGATGTATGGTCCGCTTCTGCAGTTCTACGTACTAGGCCCTGTGCGGGTCTCACACGACGGCGAAGATCTGCTTTGAGGGTGGTGCTCGCATCGAATTCTCTGCGGACGATCGTCTGATGCTCGCCCTGGCCTTCGATACGCGCCTGCACGACATGGAGTCCGGTGAGGCGGTAGGCGTGGCCTTTCCGAACCAAAACAATGCACCGCGGACTCAATCAGGCGAGGTGATCCAGCTCATGACCGAGTTCGAGGACTCGCTTTCGATCTGGAACCTCGACACGTCGACGCGGTTCGACATTGCTTGCGACGCCGTCGGGCGCAATATGACGCGAGCCGAGTGGGATCAGTTCGCGCCCCGAGACACGGACTATCGGGCGACCTCCGCGCAATATCGGATCGAGAGCTGAAGTCACTCGCCGGGATTGACCAGCACGTCGTCGCTCGCGACGACTACGTCTCCAGCGGCCGACAGACCATCGAGCCGAAGCGTGTGAACCCGGTCGGTGATCGGGACGGTGAACCTTCTGATGCCGACGTCTCGGCTGGTCGCGACCGTGGTGCTCCGGTCGTCGACCGAACGGACGAGCTCCCACCCAACGATCGTCGCCCCATCTCCTCGCAGCGTCCACGACGCAATCAGCTGGCGTCCGTCTCCACGAACCGAGAGTGCCACCACGGCGTCCGTTGGAGCCGCTGTGGTCGGGGTTACCGCTGTCGTCGGAGTGACCGATGTTGTTTCTGTGGATGTGGTGGGCGCCGGCCTGGTCGGGGTTACCGCTGTCGTCGGGGCTGACGTCGACGCCGTGGAACCGGGCGCGGTTGATGATGCGATGGTTGTCGGGGCCTGACTCGTCGGCGCGGTCGTCGTCTGTGTGTCGACGGGGTCGACCGGGGTTGCATCGATCGACATCGTGGGTGTCGAGCCCGCGAAATCGAGGCCCTCATCGTTGGCGTCCGCCGACAGAAAAACGGCTGCTCCGATGGCGATCATGGCGCCGAGGACAAGAACGCTCGGCCGCATGACCACAGCGAGGCTCCACCGTCCTGGCGCCGGTTGCCCAGCCACGATCTCACTGCGAAGTGATGTTTCCAGCCGGTTCGCGAATGCTCCGTCGATAGGTGGAGTAGAGGATCGGCCCCAAGCCGACAGCTCGTCATCGAGTTCGTTTGTCATGTGCGGCTCCTTTCGTTCGTCTGTGCGTTTCGGTCCAATTCGCGACGTAGGGCCGCAGTTGCACGGGTCAAGATGACCGAAAACGCCGGCTTTGCCATCCCCATCGCGGTCGCCGCATCACCGACGTCGAGATCTGCCAAGTACCGCAAAGAAATCACCCGCTGGTAACGCTCGCTTAGCGAGTTCAACGCCGTGCGCAGACGCTCGTGATCAAAATCGCCGAGTTGGGCAAGTTCGTCCGCTCCGGGCGCATCGCCAGAGGTGAGTGAGGCGGCTGCCCGCTGTCCACGATCGGAGACCACCCGGCTCTCACGGCGGTAGTGCGAAATTGTTTGCCGTGACGCAATTCGGAACAACCACGGTGCGAATCCACCGCTCCCCCACCGGAATCGATCCAACGATCGCAAGGCGGACTCGAACGTCGCTGCACAAATGTCCTCGGCAGCCTCGACGCTTCCGGTACGCCGGTACGCAAAGTCGTAGATCCGTGGCAGGTAGTTGCGATAGAGCTCACCGAACGCGTTTGGGTCGGTGCCCGCCCGCGCCACGAGGGCCCGCTCATCGAGGTGCTGCGAATCTTCCTGCACATCGACAAGCCTGGCCCCCGAGGAGAGCAAGACGGTGGACGCCGTCACGTAGATCTCCTAGTACTGACGATCGCGCTTGGGGTTGGGCTGGCGAACGCCTCGACGATCACTCCGCCGATCGTTCTCGCGATCGGTGACTCGATCGGTCGGACGTTCGGTGACCCGATCGACGGCACCGTCGTGTTGACGGAACCGAACTCGGGCGAGCCTGCTGCGACCAATGATGTCTCCATCGGCGTCGAGCGCAACCACTGCGTAGCGAACGAGAACAGCGTCGTCGGGCACGTCGTTGCGAGCCACGTTGGTGTCGTTGTTGTAGGTTCCCACGAGCTCGCGGTGGCCACGATCGACAATCCGCCATAGCTGATATGCGCGAACGTTTTCGGTCGAGCTCCAACGGCATCGAGCAGCCTTGTTCCCGTCGTCTGTGGTCCGTCCGTGGCAGCCGATCGATAAGACGGCGACATCGGTGGGTCGGTCAACCCGGTCGGGTCGCTCTACTCGAACGGGACGTTCAACGTCTCGAACGATGGTGTCGGCCGACGCAGGAGCGACGAGTCCGAGCACAACGATCATCGATGTGATGATGGCGATGGGCATCTTGTGGAGGGGGCGATGCATGGTGTTCCTTTCGATGAAACTCGACGAGGCAATGTGCCTGTCATTGGTTTCATCGCGGACCTCGGCCACACATTTCACCTATTTCGAAGATTCTTCTGCGCTAATGCTCAGCGACCTGTCGAAGGAACTGCTTCGCACGTTCGGTCTTTGGATTCTCGAGCACGTCGATAGGGGTGCCCTCTTCAACGACAACGCCGCCATCCATGAACACGACCCGGTCGGCAACCTCCTTCGCGAAGGAAATCTCGTGGGTCACGATCATCATGGTCATGCCTTCATGGGCGAGCGAACGCATCACGTCCAATACTTCACCGATGAGTTCAGGATCGAGGGCTGACGTCGGCTCATCGAAGAGCATCATGTCGGGTTGCATACACAACGCACGTGCAATTGCCACACGCTGCTGCTGTCCACCCGAGAGGTGAGAGGGAAATGCGTTCGCCTTCTCGGACAGTCCGACCCGAGCGAGCATCTCATGAGCGAACGCCTTGGCCTCGTCCTTGTCTCTCTTCAGGACACCGACCGGACCGACGGTGAGGTTCTTCAGCACGCTCAGGTGCGGGAACAGATTGAACTGTTGGAAGACCATGCCGATCCGAGTTCGCAATTTGTCGACGTCCGCGTCGAGGTCGGTGATGTCTTCGCCCTCGATCAGGATCTCACCAGATTGTGAGTCTTCGAGTCGGTTGATACAGCGGAGTAGCGTCGACTTGCCAGACCCCGATGGCCCGAGCACGCATACGACCTCTCCACGATCGACATGAAAGTCGATGCCCTTCAAGACCTCCAGATCACCGAAGCTCTTGTGCAAGTTACGAACGTTGATGTCTGGTTGGTTCATCGGGCGCGGGCCGCCGTCTTCTCGAGGCGCCGAACCATAAAGGTGAGCGGCAGGGTGATGATTAGGTACACGATCGCGGCGACGGTGAGCGGCGTTGCGTTCTTCGTACTCGCCAAGAAGTCACGTGCGAATTTGGTGAGCTCCTTCGTGCCAGGTGTCGAGCCGAGAACAAAGAAGAGCGACGTGTCCTTGATCAGCAGGACAAGCTCGTTCGTGAGCGGTGGGATGATGATGCGAAAGGCCTGCGGCAAGATGATCGTAAACATGGTGCGGGATTTCGACATTCCGATCGACCGCGCTGCCTCCATCTGCCCTTTCGGCACAGCCTCGATTCCCGCTCGAATCGTTTCGGCCATGTATGCCCCTGCCACGACGGCGAGGCCGAGCGAACCTGAGCCAAGCGTGCCGCCCGGGATCGACCACCCGAAAGCGATTGGGATACCGAACCCGACGAAGATGAGAGTGATGAGCGCCGGTAACCCCCGGAAGAGCTCGATATAGACGATCGCGAACGCCCGAAACGGCGCGATGCTCGAGAGCCGCATGAGCGCCAGAAACAGCGCGAGAATCAACCCGGCGGCGAAAGAGAGCGCTGTGTAAATCAACGTGTTCTTCGCCGCGATGAGAATCACATCGGGGAACATCTCCGCCATGATCTCGGTGTTGAAGAAGTTCCGACCGATCTTCTCCCAGTCGGCGAGGAACACCACCAACAGCACAAGAATCGCAGCGACGGCGTACATCGATACCACATAGATCTTGGTTCGCTGGCGGGGTGTGAGGTTCATAAGAACTTTGCTTCGGGCGCAAACCCTCTGAAGGACGTCCGCCCGAAGCTAAGTTAATTTCGTGCTCAGCGCCTAGTTACGCGCTGAACCACTCCGCGAAGAGATCATCGTATGTGCCGTCTTCGCGGAACTTTGCGAGACTCGCGTTGACCGCCGCGAGAAGAGCCTCTGCGCCCTCTTCCTGTAGTGCCATCCCGTATTCTTCGTCGGTCGCGTAGGTCGCGATGACCTGGCCGATACCTGGGTTTTCGTCTGCGTAGCCCTGGTTGCCGACGAGGTCGGTGATTACGCCGTCGACTTCGCCGGCCTCGAGTGCGAGATAGAGCGCACCTGCATCGTCGAACGAGATGAGCTCGTTGCTGAGGTTGTCCTGGGCGTAGATCTCACCGGTCGTGCCCGACTGCACCGCAATCTTACCAATATCTCCGGCGCCCTCGGCACCGTTGCTCGCCGACACAAAGAGCGACTGCTCAGCTGAGAAGTACGACGTCGTGAAGTCGACTCCCTCTTCACGCTCTGGGGTGATGGTGATCGATGAAGCAGACAGGTCGCACTGATCGGTCTCCATTGCGAGGCCCGACGTGATTGCGTCCCATCCTGGCGTCACGACTGCGAGTTCGAGGCCGAGGTCTGTTGCGATGGCTCTCGTCAGCTCGATATCGAAGCCGGTGAACCCGCTTGGCGAGTCGGCGTCTTCGTACTCCATTGGTGGATATGGCACGTCGGTGCAAACCGTGAGCGTGTCCCCCGAGACCAACCCGAGCTCAGATGAATCGACCGAATCGGATCCACAGGCGACTGCCACGAGTCCGATCGAGAAGACGATTGCCAGAAATTTTGTACGATGCATCATTGCATCCCTCCGTTGTTGCCCGAATTTGCTCGGACGATTCCGGGCGCAGGCGCGAAACACTCTAGCGTGGACTGGATGAGCGCCGCAGTTCGCGAGGTCATATCGACCCCCGATACTCTCGTCATCCATTTCTCCGACGGCGGACCCCCACTTGAACTCCCCTGGATCTGGGTCCGAGATCACAGCGAAGATGCGGAGTCGTTCGACCATAAAACCAGGCAACGAAAGGTTGACACGTTCGCCCTGCCGTTCGATCACCCCGCGGGCGAAGCGAACCTCACCCATGCTGGCGTCCACGTGCGGTGGCCCCACGAAGCGCCGGACGCAGTGTTGCCTCTCGAGTTGCTCTGCAACGTCGGCGGTCGAGGGTTCGCACCGGAACGATCGCTGTGGAGTCGGCCCAGCGAGGTGGCGTTGACCCCGGTTCCCTACGACGAGGTGGTCCACACCGACGAGGGCCTGCGCGCCTGGCTGGGCGACGTTGCGCGATACGGCGCCGCAATGGTGAGCGGCGCGCCAGGCGACATAGGAGCGGTAGACGCCCTCGCGAAACGTATTGGCTACGTCCGGCACACCGTATTTGGCGGCACGTGGACGTTGTCGTCCGAGGTCATTGCCCATGCTGACTCGGCCTATGGCGCCGACACTCTCGAACCCCATACGGACGGGTGCTACAGCCACGATGGGCCGGGGATGCAGATGTTCGTGTGCAGCGAACGTACCGGGGCTGGCGGCGAGTCCGTGCTGGTCGATGGGTTCGCAGCTGCCGAAGATCTGCGTTCGTCAGAGCCAGACGCATTCGCCATCTTGTGCTCGGTCGAGGTGCCCGGGCACTACATCGAAGACGGAGTTCACATCTCTGCGAAGCGACCAACGATCCGCGTCGATGACAGAGGCGCACTGCTGCAGGTGACCTTCAACAACTACGATCGTTCGCCCTTCGTCCTACCGGCTGACGAGATGCGCAGGTGGTACGACGCCTACCGGGCGCTACACGAGCGGGTTTCGGATCGCGCTTCTTGGTGGATGCACCGCCTCGAACCCGGCGACGGACTCATCTTTGACAACTGGCGCTGCTTACATGGACGAATGGCGTACAGCGGCACGCGGGTCTTCAACGGCGGGTACCTCAACCACGAGGATCTGGAAAGCGCGATTCGGCTGAACAGCTAGCCGTCGAGTTCGGATGTGTCCCAGTCGCCGGCGAGAAGCGCATCAGGGTCGCCGTGGTCTTCGATGCACCGCTCTACCAACGGCATCGGTGCGCCGTAGCGGGTGCGGTCACGCTCGCTAATAAAGAGGCTCGGCGGGAGCATCGGCTCCTTCTCCAGCGATCGGAGATAAGCACCGCCATCGCGCTCGAGAAAATCCCAGGCGTTCGAGAAGGAAGCGCCAGTAATGCCAACGATGCCGCGAGCTGCCTTGAACGTGCTCTTGTCGTTCCCCATCGCCTTGCGACCAGCGGAGCGAGCACGCAACTCCGTCCATACCTCTCGGAACCAACGTCGCATGCGTTCACCTCTCAAGCTGCCGTTCTACAAGTGTACGGCACAACGCATAGTCAGGGAAGGTCGTAGGGTGCGATCGTGCGACTTCGCCTCGCCGGATTCTCCGGAATGCTGCTCGTCACGATGGCGATGTCCGCCTTGGCCTTCTTCGCGATCGCGGTCGCTGCGTCTGAGCTCCAGGACGAATTCGACATCTCGAAACTCGAGCTCGGATTGCTCGGCGCGGTGAACACTCTGGTCGGCGGTCTCTTCGCTCCATCGGCTGGACGGATCAGTGATCGAATCGGTGGTCGGTCCGCGATGGGAGCCACGCTGCTGATTGCTGGGTGCGCCGCCGTGCTCATGGCGCTCTCGCAGAGCTACCTGACGCTTCTCGCGGCAATGGCGATCGGCGGTCCTGCACAGGGCTTCGCAAACCCGGCATGCAACAGAGCAATCGCCACAGGAATTGTCTCGCGCCAGCGAGGTGTCATCACAGGGGTCAAGCAGTCGGGGGTCCAGTTCGCTGTCTTCGTCGCCGGGTTCGTCGTGCCCTGGCTCATCCAACAATACGACTGGCGCGCCGCGATGTGGCTTGTCGCCGGGGTCTCGTTCACAAGCCTCGCCGGCCTCAGCTTCGTGACTGAACTGGCCGGAGAAACCCGCAACCTCGAAGACGAGGCCGCCTATGACCCAAAGAGCAAACTCCCCACGTTCGTCACCCAAGTAGCCATCTTCGGGTTCTTGCTTGGCCTCGTCGGCGGCGGGCTGGGTCGCTTCCTCCCGTTGTTCGCCGAAGAGGAAGTCGGTTTCTCGATCGCCAGAGCTGGCCAGGTATTCGGCCTTCAGGGTTTGGTTGCCATCCCGTGCCGGCTGCTGTCTGGAGTCGCTCTCGATCGAGGCGTTCGGGCCCGATCGATGTTGGTGGTCATGGCCATCGGCGGCGGGATCTCCGTGCTCCTGATCCTGGCCGCGACCAGCGGCTCCTCGAGCCTTCTCTGGATTGGCGCGGTGCTCGGTGGTATGACGCTCGGATCGTGGAACACCGCGGCGAACCTTTCGATGATTCGACAGAAGCGTCATGCTGGTCGGGCGACCGGACTGCTGATGCTCGGCTTCATGATCGGCAATACGCTCGGCGCACCCGCGGTTGGCTGGTCGGTCGATTCCTTTGGCTACACACCTGCATGGATCGCCAGCGCTGGGTTCGCGTTCATAGGTGCAGCGGTCATTGCCCGTAGAGCCCCCGACCACGCTCGATACGCTTGAACCGTGACCTCTCGTAGCCAGCGCGGCCGCACCCGCCGAGTATTTGTTCAGCGCCACAGCGCTGACGGAGATCGGCGTCGACCTGACGAACTCATCGTCGAGGAGCCGCTCTCGATTCAACTCGACGGCACACTCGTGGCCACGACGATGCGCACGCCTGGCCACGACTACGAGCTAGCGGTTGGCTTCCTCCACGCCGAAGGCATGCTCGGCGGAGCCAAGGTCACGTCGGTCCGCTACTGCGCCGACGGTTCCGCCGTGGAGAGCCAATTCAACGTCGTGACGGTCGAGACCGGCGGAAAGGCTCCCACACCGACACCCCGCCTCGGCTCGACATCGTCGTCGTGTGGCCTGTGCGGCGCCGACGCAATCGACGAACTCACGGACCGCCTTCTCCCGCTCGCCGGCGATCCATTCGATCCGCTCTTGCTCGCCGACATTGCGGACCGAGTGCGAGAACGACAAGAGCTCTTCGACAAAACCGGCGCGGTGCATGCAGCTGCCTCATTCGACCGAGACGGCACGATCCTCGAGGTCCGTGAAGACATCGGACGACACAACGCGGTCGACAAGATCGTCGGACGGATGGTGATCGATGGGGCGATGCCCACGCCGCACCTCGGCCTCTACGTGAGCGGTCGGGCCAGCTTTGAGATGGTACAAAAGGCGTGGGCGGGCGGCTTCGGCACCGTCGTTTCCGTGAGCGCGCCTTCGGCACTCGCGGTCGAAACCGCACACGCTGGGAACCTCCAGCTCGCTGGCTTCATCCGCGACGGCGAGATCAATGTTTATTGAGATGCGAGATCAATGTTTATTGAGATGCGAGATCAATGTTTATTGAGATGAATGTCTATTGATGACTAAACAAACTCTGGTCGTCGTGAGTTAGGCACATGTGAGTGACGCAACGCTTCGCAGTTCATTCGAAGATTGGTACCTGGACGCATACCGTCCAGCGCTGCGTGCCTCGTCCGTGATTTGCGGCGCTTTGACGCTGTGGAGACGATCGGTTGTGGGCAGCGGTCAACGACGTTTCACAGCGGCAACGCCGGGCGATCGTACTTCGGTCTCCGGCCAGGTTCGATCGGATCCTTGATGCCACGACCCGCTTCCTCGGCCATTGGTGGGCCGTCGGATTTGTGTTTGTTGTCGGGGGTGCACAGGTTTTTGAGGTTGTTTAGGTGGGTTTGGCCCTGTTTGCAGCGGGGTTTGTCGTGGTCGCCTTGGAGCCAGGTGTGTAACGCATCACATCCGGCAACTTCGCGACCTCTTGTCGACACTGCCGGTCGACATCCGCGGATGTCGCCGTGGTCACTGCGCGAGCTTCGTTCCCCTCTCGCCGAAGGCGCCCACATTGTGCGTATACAGACTCGATGGGGAGCCGTGTGAGCGTTTTGGCCCCCTGGGGCCGAAAGGCTGGTTCGAACGAAGTCGTCTCTCCACACGAGGCACAATCTGCTCGAGATGAGACTCCGTAATCGACCGAATCAGCAGCAAGAATCCGGCTGGCGACAAAAGCACGAGGACGACACTTCACTGTCGGCCTTCGCGTTGGCGATGACTAGCTGGCGTTGGATCTCCACCGCTTCCTCGGTTCTGCCGAGTAGCTCACAGCACTCGTGGTAGCCGTGAAGTGCCCACACGTTTCCGGGATGTTGAGAGGGGCGAACCAACACGTCGTCGAGGCCCAAGTCGGCTCGATACACCGCCCCGGCTTCTTCGACTCGACCCTGTTCGAGCAGCAGCGCTCCTAGGGCGTGGCGCGGCGGTTGCATCCACACCCAGGGCTCGGAGTAGTTCAGACGGTCGTAGCGCTCGACACATTGACGCAGCAGATCGAACGCTTCATCGAAGTTCTCGCGGCGGTACTCGAGCTCGCCCGCCAGCATGAGCTCGCCGACCTCGAGCATCTCGCGGCTCTCGTTGTTGAACACCTTCCGCTCTTCAGGAACACGCTCGAATGCCTCGCCGAACAGCGACTGCTGCGCCTCGGCGTTTTTGATGTCGCCGGTCGCTGCATACGCGACACCCTTTGCGTAGTGCCAAAGCGCCGTCGTGACGCAGAAGAGTTCAGGGTCCGAAGGCATGGGTTCGTCGATGAGCGCGTGCCACTTCCCGAAGCGGATATAGACGTGCACTTTCATCCCGTAGAACGCTTCGAGGTAGTTGACGAGAAACTCGTTCTCGTGCAGTAACGACGCGGGAGTCACCACGTCCCAGATCTGATCGGCGGCACGTATCGCAGGTTCGTACTGTCCGAGAAACATTGCGGCGTACATCTGAAAGTGGAGGTTGTGCAGCATGTAGATCGAATAGATGCCGATCTCGGGATTGACCGAGACATACTTTTCGTCGGCTTCAACGGCCTCGATGTTCGAGTCGAGCGCTTCCTGAAACAGCCCGCAGAGCACGTAGAGATGTGATGGCATGTGCACCAGGTGTGCTGCGTCGGGGATCAGCGTTCGAAGCACATTTGCCTCGGGGAGTGCTGCCTCGGGCGTCGGTGACATCTCCATCAGATGGATCTTGAAGTGCAGAAGCCCTGGATGTGGCGGCCGTTCTTCGCGTTCGATCCGCCCGAGTGCCGTGTCGAGCAGCTCCATTGCTTCGACGGTCGACGCTCCTTCGGCTGGCATTCGGTTCTCGAGATCCCAGAGCTGCCATGGAGTCCGGCACATGAGTGCATCGATCGCGAGCGCCAGAACATCGTCGTCTTCCTGGAAGCCTTCGGCGACGGCCCGCATTGCCGACGCGTAGTCGTCATCCCACTGGGCGTATATGTCGAGATCGTCGTTCGATGAAAGCGGACACCGTGCCGAATAGGCATCGATCAACGCTCGCTCGGCTGGAGACGCCGACTCGACGTGCTTTTGCGCCTCGCTGATGAAACCATGAACCCGTCGGTTCACATCTTCACGCACTGGAACCGGCATCTGATCCCATGGGCCGTTGTAGTACGGACCGAGCGAGTACGCCAGACCCCAATACCCAATCGCGCAATTCGGGTCGTGTTCGACGACCTTTTCGAAACAGCGATGCGCCTCCTCGCGTGAGAAGGCATAGCTCCAATTAAGTGCTCGATCGAACCAAACTTGTGCCTCGACCGAATCGGTCGAGATCACTCTGGAATGTGGTCCCAAATCAAAGCAGTACTCGTCGCTCACCCATTTCCTCACAGACTCGCCCTGTCTGAAACCATAGCTACCCGTCGAGATTTGTCGCATAAGCTCCGGCCATGACGAATGCCATCGGACCTGACCTCCTCGACGCCGCCCGAGAGCTACAAACCGAGACGATCGAACTTCGCCGGGCCATCCACGCCGAGCCCGAGATCGGCCTGCAGCTACCGATGACGCAGAACAAGATCGTCGAAGCGATCACCGGGCTTGGCCTCGACATCACCCTCGGCGAGTCGACCACGTCCGTCGTCGCCGACCTCGACTCGGGCAAACCCGGACCGACCGTCCTGCTTCGAGGCGACATGGACGCTTTGCCGTTGCAAGAGGACTTCGAAAGCGACTTTCAATCGACGGTCGAGGGAGCGATGCACGCGTGCGGTCACGACATGCACGTCTCGATGCTTGCGAGCGCAGCGCGTCTTCTCAGCGAGAACACGAGCGAATTCGCCGGCAAGATCCGTTTCATGTTTCAGCCGGGTGAAGAGGGCTACCACGGCGCGAAATACATGATTGAGGAAGGAGTTCTCGATGGCGTCGACCGAGCATTCGCTATTCACGTCACGTCGAGCGTTCCCAATGGACTGATTGGCTCACGGGGTGGACCCCTTCTCGCGAGCGCAGACCGTTTCGAGATCAAGGTGCTGGGTGGCGGTGGGCACGCGTCGGCCCCTCACAATTGCATCGACCCGATTCCACCAGCTGCCGCAATGGTCGGTGGCTTTCAGACGATTCTGACCCGGGACCTCGATCCCAACCAGTCAGCGGTGATCACGGTTGCCCACATCCAAGCCGGCACGACCAACAACATCATCCCTCCGTCCGCTTTCCTGGAAGGAACCATTCGTACGTTCGATGAGGATGTGCGATCGACGGTGCATGAAGGAATTGAGCGCGTTGCGACAAACACCGCCGCTGCGCACAAATGCGGCTGCAACACCGAGATCATCCCCGGGTATCCGGTCACGATCAATGACCAGGAACAAACCCAACTCGCCGCGGACATGACCCAAGCGCTCCTCGGCGCCGAGGGGTTCTTGTGGATGGAAAATCCAATCTTCGCCGCCGAAGACTTCAGCTACGTGCTGAATCAGGTACCCGGCGCCATGGCGATGATGGGAGCCTGCCCCGACGACGTGAGCCCCGAAGACGCCGAACCGAATCACTCGAACCTCGTGCGTTTCAACGAGTCTGCGTTGTACAACGGTGTCGGGCTCTACGTCGCAATGGCCATGGCCGGCTAGTCACGCGCACTCTGCCCGCCGCGAGTCCCTAGGCTGAAATCATGACCGAACCAGTCGCTCCAATCGAAGGACGCAGCGTCGTCCACCTCTTTTGCAAACCAATGGCAACGTTCGACAAGGACGCTGCCATCGTCGCGATCGACAGCGCTGTCGCTGCTGGCGTGCAGGTCGTCACAGTGTCGATGCTCGGGCACAAAGCCGATGTCGCAATCATGGCAATGCACCCGGATTGGTGGACCTTGCGCCGCCTGCAAAGCGCCATGGCGAACACCGGGCTCGAAATCATCGACTCCTACGTCTCGTTGACCGAGATCAGCGAATACGCAGCCGGCGTGCCAGAAGAGATGCGCAACATGCGCCTCTATCCAGACCTCGCCGACGTTCACATCGACAAGCCCGCCTGGTGTTTCTACCCAATGAGCAAGAAACGCGAGGGCCACGCAAACTGGTTCACGCTCCCCTTCGAGGAGCGCAAAGAGCTCATGTACGAACACGGCACGTCGGGTCGAAAGTTCAAAGGCAGGATCTTGCAGGTCATCACCGGCTCCACCGGCGTCGACGACTGGGAATGGGGCGTCACACTCTTCGGCCAGCACCCCAACGATCTCAAAGACGTCGTCTACACGATGCGCTTCGACGAGGCCTCCTCGGTTTATGCAGAGTTCGGCACGTTCTACACCGGGATCGCAGCGACACCCCAAGAAGTGTTCGCATCGCTGTAACTTGTCGACACTGCCGGTCGAGCATTCGAGGAAGCGGTCGCTCCCACAGGTCAGCCGGTGCTGGGCTAGCTTCTGGTTATGGCCATATCAGAGTCGACCCTTGACACGCTGACCGAGGAAACCGCCGAGTTGTTGCAGGCGATGATCCGCAACGAGTGTGTCAATGACGGCACACCCGAGTCCGGGCACGAGACTCGCAACTCCGATCTCTTGCGTGACGAACTCGAAGGGACTCCTGCCGACATCGAGATCCTGCCCGTGCTGCCGGGCCGCGACTCGATCGTCGCGCGCCTCCCCGGAACCGATCCGGATGCGCCCGCACTCATGCTGATGGGCCACACCGACGTCGTTCCAGTCTCTCCCGATGGGTGGAAGGTCGATCCATTCGGGGGTGACCGCATCGGCAATGAGATTTGGGGTCGCGGCGCGGTCGACATGTTGAACGTGACGTCATCGATGGCCGTTGCGTTCCGCCATATCGCCAACTCCAACACCCGATATCCGGGCGACATCATCTACTTCGGGGTAGCCGACGAAGAAGCGGGTGGCAAATACGGTGCCGCGCCGCTCGTCGAGAACCGTTGGGACGCTCTCGAGTGCGATTACGTCCTCACCGAGTACGGCGGCTCACCGCTCGTGAGTGATGACGGCGTCATCGTCTTGCTCACTACCGCGGAAAAGGGAGCATCTGGTCAGGTCATCACCGTGAGCGGCGAGCCCGGCCATGGTTCCATGCCGTACCGAACGGACAATGCAATCGCAAAAGCGGCCGAGATCGTTCGACGTATCGAGGCCTACAACCCAGGCGCCCGAATCGACAAGCTTTTCGAGGGCCGGGTCAAGGCACAAAGCTTCGACCCCGAGACCGAGGCGAAATTGCTCGATCCGGGGCGAATTCTCGAGGCGCTCGAGGAGATGGAACCGGCTCTCGCTCGCAACTTGCACTCCTGCTGTCACACGAGTTTCTCGAACAACATCATTGGTGGCGGAACCAAGATCAACACCATTCCCGACTCGGTCGAGTTGCAGGTCGACATCCGGATCCTGCCCGGCGAAACTGAGGACGACGTGAGGGCTCACCTTCATGCCGCGATCGGTCCAGAGCTCATGGGATCGTGCGAGATCAGGCCGTACTCTGAGGAGCCCGGCGCCTCAACCGAGTCGAGCACCGACACACATTTGTGGAGCGCTCTTGTCGACTCGATCCAAATGAGCTACCCAGGAGCGAAGGTTCTTCCGTCGATGGTCACCGGCGGCACCGATGCACGCTTCTTCCGCCGCCGCGGAGTGCCATCCTACGGAGCGGGTCTCCTCAGTGCAGATATCAGTCTCGGCGAGTTCATGAGTCGGTTCCACGGACACAACGAGCGCATCGACATCGAGTCGCTCCGGCTTACCACGAAGCTCTGGCTGGATGTCTGCGACCGACTCTGGGTCT
>JBLIMK010000044.1:0-29760 GCA_047638715.1 Verrucomicrobiales bacterium
AGCCCGCTGTTCTGACGACCTCACCATTGCGAAATCGCTTCGTCAGGTTTTGCAGGTTCCGTTTCCAGATGAGTTTCAGCACGATCGAGCCGATCGGCTCGCCCACCGGCCCACCCAGCCACCAGGGGAACGACAACTCTTCGGCCCACTTGAACAATGTTCTATCGCCAGGCAACGCGCTCATTGTGAACGCGCCTTCACCCGCTACGACACCTGTGTGGCGCACGCCCATAGTCTCGGCCTCGACCCAGGCGGTTATCTCCATCGCATCGGTCAGCCGGATTGGACCCACCTTGGTCTCGCAATCAAACGTGGTGCCGACACCCTCGCGGGATCGGGATGTGAACCAGATCGATTCGGCGTCGTGCATCCATTGAGCGTGACTCGCGATATTTCGCAGATCTGACCACACAACGCCTGGAGGTGCATCGAGCTCGGTTTCGACCGTTATTGCGACCATCGATGAATGTTATGGCGGGAAAGTACGGTACGTGGATGTCCATGCACATCACGCATCACCGAGTTCGGTTTCATGAACTCGACCCGTATGACCATGTCAACCACTCGATGTACGTCACGTACTTTGAAATCGGTCGAGTCGATGCGTTGGAAACCGTGGAACTCGGTCTCGATGTGTTGAAGCTCGAGGGTTATCAGTTCGTCGTAACGAAGCTGGACGTTCGCTTTCGTCAGGCAGCGACCGCTGGAAACGACCTGTCGATCCACACCGGCGTTGGGTCCTTTGGTCGAGCCTCGACCGTATGGAATCAGGAGATTCGCCACGCGGACGATCTGATCGCTAGCGCTGAGCTCACGGTGGCGGTAACGAACACTTCGGGAAAACCCACACGGCCGCCGCCGCACATGTTTGAGCAGCTTCGTCAGATCGCCGTGTAGACACTGACTGCGCTGGTTGCGCCGTCGTCGACCGGATCCCCATGCCATCCAGAGAATCGCTGCCCGAGTCGAAGCCCCGACGAGTCGGCCATCTCATCGAGCTGGGCGGGAGTTGCGTACCGAATCTTCCACGGGCGCATACGAATCCCGGTCTCGGAAATTTCGATGTGTTGGCCGACTATTTCTTGACGGTCGGAGTCGCGAATCGTCGCGGTCAAGACCGCGGTGTCGACGTCGATCGACCTCGTAGTGACCAACCGGTCGAGCTGGGGATCTGGGTCGCCGGGAAATATTGCCTCGATCACCATTCGTCCGCCGAGTCGCAGAACCCGACGGCACTCCACAAAACACTGGCGCTGACCCATTTCGGTGTGCAGGTTAAAGAGCGTGTTCGTCGCGACGAGCACAGTGTCGAACGAGCCAGGCCTGAACGGGAGAATTTCCATCGTCGCTCCGACGGCGTCCGAAGTCGGGGTCGAACGGAATCGCTCGAGCATGTCGGTCGATGCATCCACGCCGATGACCCAATGGCCGTGCGACGAGATCGGCATCGAGAGACGACCCGTTCCGACGCCGAGCTCGAGGACCCTCTGTTGCTCGCCGAATCGATCGATGAACTTCGCAGTCGCGTCCGCGTCGGAGACGTCGTCGTACCAGTCGTCATAGACGTCAGCGAAGCTTCGCCCGTATCGATCGGGTCCGAATTCGTTGGATCCGTCTGGAACCATCTGTGGTGAAGGGTCGTGCACCGACTAAGAATGGCGCAGTGACCGGCCTGCAATCGAACGCAGCGACGCGGCGGCCGCTCCGCGTGCCGACCGCAGAAGAACTTCCGCCGTTGTTCGCGCGCACACCATTGGCCCTCTTTGACGAGGCATTGACGTTCCTGCGAATCCAACCAGCCCTGCTGTTCGGCATCGCTACGATCGTCCTGCTTCCGCTTCGCCTGGTCGCAGCAGCGATGCCCGGCTCGCCATTGAGAGATGCTCGACCCGATCAGCTCGCCGACATCTTCATTGGCAACTTGAGCCAGCCTGGCGCCGTCGCTGCGGCGATCGTCACTCTCGCGCTCGAGTCGGTCGCCCTGCTCACGGTCGCATCGATCTACGGAGAACTTGTCGCGTCGTGGTATTCGGGGCGGACCATGTCGGCAACCGATTTGTTGATGTCATCGATAAAACGTTCGCCGATCATCATTGCGGCCTGGATTTCCACCCGACTGTTGGTCGTTACCGGAGCGTTCATAACCCTCGGGATTCTCGGGCTATTGGTCGGCGTGTTCTTCGCGGTTGTTGGACCGGTCCTCGGAGCCGAGAACGCCCGACCGATCGAGGCCATGCGCCGTAGCTCTCAGCTCGTTTCAGCGAAGCTCGGTCAGACGATCCTCGTGTTCGCCGTGACCGGGTTAGGTGGTGTCTTGATGCGAATCATGATCGAGGTGGCTCCGTCCGTCATCACAAATCAGCTCGGGATTGGGCTGCCGCTCTGGATTACGTCCGGAGTGACCGACATCGTCGCGTCGATCATCGTCATTGCATTCACTGCATCAGCGTCGGTGATGCTCTACCTCGATCTGCGGGTTCGCCGAGAGGGAATCGATCTAGATATGGCGATCGAGAGATCGTTCAGCGCTCGAAGATCTGGCGGTGGCCGTCGTGGCTGAGGTCTCAAATGACGAAGCGAACGATCTCGTCGACGACATTTTGCTCCGAGATGAGTTTTTGACCGCTCGGGAACCTGGCTTCTTCGAACGTTCGGTCGAGCGGGTGTTCGACTTCATCGGAGACATTTTCGAAGAACTGTTTGGCGGGTTGTTCGGCGGCGCAGGTGGCGCCGCGGGCAACCTGCTCGCGATCATCTTGCTCAGCCTCGCGGGCGGCGTTTTGCTCTTCGCGATCTACAAGGCCATCACGGGGAGAACACCAAAGGACGATCTCGACGAGCGAGGTGCGCGGATCGTCTTCGACGAGGTTGTCGAACCCGACCAGCTTCGAGCAGAGTTTGCGCGGCAGCGGGCTTCGTCGAACTGGCGTGCCGCCGTGATCGCAGGATTTCGTCTCGCCGTGGTGGGGCTCATCGATTCGAACATCGCTCGAGAGGTCGCAGGTGCCACCACCGGAGACTTCGCCCGAGCGGTCGAGCGTCGCCGTCCCGAGCTTCTCGGCAAGTACCGCAGCGCAGCAGGTGCATTCGAGCGAGCGTTCTACAGCGACCTCGAGATCGATGAAAGCGACGTGGCGATGGTCGCATCGCTGCTCGGCGAGCTCTCGCTGGCCGGTGTGTCATGACCGCGAGCTCCAGCAGCGCGGGACCTTCGAAGGCGTCACCGGTCATGTGGGTAGGGCTGCTGGTCGTCGCTGCCGCGATCATGGTGATCGCATTTTCGACGTCGGGCACGCCGAGCGTCGGCGGATTCGCTGACCCCGACGGAACGGGCCCCGAAGGCCTGCGCGGGCTTCGGCTCTTCATCGAAGAAGCGGGGGGAGACACGCTGCGCAACGTCGGCTTACCAACCAACGACGTCGACGTTGCGGTCCTCGCCAATCAGATCGAGTTGCGCGTGTCGACCGGTGACGAAATCGAGAGCTGGGAACCTCTGCTCGACTGGGTTCGCGGCGGCGGCAGCCTGATCACGTCGATCGACCAAGTCGAAGGAGGTCCACAATCGGGCTTCTCGTTCGCCGAGGATGAAGATGCCGTGGTCGAACGGGGCGTCTGCACCGCGAGCAGCCTCGCCGGGATCGAAACGGTTCGGCCCCTCGCTTACAGCCCGGTGATGGTGGAACAGACCGATGAGTCGTGTTTTGGAGATGGACAAGAAGCGGTCGTGGTGATTCGCCCGCTCGGCGATGGCCAAATCGTCCGGGTCGCGTCGATGGGGATGTTCTTCAATCGTGCCCTCGACGACGCTGACAATGGCGCGATTGCTGCGCGGGTCGTGAACATCGACGAATCACCCCTCGTCGCGTTCCTTCCCGAGCCGCCGATCTTTTTCGTTCGCGACCCTGATGCCAATGTCGAAGTTGATGGACCTGAAGCGATTCTCCGCGACGTAGCTGGCGAGCCCGTGATCAGTATCCCGGGCTTTGGACGAGGTGGTGATGGTCCGGTGGACAGCGAAGGGAATCCGATCGGCCGCGGCGAAAAAGGGTTACTCGACCTCGTCGACCCCAGGGTCGTCGCAATGATCGTTGGCTTGGCGGTCGCAGCACTGCTCTACGCACTCGCCAGGGGGCGTCGTCTCGGATCGCCGATCGTCGAACCTTTACCCATCCAACTGCCCAGCTCGACCTACGTCGATGCTGTCGGCCGTTTGTACGGACGCTCAGCGGATGCTCGTAGCCGAAGCGCAGGCATCCTGCGCCACGACCTTCGCACCGATCTCGCGAGACGGGTTGGGATGTCGACGAATGCAACGGCGCAAGATATCGCGGGAGCGCTCGTTGTAGGCGACGAGCACGAGGCGTTGATGGCCATGCTCGACGGACCAGCGCCCACAACCGACGCGGGCCTCGTCTCCCTCGCCTCACAACTCGTTGCAACGCGCGATCGAATCGATCGCGGCGGCGTCGCTGCACTGACCCAAAGCGAACAGATCTCGATAGCCCCCGAAAGGATCACCGATGGCTGATCAGAACCCACCACCGATACCGAACGATGCGGACCCTCCGGTCGTCCTCCCTCCACCAACGGCGATGGTCGACGCCATTCGTAGCGAAGTGGGCAAGGTTGTCGTTGGCCAAGAAGGTGTGCTCGCTGGCTTCCTCGCGGCGCTTCTCGCCGATGGCCACATCCTTCTCGAAGGCGTGCCTGGCGTGGCCAAGACGCTGCTCGTCAAGACGGTGGCCTCCACGCTCAACATCGAAATGACCCGGATTCAGTTCACGCCCGACCTGATGCCGTCGGACATCACTGGTCAGCTCATGTACGACCAGGCATCGTCGGAGTTCTCGTTCCGTGAGGGCCCGGTATTCACCAACCTGTTGCTCGCGGATGAGATCAATCGCACTCCTCCCAAGACACAAGCGGCACTTCTCGAAGTCATGGAGGAGCGCCAGGCAACCGTCGCCGGCGTGGCTCGCAAGCTGCCCCAGCCGTTCATGGTGATCGCCACGCAGAATCCCGTCGAATACGAGGGAACGTACCCATTGCCCGAAGCCCAGCTCGATCGATTCCTCGCGAAGCTTCACGTCGGCTATCCAGGGCGCGATTCCGAACAGGAGATCCTGGCGCGGCACAACCGAGGGCTCGATCTCCACGAGGTTGCCGCGAATGGCGTCGAGGCGGTCGCCAGCGCAGAAGACCTCGCGAAAGCGCGCCTTGCGGTGCGCGAGATGCAGGTCGATGACTCGATTCTGAGTTACATCACAGAGATTGTCCGCGCCACGAGGACATCACCGGTCATCGATCTCGGCGTGTCGCCTCGAGGCGGCGTGGCGTTGCTCGGATTGTCAAAAGCATGGGCCTGGATGGCTGGTCGAACGTTCGTCACCCCCGACGATGTCAAGATGATCGCGAAGCCTGGCCTCCGCCATCGTCTGCAGGTGCAGCCCGAGGCGGAACTCGAGGGCGTGACCCCCGACATCGTGCTCGACGGGCTGCTCGAATCTGTTCCGGTTCCGCGCTAGCTCGATCTCGGCCATGATCGTCCAACCCCGCCTCGCTTTGTTTGCAGCGCTCCTGACGCCTGCGGTATTGCTCTTTGCTGATCGTGCGTGGCTCGCACTGTTCGGCGTCGGGGTTGTGGTCGTGCTCGTCTGGTCCACGGACTGGCTCCTCACGGCATCACCTGCGCAGATCGGCATTGCACGCAACCTTCCAACGTCGGTCACGCTCGGTCGGACCGGTTCGATGTCGTGGTTGGTGACCAACGCGGCGAACCGCACCGCCGATGTTCGCTTCGCCGAGGGTCTGGCCCCGTCGCTTCAGGCCGACGCCCGTCGAGCTGAACTGCGGCTTCTGCCCGGCCGGTCGGCAACCGTCGAAACCGATCTGGAACCGACTCGTCGCGGCCGATTCGAGCTCGGTGAGCTCGTGGTTCGTGTCGATGGTCCACTCGGCTTTGCGAGCCGGCAACAGATCCGGTGGATCCCCGAAGAACTGCGGATCTTTCCGCGCTTTCCCAGCCGCGCCGAAGCCGAACTTCGGCTTCGGCGAAGTCGGCTCGACATGGGGCTGCGTTCGGCTCGGATGCGGGGTGGGGGCTCGGAGTTCGAACAGCTCCGAGATTTCACCGTCGACGATGAGTTCAGAAAGATCGACTGGTCGGCGACGGCCCGGGCGAACCGGATGATCGTCAAGACCTTTCGTACGGAACGAAATCAGACGGTCATCAACATCCTCGACAACGGTCGACTGATGGCCGGCCAGGTTGCCGAGGTCCCGCGCTCAGAGCACGCAATGGACGCGATCATGGCTGTCACGACGATCGCCACAGGTCTTGGCGATCGAACCGGTCTGTTGGTCTTTGATAGCCAGGTTCGGGCATCGGTTGCAGCTTCGGCTCGTTCAACACAATTGAGTCGCATCACGAATGCGATGTTCGACATCGAACCCGAACTCGCCGAGAGCGATTACCGCGGCGCCTTTACCGAGACGCTGACACGATTCTCGCGACGCACGATGCTCATCATCCATACCGAGCTCGTCGAGCAGACGTTCGCTGAATTCCTCTTGCCAGCGCTTCCGTTGCTGACCCGGTCGCACGTCGTGGTGATCGCGTCGGTCCGCGATCCGCAGGTCGACGCCTGGGCTCGAACGACGCCAGACGATGCTGAGCAAGCGCACCGCCATGCGGCTGCCCGCGCGGCGCTGGCGGAGCGTCAGCGAACAATGGCCGAGCTACGTCGAGCTGGTGCCGCCGTGATCGATGCTGTCCCGGGGAAGCTCGCTGCGCGACTCATGGATCACTACCTCGATGTCAAGGCAACCGGGAGGTTGTAGCGGCGTCTGTGGCACGGACTCGCATCGAGTCTTGAATCGATCCGGTATGACCATTTGCAGCCGCTGACGGGCCGAGCGCAAGTACGTAGGACCAGAAGGCAACGAAGGCTGCGGCGCCGATCGAGATCCGCACCCATGTGGCGAACGGCGATGGCGTGACGAAACCCTCGATGAGTCCGGCGAGAATAAACACGAGAATGAGTCCGATGACGATCGATACCGCTCGTTGGGCTTGCTCGGTAAGCGCCTGTGATCTCGTTCGGTCCCCTGGGACGATGAGTGCCCAGCCGATCTGCATGCCCGCACCCCCGGCGACGATGATCGCTGTGAGCTCGAGCAGGCCGTGCGGGAGAATCAAACCCCAGAACTTGGTGGCCTGACCAGCGTCGTGGAACAGGCCAGCTGCTTGACCGACGCTCGCTCCATTGAAGACCAACAACAGGACCGTCGGGACGGCCCACGCAATTCCTGAGACGAACGCTAAGAACGACACGTTGATGTTGTTCAAGAAGACCTGTGTCGAGAACTCCGCTGCAGGCGCCGACGAGTAGTACGCCTCGAAGTCGTTGTTGATGTAGGCCTCCCGCAGGGCGGGGTCGGCGAATGCCTCGATTGCCGAGGGCGAGTTCGCGATCCAAAACCCCGTTGCAACACCGGGGAGGATGAGCGCGAGGGCAGCGATGAATATCGGACGTCTGGCCAACCACACAGCCGCCGGAAAAGTTGCTGCGAAGAACGTCCGAATCGCTCCACCTGCCCGTGGTTGTCCGCCATAGATGACCGCTCGAGCTCCTGCTACCACCCGTGTGAGCCGGGCCGTGATCTGTGGGTCGGCGTAGGTGGTTCGCACGTGGGAGAGGTGAGCTGAGGCTCGCTGATATCGACGAAGAAGTTCGTCCAGCTCTTCTCCCTGGAGTTTGCGTCGACGCTTTTGTGCTAGTTCGACAAGCTCTTCGAGCCGCTGCCATTCGCTCGTGTTCTCGAGGACGTAGCTGTCGAGGGTTCGCACATAACTCACGGTAGTGGGCGTACGGTGGGCGTCGTGGCCACACTCCCACCAGCATCATGACAGCGACCGTTATAGCGGGGCGCGGCATCGTCACGCCCCAAGGTGTTGTGCTCGACTTGGAGACCGCTGGCGTGGGGCATCGAGGGATGGCGCGGGGGATCGACATCGTGATCGTTCTGGGAGTCGGCGCCCTGATATTTTTCCTCGGCAACCTCGTATCGAGGTTTGCGTCCGACACAGCTGGACTCGTCTTTCAACTCGTGCTGATCTTCTTCACGATTTTTGGCTACCCAGTCGTTTCCGAGACGTTCTTTCGGGGACGGACGATCGGAAAGATGGCGCTGGGTCTTCGCGTCGTCACTCTCGAGGCCGGCCCCATTGGGTTTCGCGAAGCGTTCATTCGCTCTCTGTTCCAGCTGGTCGACATCCTCGCGTCGTTTGGTTCGTTCGCGCTGCTGTCGGGGATGTTCTCGCCCCGTTCGCAACGTTTGGGCGACTTGGCCGCAGGAACCATGGTCATCATCGACCCACGGTCGGTTGCCCACCTCCCGGCGGTGCCGTTTACGCCCCCGATGGGAACCGAAGTCATCGTGGCGGCAATGGATGTGAGCAAACTTCGACCCGAGCAGGAACGCCTCGTTCGCTCCTTCCTCCTTCGGGTTGGCGATCTATCTGGGCCGGCACGGGTCGACCTTGGCAAACGCATTGCGGCCTCGACGGCACAGTTTCTCGGGCACCCCGACCGATTCGGACTTCCTCCGGAGCCGTATCTGGTCTCGGTCCTCGCTGCACGTCAGCTGCGAGAGGGCGGGCTTGCCGAGCTCGCGATCAAGTAGGTCGGTACCGAAGAAAATCCTGCAAACTTCGCCCGGTACGCTGGAGTCATGTCCGCATACCTCGATCACGCTGCCTCGTCGCCCTTGCGACCTGAAGCGCTCGACGCCATGCTGCCGTGGTTCTCCGAGCGTCATGCGAACCCAACAGCGTCACATCGGCGCGGCCGGCGCGCCCGCCAAGCCCTGGACGAGGCCCGCGAGGTGCTCGCTGTCGCAACGGGATTCGAACGCGGCGACGTCGTGTTCACCGGCGGCGGAACCGAGTCCGACAACCTCGGGGTCGGACGGGGTCGGCCAGCAGGGTCGATCATCGTCAGCGCGATCGAACACCCTGCTGTACTCGAACCTGCGCTAGCCCAACAGGCACACGTCGTTCAGGTCGATTCGAACGGGCTCGTCGATGTCGCCGACGTCGCGACGTATTTTGACTCGACGACCGAGGTCGTTTCGATCATGACCGTCAACAACGAAACAGGCGCTCGCCAGCCAATTTCCGCGATAGCCGAATTGGCGCATCGGCTCGCCCCCGACGCTCTTGTGCATTCCGATGCAGTGCAGGCCCTTCCCTGGATCGATCTACCGACCGACACCGCCGGGGTCGACATGTTGTCGATCACGGGACACAAGATCGGCGGACCCCAAGGAGTGGGAGCGGTCGTGGTGCGCGATGGTTCGATGCCTCCACCCCTGCTCGTCGGCGGCGGACAAGAACGCGACCGGCGAGCCGGCACACAGAACGTCGCTGGAATCGTGGGCTTTGCCGCGGCGGTTCAGGCCTCCATGGACGACCGAGACGATCGGCTCGCGCGTATCGATCGGCTCGCCACTCAGCTTCTCGACGGCCTTACATCCTCGATCGACGGCCTCCGTCCGACCATCGATCGTTCGGTGCGGGTTCCTGGAATCGTGCACGTATGTATCCCCGGGCTCCAGAGCGAACCCCTGCTATTCCTCCTCGACGAACAGGATCTCGCGTGTTCAGCCGCATCATCGTGTGCGAGCGGCGCCCAGGGCGCGTCTCACGTCCTTGACGCGATGGGAGTTGATGCGTCCACCACGGCACCTCTTCGTTTGTCGCTCGGTTGGTCGACGACCGGGGCCGACATAGACATTGCGCTGCAGCTGATTCCTGCGGCCGTCGAAAAGCTTCGTGGGACTCGAAATGGCTGAACGAGTATTGGTTGGAATGTCGGGCGGCGTCGATTCGTCGGTCGCTGCGGCCCTCCTCGTCGACCAAGGCTTCGAGGTTGTTGGCGTGACGATGAAGCTCTGGGGCGGCGAGTCAGATTCGGGCTGTTGTTCGGTATCGGACGTCGACGATGCCCGTTGGGTCGCCAATCAACTCGACATCGAACATCACGTCTTCAACTTCGGCGACGAGTTCATGGAACACGTCGTGAACCCGTTCGTCGATACTCATCGCTCGGGCGGAACGCCGAATCCTTGTATCGAATGCAACCGACACATCAAGTTCGACCTGTTCTTCCAGCGTGCATCGGTCCTCGGCTTCGACCGGATCGCAACGGGGCATTACGCCCAGATAGCGACACTCGCCGATGGGACCTATCGAATGCAGCGCAGCATCGACCCGCTCAAGGACCAGAGTTATGTGCTGCACATGCTCGGCCAGGACGTGCTTCGTCGGGTGGTCCTGCCGATCGGTGGCTGGCACAAGCCAGATCTGCGCGCCGAGGCGGAACGCCGCGGGCTGCTCACGGCTGCGAAGCCCGATAGCCAAGACGTCTGTTTCATCACCAAGTCAGGCGGGCGAGAGGCCTTCCTCGGCGATCGTGGGGGTCTGACCCCCGGCATCATCGTGACCGAAGACGGACGCCAGGTCGGAACGGTGCCTGCCACCGAACTCGTCACGATCGGTCAACGAAAGGGTCTCAACGTCTCGGGTATGGGCGAGGCACATTTCGTCGTGGATGTCGACCTTAGAGAGTCCGTAGTGACCATTGGGCCACGTCGGTCGCTTCAGGCCAACGAGACAGCCTTTATCCAACCCGTGTGGGCGTACGAGTCATTCACGGGCCCAGCAATGGTGCAGGCGAGTGCTCATGGCACCGCGCTCGCGGCGACGGTCGAGTCCGATCGGGTGCTCTGGGGTGACGATCGGGATCGAATCGCTCCTGGACAAAGCCTCGTGTTCTACGACGGCGATCTTGTCATCGGCGGAGCGATCGCCGCCTGAGGATCGAACCGCTAGGCCATCGCGGCGAGGATCTCCGCGATCTCTCCAGGAACTGTGCGCGGATTGACGAAGCAGAATCGGAAGATCGGCTTGCCATCGAGGCGGGACGGCGTCACAAAAGCGAGTCCGTCGCTCATCGCCTTTTCGGTCCAGGCTTGGTAGTCGTCAGCGTTCCAGCCAGTGCGGGTGAAGGCCACGACCGACAGCGACGGGTCGTACGCGAGCTCGACATGGTCGGCTTCTCGAATGAGTTGGGCTGCTGCTGCCGCCAGATCGAGCGTTGCGTCAACAGCGCTTGCATAGGCCGTGGTTCCATGTGTTGCGAGGCTGAACCAGAAAGGAAGTCCACGGACCCGCCTCGTGAGGTGGATTGCGAGATCGGAGGGGTTTCGATCGCCGTGAGCATCGAGGAACGCCAAGTAGCCGGCGTGTTGTGCGTGAGCGGCTACGGCGGTCTCGGGGTGGCGGTAGAGGAGCGCGCAACAGTCGAACGGTGCGAACAACCATTTGTGAGGATCGACGATGAAACTATCAGCGAGTTCGAGCCCGTCGAAGAGATGATGGGTTCGCTCAGTGGCGAGTCCTGCGCCGCCGTACGCGCCATCGACGTGGAACCAGACGCCTCGCTCTCGGCATACCTCACCGATCGAGCGAAGATCGTCGATGATCCCCAGATTTGTCGTACCCGAGGTCGCGACGACGGCGCAGATGGCATCGCCGTGTTCGTTCAAGGCTGTGGCAACGGCTTCGCCGGTCATCCTTCTCTCGTCGTTTGTTTCGACGACGATGACGTCACAGTCCATGACGAGTGCGGCCGCCTTGATCGAAGAATGTGATTCCTTCGACGCGAGGATGCCAAATCGGGGCGGGCGAGCATCTCCGAGGCGCGTGGCAGCTTCGTGTCGGGCAGCGACCAGTGCGGACAGATTCCCGATCGTGCCTCCCGAGACGAAAACCCCCTCGGTGCCTACCGGCATCCCCGAGATCGAACGGAGCCATTCGAGCGCTTCGTTTTCGCCATGTACTGCGCCCGCACCCTCGAGCCAGGATCCGCCGTAGATCGACGAGGCACCGACGACGAGATCGAACAGGACGGCTGCCTCGGTTGGGGCGGCCGGAACGAACGACAGGTACTTGGTGTAATCGACGGACAATGATGCGGGTTCGAGGACGTCGGTGAAGAGCTGGAGCGCCTTCGAGCCGCCGATGCCGTCGGCGGTAATCGTCGGACCACAAAGCTCACGGAGCTCGTCTTCCGTTTTGGGGAAGTTGAGCGGGATCGGGTCGAGCCGCGTCCGCTCTCTCGCGTACCTGAAGATCTGTTCGGCTAACGCGTCGGTGCTTTCATCGAACTCGTGCATGGTCCCCTATTCGAAGAAGGCGAAGAGCGAGTCGAATTCGGCTTCGATCTCCAGCTCTGTCTCGAGGTCGAGTGTTCCCCAGGTAAACAAGCGATTGCGAGTGTCATTGTCGGGGAAGATGAGTGGGTTCTCGGCAAGCTCGGCCTCGGCCCCGCCGCGTGCACGGAGTACGTCCTGCACGCCGAGGACGGGGGAGACGTACTGGTTGAAGATGGTGATCTCCGCAGCGTTCTGCGGGTCGTACGCCCAGTTCATCCACAACGCTGCGTTGGCGTAGTTCACCGCGTTCTTTGGAATCACCATCGTGTCGAACCAGGAGATTCCTCCCTCGACCGGGATGACATATTCGAGGTCGGGGCGATTCTGCTGCAGCGCCACGGCCTGCCCAGACCATGCCATCGACGCCGCGAGTTCGCCCGATTCGAGTAGCTGCACGAAGTCATCGAAGACGATCGCTTTGAATTGCCCACGCCCGACGGCGTCCGAGATCACCTTCAGGCCGGCACGAGCCGACCGCGGCGTCGGACGTGAAGGATCATCGCCGTTCAGCAACATGGCAAAGCCGACCGCTTCTCGCATTTCACCCACGAGGCCCACCTGACCAGCGAGGCCCGGATCGAAGAGTTGATCAATCGACGTGATCGACCCGCCGGTAAGAGCAGGGTTGTACGCAATTCCGGTGATTCCCGCTTGCCAAGGCATTTGGAAGCGAGAACCTCGATCCCAGTCGTTTGTCAAATACGCGGGATCGATGTTGACGTGGTTCGTAATGAGCTCGAGAGGGAGCGCCTCGACCCAGCCTCGATCGATCATGCGACCGGCGAGCCAGTTCGTCGGCACGATCAGATCGAAGTCGGGAATCCCCCCGCCCGACAGCTGTGGCTCGATGATGTCGGTGAATCCAGAAACGTTGTCTTCGTATATTTCGTCGTAGGTGATCGTTGCGCCAATCGACAGCTGCTGCACCGTGGCTGGATCGATGTACTCGGGCCAGTTGATGACCCGCAACGCACCGGTTCGAACGAGCGGACGTTCGCCGGCGAACGACACGCCGCACCCGCCGAGAAGTGTTGCTGCGCCCAAAGCGGTGCCTTCGGCGAGGAACCGACGTCGTGAGGATCGATATGTGTTCATCTGCACCTACCAGTACTCATTGATGCGTGCCTGATAACCCACGAGCGCGAACGCTGCGGCAAGGAGTGGGAGCAGAATCGAGCCGAGGAGCAGCCAATTCAGACGATTCGCGGCGCTCTGCACCGACGCATTGAACTGATCGCGGTTCGCGAGCAGAACACTTTCGACCGTGGTGTTGAAGCCGTTGAAATCTCGGTTGCCGTCGCCGATCGCCAGCGCTCTGGCGTGCTCGACATCTCCGGCTGAGAGCAGCGCCGAGATGTCGTCACTTGTTTCGACGTAACGAGACCATCGGGTTTTCAGGGAGGTGACTGCGGCGGACTCACGGTCGCTGTCGGCCTGGCTCGTGAGATCGTTCAGGAGAATGAGCACCGCATCGGCGAGTTCGAATCGAGTATCTCCCGCGGCCGGGTCGGCGCCGATGATCGAGGCTGCTTCTCGAGACTTGAAGTCGAAGGCTGTCGTTTGCAGTTCGGCGGTGAGTGCGATCGAGTCGTAGGCGTTGTCTCGTGCTGCTTGGAGGTCCTGGGTTCGTCCGATCTGCGCGGCGGCGAGCCATACCGCCAAGGCCATGACGCTGAGAAATCCGAGCACGAGCCAAGGATTCAAGAATCGCTTGGTGCGGCGTTTCAGCCTGATTTGGGCGATCAACATCACCATGAGCGTGACCACCAGAGCGCCGAGTGCCGCAATCAAGGCGAGCGTGCCGGCGGTGATGTCGTCGTCGAATCGGTTCTGGGTTCGTTCGGTGACCAACGCTGCGTTTGCGAGCATGCCGTCAGAACCGCTGACCAGATCGAAGGAGTCTTCGAGATCTGCAGTGGCGTCGGCCAAGTTCAACACGTTGCCGAGCCGGGCGCGCTCGACAAGCCCCGTGTAACGGGTGAGCTGGCTTGCCATATCCTTGAGCGTGTCGTGCGACGTCTCGTCGTCTCCGATGCCCGATGAGATGTCTTCGATCTGTTGAGGAGCTCGGCTCACCGCTGTTTCGTACAGCCGCCGCTGCTGACGGTCTTCGGTCCCACCCGAGCTTGCAGACAAGAAGACGGCCGTGTTTGCCGCATCGGCCTCTGCGATGCTGGCGACGAGTCCCTGGGTCGAGATCAGAACCGGACCGGTGTTTTCTTCGATCTGTGTTGCGCTGTTCTGAAAGTCGCGGGCGGCGAGCACCGACAACACCGCGCTAATGGAGAGCAGCGCAACGATCGCGACGGACCACGCTCGCAAGATCGCCGGTGTGGTGCGCAAACGATCGGTTGAGAATGCGGACTGCGTCACGCCGACATCGTAGGAGACGCGGCTCCTCCCGGTGCGTGACGTACTCTGCGTCGTTGTGGAGACAGCGGAAATTGACCATCGACGCAGCTACTACCGAGGCGTGCTTAGCCAGTGGGCTGAGAATCTCTATGAGCTCGACGAACATCCCACGTATCGCCTACTCGCAGCGGGCGACATGAGCGGGGCGACCGGCGACCAAACGAACGCAACGATGGCTGGGGCTCCGCAGCTCTGGGCATGGCTGGGCGAATTTCGCTCGCACCTCGATGTGGTCGATGCACTGGTCGAGGACCGTGGTGTCTTCCGCAACAATGACGCAGATGCCGCGTTGCTCCTTGGCGGCGCATCGATCTCGGTATCGCGTTCTTCGATTCCGAGCACCGCTCCACAGAACGTCCTGCACCAGCTAGGCATCGACCCCGCCGACCCCGATCGCGTGGTGACGACATGTGACGGGCTGATATCGCTCTTCCGCAGCGTGTATGAACCGGTCCGCGATGTCGTGGCGAGGGTCGACGACGTATGGAGAGACTTGTTGCCGCGTATCGATGCGGCGACGGTGAGCCTCGAGCGCGCCAAAACAATCTCTGCACGGCTCGACGTTCGAGTGCCCGAAGTTGCACTTGCTACACAGCGACTGGAGGCGGTGCGCGCATCGGTCGCCGACGACCCGTTGAGCCTCTCGGGAAATGTCGGGCCCGATCTCGATGCGCTCGTAGAGGCGGCCGCGGATGCAGCGGGAAGGCTCGATCGTGCACATGGGAGTCTCGACGATGACCTCGCCGTCACCGATGCCCTGCTCGCGCAACTTCGCGTTTTGCGAGCGCGGGCCGCTGCGGCATACTCCGAAGCGGTAGCGAAGGTACTTCCTGCCGGGGAGCTCGTCCGGATCCCGTCGACGTCGGTCATCGACGGTACGAACGGCCTTGCGCATAGGGCGGCCCAGATCGTCGGCGGCACCGAGACCGGGACACGAGATTGGCAACGCGATCGGACCGACGTGGATCGGTGGCATCACGCGGCAGGTCGGCTGCGAAGCCAGTTAGAGCGGGGATTGCGCGTGAATCGAGCGCCGATCGAACAGCGAAACGAACTGCGCGGACTGTTGCGCGCCTACCGGGTCAAAGCGTCGATGAGCCGTGGGCTCCCGGCTGAGATTGCCGACATTGGACAGCGGGCGCACGACGAGCTCTACACCAGCCCGTCCAACATCGCGGAAGCGAAGGCGCTGATAGACGAGTTAGCAGCGGAACTCGCGACCTACAGTGGGCGTGCATGAGCGCCTGCACCCGTGATGACTGTGGTGGCACGATCGCGACCGATGGCTACTGCGACACCTGCGGCTACGCGGCCGCCCCCGCACCGACCTCACCGCCACCACCTCCTCCTTCTTCTTCTCCATCGCCTCGTTCACCGGCACGGGAATCACGGGCATCGAGAGGGGCTGTGTGCACGGAGTCCGGTTGTGGGGGCACGATCGCCGCCGACGGCTATTGCGACACCTGCGGCATTCAACCGACTCGGTCGCACGGGCACGCGCATGCGGGCGCTGCGCCAACCGGATCATCGACGACCGCGACCGCCACGATCGCGGCCCCGGAAGCGCCTGCGACGTCCAAACGGATTGCGGCCAGCGGGGGTTCGAGCGAAAGCCGTCGCGCGCGAACACTACGGACTTCGTCGACGCGGACCGAGCTCGGCGCCGGCCTCGTCACGCTCGCGCCGACAGTGGCCGGCGATCCGGCTTCGGCAGTGATGTCGCGCGAAAAGATTCAGACAGTTCTCGGCACAAAAGCCGAGGACGAACGATTCTGTTCATCCTGCGGCCAGCCGGTCGGGCGTGCATCGGGCGACGAGCCGGGTCGGATCACGGGCTTCTGCGGGAACTGTCGGACGCCGTTCGACTTCGTGACCAACTCGCCGAAGCTTCAGGCCGGTGTGATCGTCGGAGGACAATACAAGATTCTTGGGCCGATCGCCCATGGTGGCATGGGCTGGATCTACCTGGGTCAGGACACGGCGGTATCGAACCGGTGGGTGGTGCTGAAAGGGCTGCTCAATGAAGACGATGAGGACGCCGCTGCATCGGCGGTGGCCGAGCGTCAATTCCTGGCCCGTATCGAACACGGCAGCATCGTGAACATCTACAACTTCGTGACCTGGGAGGGAGCGGGGTACATCGTCATGGAGTACGTGGGCGGAGATTCGCTCAACTCCAAACTCAAGGACCGCCGCAAAGCCAACGGAGGTCGACCAAACCCCCTCCCGATCGGCGAGGCCATCGCCTATGTCCTGGGCGTGCTCCCCGCGATTGGGTACCTGCACGACCTAGGACTCGTCTATAACGACCTGAAACCCGCAAACATCATGGCGGTCGGCGACACGGTCAAGCTGATCGATGTTGGTGGAGTGATGCAGGCTGACGATGAGTCGGCCGCAATCTTTGGAACGCAGGGTTTTCAGGCACCCGAGGTGGCGACGATCGGGCCGTCGGTCGCATCGGACCTGTTCACCGTCGGGCGCACGTTGGCCGTCCTGGCACTGAACTTCGTCTACCACCAGGGCCAGTACCAATATGAAATTCCGACCGCGATCGATGAACCGCTGTTCGATCGTTGGGAATCGCTCTACCGGTTCCTGCTGAAGGCAACCGCCGAACATCCCGACGACCGATTTCAGACCGCCGACGACATGGCCGAGCAGTTGCTCGGGGTGCTGCGCGAGATCGTGGCGATCGGAGAGCGCTCTCCACGGCCGACGTCGAGTGCGCTCTTCGGCGGCGACCGTCTCGCTGCCGTCATGCTCGAGGACGACTCGATCGTCGGCACTGATTGGCGTGCTCTCCCGACACCGAAAGTTGCCCCCGAGGCTGAGGGTGCAGCCTTTCTGTACGACCTTCCCGAGCTCGCTCCGGAGTCGACGCTACGGCTCCTCGACGAGGGCATCGCGACCGGTACCGCACCCGATTCTCCAGAGGTTCGCCTCCGACGTGCGCGCGAGATCATCGATGATGGCGGCACAGCAGCCGCCGTGCTTCGTGCCGTCGAGGACGTCGATCCCTGGGACTGGCGCGTCACCTGGTATCGGTCGATCCAGGCTCTTCGCGACGGCTCGGCAACCGGTGCTGCTGAAGGTTTCAGTAGGGTTTGGACCGAGCTGCCCGGGGAACTTGCCCCAAAGCAGGCCGTCGCTCTCGCTGCGGAACTCGCCGGCGAATATCGTCGGGCCGCCGATCTCTACGCCGAGGTCATCGGCGTCGACGCGAGTTATGTCTCCGCTGCTTTTGGCCTTGCCCGATGTCGGGTCGCTCGCGGCGACCGTCAGGGCGCTGTCGATGCCTACCGCAGCGTGCCGCCGAGTTCGGCTACCTATACGGAGGCACAGGTCGCATCGGCTCGGGTGCTCGTTGGTAAGGGCGATGAAGCTGCGCCAAGTGCGACGGACATCGCTTCCGCGGCTGGCACGATCGAGGCCGCTCGGATCGATGGAGCAGCGAAGTCGAAGCTCGCAACCGAGGTCCTCGAGCGAGCGCTTCACAGTCTCGAGACCGGCGTGATGTCCGAAGATCCTGGGGCGAAAGTATTTGGGAATCCGCTTACGGCGCGCGGGCTGAGGCGCAGCCTCGAACGTACATATCGAGATCTTGCACGTGTGGCTGAGACCGCCGAGGAACGCTTCGAACTCGTCGATCGAGCAAACGAAATTCGCGTGCCATCGCTGCTATGACCGAGTCCCAGACGTGTAGTGCCTGTGGAGAGGTCGGTGCCGCGGGCGCCCACTGGTGCGAAGCCTGCGGCGCTTCGGTCGGTCCTGCCTGTGTCGACTGCGGCGCGGCGCAGGATCAGATCGTCGAGGAGTACTGCGGCCAATGCGGGCGAAAGCAACCGGGCGAACGCGACCACCTCAGCGAAGATCTGGGGAAGATCGTCGCCGTCACCGATCGCGGAAAACGACATCACCAAAACGAAGATGCGTTCGCGATCGGGACGTCCGGAGACGTTCTCATAGCGGTGGTGTGTGACGGGGTGTCGAGCACCGACGACCCCGAAGTTGCGTCACTCGCGGCCGCGATCGCTGCTCGGGATTCGCTGGTTGCGTTCGTCGAGTCCGGCCAGACCGACTTCGAAGCTGCACTGATCGCTGCGGTCGACTCGGCCCAGCTCGAGGCGGCGTCGGTGCCGAGCGTCGACGGGGGAGAAGGTCCTGCATCCACGACGTTCGTCGCCACGATCGTGGTGCGTACGGACGATGGCCTAAGAACGTGGACGGCGTCGCTAGGCGACAGCCGGGCATATTGGTTGCACGAGGGTCGGGTAACCCAGCTCACGACGGATGATTCGTGGGCGCTCGACCAGATCGCCACCGGAGTGCTGACCGAAGAGGAAGCGCACGCCGACCCGCGGGCCCAAAGCATCACCCGGTGGTTGGGAGCCGATGCGGTCGGAGTCGACTCGTCGATCCAGGTATTTGAACACGATCTTGGCGGCTCGTTGCTCTCGTGTTCCGATGGGCTCTGGAAGTATGTTCCAACCGAACACGAGCTCGTTGATCTTGTCGCCTCGCTCACCGCTGGCGCCGAGCCCGCCGGATTGGACCTGGCCGAAGCGCTGGTCGCATTCGCCAACGAACGTGGCGGTCACGACAACATCACTGTCGTCATCGCAACCCCTTGATCACTCCGAACGCGCCGAGGTGTACCAAGGCGGCTGCACTGGAAGTCCGGTCGAACCCGCTCAACACACGCAATGATGGTGGTTCTGTAGCGAGGAGAGTGGCGTGACGCAGTTCAACGCGAGTGTGTTCCAGAACGAGTATTTGCCCGAGGGCGGCGACGTCGTCGACGCGGTGGTGACCGTGACCGCTGTCGAGGGTGGCGCTGTTGCAAAGGAAGCGACGCCGATCGTGGAAGTGATCGCCGTCGATGTGTCCGGCTCGATGAACGAGGACGGCGGGGCCAAGATCAAGGCGGCCCGAACCGCGACGGTCGCAGCTATCGATTCGCTCGTCGATGGTGTTCTGTTTGCCGTTATCGCCGGAAATCATGAAGCCAAGGCGCTCTATCCGCCGCATGGCCAACTCGTGGAGGCCACACCGGAGTCTCGGGCCGAGGCGCAGAAAGCCGCGAAACGGATTCACGCCGACGGTGGAACAGCGATCGGCTCATGGTTGCGAGGGGCAAAGTCGCTGATCGAAGGTCACCGGGAATCGGTTGCACACGTGATCCTTCTGACCGATGGTCGAAACGAGCACGAAAAGCCATGGGAACTCGACGCCGCGATCGCCGATGCGGTTGGACTGTTCGAATGCGATTGCCGAGGGCTTGGCGTCAATTGGGAGCCAGCCGAGCTTCGGAAGATCTCGAACGCGTTGCTCGGAACCACCGACATCATCTCGAACCCCGAGGACATGGAGGCCGAATTCACCGCTCTGACGCAGAAGACGATGAGCAAGGCCGTCACCAATGTCGCGCTTCGTCTGTGGACGCCAAAGGGCTCCGAGACCCAGTTCGTGAAGCAGGTCGCACCCAACCTCGAGCAGATGAGCGACAAGGCTCAAGCCGTCGACGCACTCACCAACGATTTCCCTTTGGGCTCGTGGGCCGACGGCGAAAGTCGCGACTATCACGTACGGATCAAGATCCCGACCGGCACGGTGGGCGACGAACGACTCGCCGCTCGAGTGATGCTCGCCGTGAATGGCGAGGCTGAGCCGGTCGCCCTGGTGCGCGCCATCTGGACAAATGATGACGCTCTCTCGACACGGATCAATCGCGAGGTCGCCCACTACACCGGTCAGGCTGAACTGGCGGACGCAATCGCAGATGGCCTCGCTGCTCGCCAGGCCGGCGACGAAGGCGAAGCCACGCTCAAGCTTGGGCGCGCCGTACAGATCGCTCACGAAGCTGGAAACGATGGCACCGTTCGACTCTTGAAGAAGGTCGTCGATATCGAGGACCCCGAGACCGGAACGGTCCGTTTGAAGCGGGCCGTGGAACAGGCCGATGCCATGGCGCTCGACGTTCGATCTACACGCACTGTTCGGGTCGAGCGGAAGCGATAGCAGTGGCGGAAGAGCTAAATCCCAAAGAGACGAAGCCGAGCTGCCCGAATTGCGATGAATCCCATGAGATCGACGACATCTTCTGCGAGAACTGCGGCTATGACTTTCTCTCCGGCACCCTTCCCGATGAGCAAGTGCCCGCGGAGTCGTTCGTCGCACCCGCGGCGATTGCGACCGTGGCCGTCATCAGCGTCGATCTCAGCTTCTTTGAACGGATGCAGTTTTCGGGGGTCGAGCCTCCCGCAACGCTGCCGGAGCCGGTTCGCATCGACCTTCCTCCGACCGACGTCCTCGTGGGCCGTCATTCCGAGAGCCGGGGCACGTTTCCCGAGATCGACCTGAGTTCGCTGTTCCCTAAAGAGGCGACCGACCCCGCCGTGTCATCAAGTCATTGTCGGCTTCACCGGAGCGGAGACGGCTGGACGGTCACGGACCTGGACTCGACGAACGGGACGTACCTTGCCGATGGTGACGATCCTCTGGCGCCCGGCACGCCCATGAGCCTGCTGCCCGGCACACCCATCTATGTGGGTGCATGGACGAAGATCGAACTGGTCGACGCGACGCTTTCCTAGGCGATTGGGTAGCCGCGTTCTTTCGCCTCGGCGACAACGGCACCCGGCCGATTGGGGCTGACGACGAAGCCGTCGATTTCGGTGAGATCGACGGAGGTGCTTCGTTGATTCCGGATGATCTTCGAGGGTTCTTTGAGCGATACGCGCAGTGCGAGGCCGAGCCCCCCGAGGCTGAGGTCCTCCACGTCGGTATCGGCTGGCGCAGGTCCGAGGCCCGCGATGTAATCGACTCGGAAGAGTTGAGGCTCGCGCAGTGCGGTCTTGTCGTGGACGACCATCCCGGCTGGCACGAACACCACCCAGCGATTCGATAGTCGATGCAGGATCGGCACAGCGAAGAAGGCGAGGGGCCATCCGAGGAGCAATGAGATACCACCCAGCATCCAGCGTTGGTCCAGGAGTGCGATCGGTCCGCCGAGGGCACCGGTCACGATTACGAGCCAGACGACTTGGATTGGCCCCGCCATCAACGGGCCGGGAGTGGTGAGTAAGAACCGCGTCTCGTCCCCATAGGACGAACCATCGACGAACGAGTCGCTGATCGTCGGACGAAATGCCATCACCGCCGCCCATCCAACAGTGATGATCGCCATCGTCACATCGAACGAGATCGAGTCCTCAGCTCTCAGGCTGAAGATCGAGAATCCAACCCCCATGAGGCCTGACGGGGCGACGATGCGCAGAGCGGTGAGGGTCTGGGTTCGTGGCACCATGATTGCGACGAGCGTCGTCGCCCAAATCGCCCAGAGCAGGATCGAGACGCCCGTCTGAAACGACTGCTCAGAGTCTTTGAGCGCGGCGGCGAACAAGGGCCCGGCCGTGAAGGGCAGAACCAGCCAGAGCGCACGAAAGAGCCACAACTCGACATTCACCGGCCTAAACGTACCGACAGACCCCAGCGATAGCATCGCCGTGTGGCACCAGACCCAGCAATCCAAATCGCTGAGCTGCGCGAGCGAGTGGCGAAGCACATGCGCCTCTACCACGAGCTCGATACACCCGAGGTCACCGACGCCGACTTCGACCGCCTCGTGCACGAGCTGCGTGCGCTCGAAGAGGAACACCCCGAACTCGCAGCGGTCGACTCGCCAGCCGAACAGGTCGGTGGAGCGCCGTCCACTGCGTTCGCGCCGGTCGTGCATGAAGTACCGATGATGTCGCTCGACAACGCGTTCGATCTCGATGAGCTTCGAGGCTGGGCGGAGCGGCTCGAACGTCGGCTCGGCGATTCCATCTCGTCATTCATATGTGAGCTCAAGTTCGACGGGCTCGCACTCTCGGTCCGCTACGAGGATGGGGTGCTCGCTCGGGCCGCCACTCGCGGCGACGGCACCACGGGAGAAGATGTCACCCACTCGGTAAAGACGATCGCCGACATTCCCCACCGGTTGCCCGACGGTGCTCCACCGGTCATCGAAGTTCGTGGCGAGGCCTACATGCGGCTGTCCGCGTTCGCGCAACTCAACAAAGCCCAGGCCGCAGCCGGCCTGCAAGCGTATGTGAATCCTCGAAACACCGCTGCCGGTTCGATTCGCCAAAAGGACGCCGAGGCCGCACGCGAACGGGCGCTTTCATTCTGGCCGTACCAACTCGGTCAGATCGTCGATGGACCCGAACTGAGCAAACACTCGGCGACGTTTGACTTCCTTACCTCGCTCGATTTCACGGTGAACGATCACAGCCGGGTCGTATCGACGATCGACGAGGTCGTTGCATTTATCGAGGAGTTTGCGGCGAAGCGTCATGACCTCGACTACGAGTTCGACGGTGTTGTTGTGAAGGTCGACGATCTCGAAACCCAGCGGGTCTTAGGAAGCACCTCGCGGGCACCCCGGTGGGCCATCGCCTACAAGATGCCGCCCGAGGAACGCGCCACACGTCTGATCGACATCCCAATATCGATCGGGACGAACGGCTCCGCAACTCCGTATGCGCTGCTCGAACCCGTGTTTGTCGGCGGCGTCACGGTCACGAATGCGACCTTGCATAACCAAGACCAAGTGGCGGCCAAAGACGTCCGCCCCGGCGACATGGTGATCGTCCGTCGCGCTGGCGACGTGATCCCCGAGGTCGTTGGACCGGTGTTGTCCGAACGCGACCCCTCGTCGACCCCGTGGGTTTTCCCCAAGGATTGTCCTGTGTGCGACCGCCCGTTGGTGCGACCCGAAGGCGAGGCACGCCATCGGTGTCCCTACGCCGACTGTCCAGCCCAGGTCCGCGGCCGGATCGAACACTTCGCGCAACGCACGGCTATGGACATCGAACATTTCGGAGAGCGCACGGTCGACCTCCTCGTATCTGCAGAGCTGATCGCCGACGTCGGCGATGTCTTCTTGCTCGACCCCGATGCACTACGTCGGTTCGAGGGGTTCGGCGACACCTCGATCGACAACCTCCGTGCAGGCCTCGAATCGAGTCGAACCCGCCCGCTCGGCAACGTCATCTTTTCCTTGGCCATTCCACACGTCGGGGCTACGAACGGCAAGGTGCTCGCAAAGGCCTTCGGCTCTCTCGAAGGGGTGGCTGCTGCGAGCGTCGAACAGATCGCCGCAGTGGATGGAATCGGCCCGATCATCGCCGAGAGCGTGGCGGAGTGGTTCGGCTCTGAGAACGGCAAAGACATCGTGCGGAAGCTTTATGATGGCGGCGTTCGCCCCGTTGCGCCGGTGGTCTCTTCGCTCGAACCGACCCTTGCCGGAAAGTCGATCGTCGTCTCCGGCGGGCTCGCGAACTACGGCCGCTCAGAGGCCAAGACGGCAATCACCGATCGTGGCGGCAAGGCGCCAGGTTCGGTGTCCAAGAGCACGTTCGCGTTGGTGGTCGGCAATGACCCGGGGGCTTCCAAGGTCACGAAGGCCGAGGAACTCGGGATTCCGATCCTCGATGAAGCGGCGTTCGAGGATCTGCTCGCGACCGGAGAGCTTACGTAACGTTAAAGCACCAGGTGATCGTGGCAGCCGAGTCCGGATCGGTCACTGGCCAATAGGTGGCGATCACACAATTCGATTGCGGCGGTAACGCCTCGAGCACCTTGCCCTCGCCCGGTCGAAACGTGAACTGGCCGAGGTTGTCCTTGAATGTCTGGTCGATCTGATTCGCTGGGACCTGAATTTCGCGATCGTCGCTCGTGTTGATCTGCAGCGCAGCGGTGAACCCCTCGGCAAGGTCGATGCCGATCTGGTCTCCGCGAAGAATCTCCGACTCGCGGGCTGGGATAAGCGCCTCGATCGCCGGATTGTTGGTGACGGAGATGTCGTCGGTGTTTCCACCGCCGCTCAAGCCGGCGAAGACGAAGAGCACCAATCCGAATGCGATGAGTGCAGACACGATGACCCGCTGCTTCTTTGCCATGTACTGAGCGTAGAGCGCAGCTACCGTGATGCCGTGGCCCCAATCCCTACTACCGCTGCCTCTGCAGCCCCCGGTGACGAGCTCGGGGGTCGATATCTCCTCCTACGCAGCATCGGGCGTGGCGGATCGGCGACCGTATTCGAGGCTGAAGACACATCGCTCGAGCGACGGGTCGCGATCAAGGTTTTGCATCGACAGCTGTCGAGCGATCCGGCGTTTTTGGACCGATTTCGGGCAGAGGCTCGCTCTGCGGCAGCGCTCAGCCATCCAAATGTCATGGCTGTCCACGATTGGGGACAGGATGACGCTGTCGATGGCGAGCTTCCGTTCCTCGTCATGGAGTTGCTCGACGGTGGTTCGCTCCGGGCCGTTCTCGATGAGGGCGCTGTCCTTAGCCCGAGTCAGGCAATCCAGACTGGACTCGATGCGTGCCGTGGACTCAACTACGCGCACGACGAAGGCCTCGTCCACCGCGATATCACGCCAGCAAACCTGATGTTCAGTAGCGATGGACGACTGCACATTGCCGACTTCGGCCTCGCCCGCGCACTCGCCGAATCTGGCTGGACCGAGCCTGGAAAGGACCTCGTCGGCACCGCTCGTTACGCCTCGCCCGAGCAAGCTCAGGGGCTGCGGCTCACGGGAGCGTCAGACGTTTATTCGCTCGGCCTGATCCTGGTCGAAGCGCTGAGCGGCTCCGTGCCGTTCTCGGCCGACACGATGCTCGGAACCTTGACCGCTCGGGTCGAGTCCGACGTTCCTATACCGGACGTGCCAGAGAAGTTGGCGCTCGTGCTCCGAGCGATGACCCAGCGAGATCCAGACGCGCGCCCCACATCGAATCAGGCGGGCGTGGCGTTGCTGAAGGCGGCGGATGGAATGCCGCGGCCGAGCCCATTACCGCTCGTCGGCCTGCCCGAGCCTGTCGCCGAGCCTTCAGGTGTTGGTGGTGGGGTTGACGTCGATGAGGCCATGCAGTCGCCGCCGGAGATCTCGATCGATCCTGACATCACCGTTCATGAGTCGCCCGACGCAACGCAGGTTGCCGGTACCCCGGTCGTTCCTCATCCCGACGATCCCGTTCGTCGTTGGCCGTGGCTGCTCGTGTCGATCGCCGCTATTGCGGTCGCTGGTTGGTTTGGGTACGACCAGTTCGCCGATTCGGGTCCAGCGAGTGTCGCGGTGCCAAACGTCGTTGGTCTCAGCACGGTCGCTGCCGTCGAACAACTGGGTGCCACATGGGACCTGCAAGAGAAATTCGATCGGGTGAGCGATGTTCCGGTCGGTGTGGTTATCCGAACCGATCCAGCCGCTGGCCAGCTCCTCGAAGAGGGCACGGAGCTAAGTTATTGGGTATCGCTCGGCCGCCCCCTCGTACGGGTTCCTGGAGCCGACCTTGTTGGGCGAAGCAAGGAACAGGCTGCAGCCACGCTCGCTGCCATTGGTCTGGTCGTCGGCGATATCGACGAGGTCAACAGCGAAGACGTCGGTCTCGGAAGCGTGATTTCGGTCGACGCAGAAGCGCCCGAAATTCAGCTGGGCGAAGAAGTTCATCTCATCGTCTCCGCCGGCCCTTCGAATCGCGAGATCCCCGAACCAGGACCTGGCACAGATATCGAGAGCTTCGTTGAGAGCCTGCTGGTGGCCGGACTCGGCGTAGACCAAAGCGAAGAGTACGACGAAGAGGTCCCGGTCGGACAGTTCGTCACCATCGACCCACCCCCGGGCTCGAGCATCGGAAAAGGAGCGACGGTCACCTTGGTGATCTCCAAGGGTCCGACCCCTGTGGCTGTGCCTTCCACAGAAGGAAGATCGTTGGGCGATGCGCTCAACCTGATCGAAGCTGCTGGCTTCCTCGCCGGTGAACTCATCGGCCCAGAAGGTGCCGATGGTGGACTGTTCGCTCGTTGTCCGGTCATCGGGACCGATCCGGTTGCTGGCGAAGAGCGCCAGCCCGGTGAGGCTTTGAAGATCTTCCTGAGCGGTTGCGACGAGGCCGAGTAACCTCGAAGCGGTGAGCCAACACCCTTTCCTGTCGCCCGAATGGATCGCGGCAGCGCGTGATCTTCGCAATGAATACGCCGATCGAGCGCCCGTGCCCACCCAGTCCGTGCGTGCCAACCTCGTCATCTCCGATGCGCCGTTTAGCGACGATGACATCGATGGGCACGTCGATACGAGTGGTGGTTCGCTCGCCATCGACGAGGGACACATCGACGACCCAGAACTCACGGTGAAGACCGACTACGCGACGGCCAAGGCGTTGTTTGTCGATCGCGATCCAGCGAAGGCAATGGAGGCGTTCATGCTTGGAAAGATCCTGGTGACGGGCGATGTGTCGAAGGTTCTCGGGTTTGCATCCAGTCCGCCTCCCGCCGATCCGAGCCAGATGGCTCTCGCAAACGAGATCGCTTCACGCCTTTCTGAGATCACTGCTGGTTAGCCTTCTCCAATGGCTGATTCCAACCCGCCCCTCTCGCGTGAAGAGGTTGCACACGTCGCCAAGCTTGCGTTGCTCGATCTCTCCGACGAAGAGATCGACCTGTTTACCGTGCAGCTGGGTGATGTGATCGCTATCGCACACGCAATGAACGATCTCGACCTCGAAGGCGTTGAGCCGACCCATCATCCTTTGGGGCTCACGAACGTGCTTCGGGCCGACGAAATTCGCCCATCGCTCGATCGCGATGAAGTGTTGTCGCAAGCACCGCTGGTCGAGGATGATCGCTTCAAAGTCCCTCCCGCGTTGGGTGAAGATCAGTGACCGGGCCCGTTGCACTGCCGGCCGCGTTCGGCGATGCGTCGACTATCGCAGCTTCGGTTTCAGGGGGCGGACGTACGGCGGCATCAGTGCTCGATGAGCACCTCGATCGAATCGACGCACACGAGACCGAGGTTCACGCGTTCAACCTCGTGCTCCGCAATGAAGCCCGCGCTGCTGCAAGCGCCCTCGACGCGCGTATTGCCGCGGGCGAAGCGCCCGGATCACTTGCCGGGGTACCGGTGGCGATCAAAGACAACATGTGCACGCGGGGCGTTCCGACGACGTGTTCATCAAAGATTCTCGAGGGTTGGAAGCCGCCATACACGGCCACGGTTGTCGCCCGTCTCGCCGCAGCGGGTGCGATCATGGTGGGCAAGACAAACCTGGACGAGTTCGCAATGGGCTCCTCCACGGAGAACTCGGCGTTTGGTCCGAGCCACAACCCATACGATCTTGACAAGGTGCCGGGAGGTTCGAGCGGTGGCTCTGCGGCCGCCGTCGCAGCCGGTTTCGCCCCGATTTCGTTGGGCTCTGACACGGGCGGGTCTATTCGCCAGCCCGCCTCACTCTGCGGAGTGGTTGGAGTAAAGCCGACCTACGGCGCCGTCTCTCGTTACGGGCTGATCGCCTTCGGTAGCAGCCTCGACCAGATTGGGCCGTTCAGCACCACAGTGGCCGACTCGGCGCTGGTCTATGAAGCTATCGCTGGCCACGATCCGCTCGATTCGACCGCGGCCCCGCAGCCCGCTCTGCCCGTCACGTCCAAGCTCGGCCAGGGAGTCGACGGGCTTCGGGTGGGCATCATCACCGAGATGGCCGGCGATGTCATCGAGGGAATTTCCGACGATGTTCTGGTGCGGCTACGAGCAGCCGCTGACGCTCTCGTCACCGCTGGAGCGACCGTCGATGAGGTCTCCGTTCCATCGACCGTCTTCGGTCTTCCGGCGTATTACATGGTCGCTCCGGCTGAAGCGTCGTCCAACCTGGCTCGGTTCGACGGAGTCCGTTATGGCCTTCGCTCGGAGGGTTCAAATACCGCTGCGATGAACATGGCGTCACGAACGGCTGGCTTCGGGCCTGAGGTGAAGCGTCGAATCATGCTCGGCACCTATGCGCTCTCGGCCGGTTACCGAGATGCCTTCTACGGCAAAGCCCAACAAATCCGGACGAAGATCATCGAAGACTTCGACCGGGCATATGAGAACTTCGACGTGCTCCTGTCGCCAGCCTCACCCTCTACGGCGTTCGCTCTTGGCGACAAGACAGCCGATCCGTTGACGATGTATCTCAACGACGTCTGCACGATTCCCTCCAACCTTTCGGGTCATCCAGCCATGTCGGTCCCGTTTGGTGTGGGCGACGATGGTCTTCCGATCGGCGTGCAGGTATTGGCACCCTTGATGGGCGAGGTCGTCATGTTCCAAGTGGCAGCTGAGCTGGAACGTGCAATGTTCGCCAACGCTGGGGGAGGTGCCTGATGTATTTCACCATCGATCGCGGCCCAGATGTTCACGAACCAACGATCCCTGAGGATTGGGAGCTCGTCGTCGGCCTCGAAGTGCATGTCGAACTTTCGACGAACACGAAGCTGTTCTGTGGCTGCGCGAACACGTTCGGCGCAGAGCCGAACACGAACATCTGCCCGACCTGCCTCGGGCTGCCCGGTTCGCTACCGGTAATGAACGAGGCGGCCGTCCGCGATGCAATGCGACTCGGACGAGCGCTCAACTGCACCGTTTCACCGTCGGTGATGGCCCGCAAGAACTACTTCTACCCCGACATGCCAAAGGACTTTCAGACTTCGCAGTACGACAAGCCAACAAACTCCGAAGGCTGGCTCGACCTGCCCGACGGCACCCGGATCAGCATCGAACGGGCGCACATCGAGGAGGACACGGGAAAGTCGACACACGTTGGCGGCGATGGTCGAATTAGCTCGGCTCAATACTCTCTGATCGACTACAACCGAGCTGGCGTCCCACTGCTCGAGATCGTGAGTCGACCCGATATTCGAACCGCCGAGGAGGCAAAGGCGTACGTGAGCGAGCTCCGAGGCATCGTCCTCGCGCTCGATGTGAGCGACGCAAAGATGGAAGAAGGTTCCATGCGTGTCGATGCGAACGTGTCTGTCCGTCCTCGCGGGTCCGAGGAACTTCGAACCCGTTGCGAGATCAAGAACATCAACTCGATCAGCTCGATCGGTCGCGCGATCGCGCATGAGGCCAACCGCCACATCGATCTCTACGACACTGGCGAGCGTCCCATTCAGGAGACTCGCCATTGGGACGAAGAGGCAGGCCGCACGCGGCCCGGCCGTTCCAAGGAAAACGAAGAGGACTATCGCTATTTCCCCGAGCC
>JBLIMK010000045.1:0-29379 GCA_047638715.1 Verrucomicrobiales bacterium
GGCGAGGTCGACGTCGAGGTTGTCGCGAATGCTGGGAAGGCGCGGGACATAGGAAGCCACGACGGCACCGTTCACGAAGAACTGAACTGCCACGGCCTTCAGTGCGCGGCTCTCGGTCGGCGTGAGCTCACTCATGGGCGAACGGAAGTACGTGGACGAGTCGTGCCCCAGAATACCGCTGCCAGTACGACAGCACCGCCAATGTAGGTGGTGAGAATCGGCGCTTCGTCGAAGAACAGCCATGCCCAGACCGAAGCCGCAACCGTCTCGACCGGAGTGAACAACCCGACCTCTGCCGCTGGCAGGTATCGAGGCGCGACCGCTAGCAGGATCCTGGACACCGGTCCGAAGATGGCGCCCATGAGCACGAGGGCGACCCAAGTTTTTGCTTCGTGGCCCCAGGGGTCGGCCGGAATGACCGCTACGAGCGCCATGCCCAATCCGGCGAGCCCTACCATCACCGTTCGATTCACCTCAGGAAACCTGCGGAGTAGGACCAGGCTGCACCCGAATTGAAAGATCGCACCGATCGCCAGAACGTCTCCGAAGATGCTGCCGCCGCCGAACGAGCCGGATACAACGATCCCGACGCCGATCATCACCACGCCGATCGCCGTCCAAACTCGCCGGCTCGTCTTCTCTCCGAGAAAGAGGGCACTCATGGCCGCGGCGAACATCGGCGCCGCGGCGATGATGACCACCACGTTGGCGACCGATGTACGCGTGATCGCGGCGACAAAAAAGACTGTGCTAGACCCCTGTAGCGCAGCGGCTAGCCACAACGGCCAGCCACCATCGCGTAGCTCGCGAAGCGGACTGACCTTGTGGATGAACGTAGATGCGGCGAAGGTCGTGATCACGGTGAAGATGCCGACCCACAAGGTGATATCGAAGCCATCGACGTCGGCCAAACGAATGAAGAACGAGTCGGTGCTCACGCCGAGCATTCCAAAGAACGCGAACAAGATCCCACGGCGCCGCAACGACTTGTCCACAACGCTCCTTACTTCGAGATCAGGCTCGGCGCAGACTATGTTCTCTTGCACCCACACCCCAACCGGAGACGCCATGAAGATCGCCGCCCATCTGCATCCCCAACACGCCAGCTACAGCCAGATTCGCGAGGCTGCGATACAGGCCGAAGAGATGGGCTTTGACGGCATCTTCAATTGGGATCACTTCTTCCCCCTCTACGGCGACCCCGACGGCGCACATTTCGAAGCGTGGACGATGTTGGCGTCGTGGGCCGAGGTCACCAACAGGGTGCAGATCGGCTGCCTCGTGACCTGCAACACGTATCGAAACCCTGAGCTCCTCGCCGACATGGCGCGGACGGTCGATCACATCTCCGATGGTCGTCTCGTCCTAGGGCTCGGCTCGGGCTGGTTCGAGCGGGACTACGAAGAGTTCGGCTTCGAATTCGGTAGCGCTGGCAGCCGTCTTGATGAACTGCGCGATTCGCTCCCCCGTATCGAGCAACGTATGGGCAAGCTCAACCCTGCTCCGACTCGCCAGATCCCGGTGCTGATCGGTGGCGGCGGCGAAAAGAAGACGCTCCAGTACGCGGCTCGCCACGCGGACATTTGGCATTTCTGGTGGGGCGAAGAGTGGGCGAAAAAGAACAACATCCTCGAAGAGTGGTGCACAACCGTTGGACGAGATTCTGCCGATATTCGCCGCTCTGTCGGCATCGATATCGACAAGATCGAGGATTGGGATGCAATGTTCGCCGACCTCGCCGCAGCGAACATCGACGAGGTCACCCTCGGCACCGGGGGCCCTGACTACAACATGGAGCAGATGAAGCCGTTCCTCGAATGGCGCGATTCCTTATGAGCGACGCCAAGGACTTCGAGGGTGTTAGCTGAGGATCCCAGGGAGCGGCGGCCGAGCGGTGCGACCGCCGTCGATCGTGATCACCTGCCCGGTGACAAACCGACTCTCGTCGCCCGCCAGCCACGCGACGACATCGGCGACATCGTTCGGTGAACCGACCCGGCCGATCGGATGCAGCTTGGCGAGTTCACCGATCACGGCATCTCTGTCCGGATGACCATCGATGTAACTGGCGTTGAGCGGCGTGTCGATCCATCCAGGCGCGATCGCGTTGCAACGAATACCGAGGGGACCGAGATCGATCGCCGTCGCGCGGGTGAGCCCGTGTACGCCCGACTTCGTAGCCGCGTAGGCCGCGTGATGGGGGTTACAACGGTCGCCTTCGATCGATCCGACGTTAACGATCGCGGCGCCATGACTCTTGGCCAAATGTTTCGTAGCGTGTTTGGTTACGAGCATTGGACCCGTCAGGTTCACGGCGAGCATCCGGTCCCATGACGAGCGCTCTTGGGTCGCCACTGGTTCCTCGAACATGATCCCTGCGTTGTTCACGACGACGTCGAGGCCGCCGTGTACGCGAATGATGTCATTGATCACCGACTCGACATTTTCCTCATCGGATACATCGAGAAACATCGTCTCGTGATCTGGAGAGTCCTGGAGGTCGCCAACGACCACCGTGGCGCCAGCATGAGCGAGCCGATCGGCGATCGCAGCGCCGATGTTCTGGGCACCTCCGGTGACCAAGGCGATCCGATTCTTCATGGTCATCCTGCTACGTACCCTCCGTCGATCGGCAAGGCCACTCCCGTGACGTGACTCGACGCGTCGCTCGCCAGGTAGAGCATCGACCTCGCAATCTCATCGGGCGACGGGATGCGACCCTCCGGAATTCCAGCGATGTTGGATGCAAAAACCTCGTCGGCAGTACGGCCGGTTTTGTCGTGCCCCGAGATGAGCATGGGCGTGTCTACCGCCCCCGGGCACAACGCATTAACTCTGATTCCTTCAGCGGCGTGATCGAGGGCCATCGACTTGGTAAGAAGCACAACGGCGCCCTTCGACGCACAGTAGGCGGGCAGCCCGGCGCTGCCCACGAGCCCGACATTCGATGCCAGGTTGACGATCGTTCCTCCGGTCGGTCCACCAGCGGCAGCCTGAGATCGCATCTGGCGAACCGCAGCGCGCGACATGAAGAACACGCTGTCGACGTTCACGCTCATGCTCCGATGCCATTCCTCATCGGAGGTCTCGGTCGCATCACCTCGGGTGATCGTCCCCGCGACATTCGCCAACACATCGAGCCGACCGAACTCAGCGACTGCGAACGCGACCAGCTCGTCGCAAAATCCTGAGTTGCTCAGATCGCCGAGCCGGACCCTCGTATCTCCCCCAACCGATGCGATCGCTGCAGCGGTAGCCTCCGCGCCGGTGCTCGAGCGTCCCGACAGCACGACCTTGGCGCCCGCATCGGCAAAAGCCTTGGCGGTAGCGGCGCCGATCCCCGAGGTCGCACCGGTGATAACCGCGATCTTTCCTTGCAGCTCGTTCATAGAAGTCCTTCGGGAATCTCGGAGCGAAGGCGCCCCTTGTAGTCATCCAACTCGGCGAGGATCGCGTCGTCGAGTGCAGGTTCGACGTAGGACTCGAGCGCTTTGCGCGCCATGTCGAGTCCTCGGGTATTGGCGTCGACAGCACCGGCAGCGTTCCAGTTCTCGAACGACTCGCCGTCCATAAGCGCGGGCATAAAGAAGGCCGTCTCGAAATTCGCCAACGTGTGTTGGGTTCCGAGATAGTGATCACCGGGCTCGATCTCACGGACCGCCGCCATCGCAGGGTCGAGCTCGTCCATGTTCACGCCACTTCCGAGGCGATACATCATCCGCATCTGTTCGCCGTCGAGCATTGCCTTGGCGTAACTCTGACACAGCGCCGACTCCAAATAGCCCGTGGTCGACAGCACGAAGTTCGCCCCCGACATCAACACGCCATACATGTTTCGCGCGGCCTCGTATCCGGCTTGGGCGTCGACCAGTTTCGACGATGAACACCCGCCGCTGCATCGCCACGGAAGACCATAAAATCGCGCGAGTTGGCCGACCAACATGTTGATGTGGTCGATCTCGGGCGTACCTGCGAGCGGCGCGCCGGAGTTCATCGCCACCGTCGCAGTCCATTGGCCGTACACGGCCGGCGACCCGGGTCGGATCAGTTGCATGAACGCGACTCCGGCTAGCGCCTCGGCGCTGAGTTGCGCGACTGCACCGACCGTGCTCGCTGGGGTGCTTGCACCGCCGAGCACGAACGGGCTGAACAACATTGCTTGGTTCGACGCGGCGTAGATCTTCACTGCGTCGAGCATCGTTTGATCCCACACGAGTGGTGAATTGCAGTTGGCGAGCGAGGTGCTCACGGTCGTATTTTCGACGACATCGTCGCCGAACACGATCTTCATCATCTGCAGCGATTGTTCTGCGCGTTCACGCGACGTGACCGAACCCATGAGAGGTTTGTCGCTATAACGCAGAAGGCTGTAGGTCATCTCGAGGTGGCGGTGAGGAACGGGAATATCCATCGGCTCGCACAGCACTCCCCCGACCATGTGCATCGCGGGTTCAAGATGAGCGATTTTGGCGAAGTTGTTGAAGTCGTCGAGCGTCGCGTTTCGGCGGCGGTTCTCCATGTCGAGCACGAACGGCGCGCCGTAGGCAGGGGTAAAGACCGTCTTGCGTCCGCCCAGCGATACGGATCGTGCGGGGTTGCGAGACACCATCGTGTATTCCGAAGGCGCGGTCGAGATCAGCGACAGGAGATGTTCCCGATCGATGTGCACCCGATAACCATCGACCTTGGCACCAGCGTCTTTCCAAATGGCGATGGACTCATCGTCGCGAAACTCGATACCAATCTCTTCGAGGATCGTCATCGATGCGTCGTGGATGCGTAAAAGCTGCTCGTGCGGGACGATATCGAGATACGGAATGCCCCGGGTGAGCTCGGGCAACCACTCCACGACGTTCGCCTCTCGAGCCGCCCGCCGAGCGCCACGTCCACGCCGTTTCGGGGTTGTATCCATCAGGTTCTCGTCTCTACGAGTGCTGTCGTGAGCGCGTCTCGAAGGGCGGCGAGGATGTCGGGGTCGCCTCCTTCTCCCGTGCGAATCACTTCGGAGAGTTGCGGCAGCGGATGTTTTCTTGCTTCCTCCCACTCGACCATCGCCGACGTGACGTTCCGCGTGTTGAGTGCAGCGAGACCAAGACCGGCCTCTACCGCAGCTTGAACGCCCGACAGCATTGGGCATTCGAGGACCGTGCGCCATCGCAGGCCGCCTCGCCTCAGCGATTCCTCCGATGACTCAAGGTAGATCAAGCCAGGTCCGAACGTCACGATCGGCACTACGTCGTTGAGATCAAAAGTCGCCTCTACGCCATGAACCCACGCGAGCGCTTCGGTCCAGAGAACAACATCGTCGGGGCGTACGTCGTCGGCCTCGATCTGCACAACGGCGAGATCCACCTCGCCATCGTCTAACCACTCGCGCACCGCTCCGGAAAGCTGTACCCGAACGTCCAACCGGATTTGGGGGTACATCCGGCCAAATCGTGCAAGAACGTCAGCGAGTTCGCCACCACGGAGATCTTCGTTGGTCCCCAGGCGGATGACCCCGGACAGATCGGATCGGCTCAGGTGTTCCACCGCTTCATCGTGGGCTTCCAGCATTCGCTCGCCGTAGAGCAACAGATCGCGACCATCGGGAGTCGCCTCGATCTCGCTCCCTCCGCGTTTGACCAGATCGAGGCCGACGCGCTCCTCCAACCGCTTAATCTTCCAGCTGACGGCGCTCTGGGTCATGCCGAGATGTGACGCGGCCTCGGTGAACGTGCCCGTCTCCACGACAGCGCGAAGCGCACGCAGCGACTCGACGTCAAGTTTCATGTTGGCAGTATGACACAAGTTGACATTGAGGGGTCAAGTGCATGACAATCACTTGTATGGCCACGTCTTCAACATCGCGACCCTCCCTCGAAGAGAAAGCGCCGGGGAACAAAAACTTCCGCGGCGTCATCGTTGCCGTAGCGATGCCGATGACCGACGCGGGCGAACGTATCGACGAGCCGGCTCTCCTCGAGCACATCGACTGGCTGCTGGACGCTGGCGTACATGGCTTACTCGTGCTCTCAGGAACCGGCGAATACGCGTATTTACGACCCGACGAGCGACGCCGAGTAGTCGAACTCTGCCTACCGCATATCAATGGACGAGTGCCCGTGATGGTGCAGACCTCAGAGATGAGCGTCACCGACACCGTCGAATCGTCCAAACACGCGGTCGACCACGGCGCCGACGCCCTCATGGTGCTGCCGCCTTGGCTCGAGAGCCCCTTCGAGCGTGGCGTGCTCTATCACTACGAGCGGGTCGCTCAATCCGTTGCCGTCGACATAGCGCTCTACAACACTCCCGCGGCGAGCGGTGTGGAAATTACCCCGTCGATGTTTCGCCAACTCCTCGCCATCGACAACGTTCGATACATGAAGGACAGCCAGGGAGACCTGAGCCGCGTCCAAAAGCTCGTCGCGATTAGCGAGGGCAGCAACGCAGAAGTGCTTTGCGGAGTCGACCCCCTTGCCCCCTACGCGCTGATGGCGGGAGCGGTAGGAATGATCTGGGGCTGCGCGAACATCATGCCGCACGAGTGTGTACAACTCGTCGAGCACATCGAGGCCGGACGTCTCCACGAAGCCCTCGAACTGTGGAAGGCGATGTGGCCGATTAACGCCTTCATGTGGGAGAACGACCTCGACGTCGGATTCCTCCCCGGCGTAAAGGCCGCGACCGAAATGGTGGGTCGTCAGATGGGCCCGGTGCGACGACCCCAAATGCCCGTGACCGGCGCGGCGAGGCTAGCGATCGAGGCGGGGCTCTCCGCCCTCCCGATCAACGGGGTGCAGCGCTCGCGCCTGAAATGGCGAGAATGGGATGACGAACAGGACTGGTTGGTCAAACGAACCGAGGGTGCACTCGCTGAGGGCGTCCGACGATGAACGCAAAGAAGGCTCCGCTGAAAGTAGCCCCGTCTGCAGCGGCAAAACTTGCAGCGTCGCTTCATCTGCCAACGAACGCCATGATCGGCGGGCGGTCCGTGCCCCCTGCCAGCGGCAAAACGTTCGCCACCATCAACCCGGCCACGGGCGAAGAGCTCGCTCAGATCGCCCGATGCGGGACCAAAGACGTCGATCGTGCGGTCGTCGCAGCCCGCGCTGCATTCCACGGTCCGTGGAGCAGGCTGACGCCGAACGAACGAAAGAAAGTGCTTCTCCGGTTCGCGACCCTCATCGAAGCGCACTCGACCGAGCTCGCGACGATCGAAACGCTCGAGGGCGGTAAGCCCATATCCGATACGGCCAACATCGATCTCATCGACACCGTCGAGACCATTCGTTGGCATGCCGAGGCCGCCGACAAGATCAACGATCAGCTGAGTCCATCAGGACCTGGAATTGTGTCGATGATCGTCCGTGAGCCAGTCGGTGTCGTGGGCGTTGTCTTGCCATGGAACTTCCCGCTCATGATGGCTGCATGGAAGCTCGGACCAATCCTCGCCACTGGCAACACTTGTGTGCTCAAGCCGGCCGAGCAGACATCGATAACCACGCTCCGTCTCGCCGAGCTCGCGACCGAGGCCGGCATCCCCGACGGGGTGATCAACGTGGTCCCAGGGTTCGGCCCAGAGGTAGGCGAACCGCTCGGGCGCCACGCTGACGTCGATGTGGTCGCGTTCACTGGCTCGACCGAAACCGGCAGGCGATTCCTCAACTACTCCGCCGAGTCCAACCTGAAACGTGTCCTGCTCGAGTGCGGCGGAAAGAACCCGTTCGTCGTCATGCACGACGCCGACGACCTTGACACGATCGCCGAACACGCGGCGAACGCTATCTATTGGAACGGCGGACAGAACTGCTCGTCGAACTCTCGACTCATCGTGCACTGCTCGGTCAAAGACGAGCTTCTCAGCCTCCTCATCGAGAAGAGCCGCGAGTGGACCGTTGGCGACCCTCTCGACCCGAATACCCGAATGGGAGCGATGATCGGGCCCGCCCACCTCGACAAGGTTCTCGACAACATCAACTCGGGTCATGTCGACGGGGCCGATTGTGTGTTGGGCGGCAATCGTGTGCTGCAGGCGTCGGGAGGCTACTTCGTAGAGCCGACCGTCTTCGACAACGTGCATACACAGATGCGGCTCGCCCGCGAGGAGATCTTTGGGCCCGTCCTCAGCGTCATCGAGTTCACGCAGCCCGAAGAAGCGATCCAGATTGCGAACGACACCGCGTACGGCCTCGCGGCCTCGGTGTTCACCTCCGACCTGCGCACGGCCCACCTCGCTGCGAGGGCTATTCGCGCCGGCACCGTCACGGTCAACACCTATGGCGAAGGTGACGTGGCCACACCGTTTGGCGGCTTTGGACTGTCCGGCTTTGGTGGACGGGACAAGAGCCTGCACGCTCACGACCAATACACCGAACTGAAGACGATCTGGATCGATCTGCAGTAGATCGGAGCTATTCGACTCGGGCGGTCTAGCCTTCGCCGGTGCCAATCGTTCTCGGGATCTTGTCGGCGCTGTTCATTGGCGTCAGCGACACGTTCGGCCGGGCCAGCAGCCGCCGTGCCGAGTCGGTCAGCCATGTGTCGACAATGATGTTGATCGGTGTCGTCGTCGCGATTCCGTTCACATGGATATTCGACAGCGAGTTCATTTCACAAGACCTCGTGCTCGGCGCAATCTCGGGAATCCTCGTGGCGATTGGCCTCTCGATCGTGTATCGGGCAATGGCCACATCGTCGTCCGCCGCAACCGCACCGGTCGCCGGGGTCATGACCGCGATTCTTCCGCTGCTGTGGGACATCGTCGGTGGCACATCGATACGCGGTATTCAACTCTTCGGATGCGCGATTGCGATCGCCTCGATGGCGCTCGTGACCTATAACCCCAATCTTCGGGGAAAGCTTAAGAGCGGTCTTTCGCTCGCATTACTTGGTGGCGTGTTCTTTGGTTCGTCGGTGATCTTCGCTGGCGACACCTCTGCCGAGAGCGGCGCGTGGCCCGCCGTTTCCCAACGGGCATTCGGTTTCCTCGCCATGGTTCTGCTCGCAAAGAGGAGCCAGGTTCCCGTTTTCCTCCGTCCTCCAGTACTTCGTTTCGGCGTCTACGGCGGAATCGCCGGAGCGATCGGCATGGTCTGTCTCATCGTGGGCAGCCAGAAGGGGGATCTCGGTACGGTCTCGGTCATCGCTTCCACGTATCCAGCGGTCATCGTCGTGCTCACAACGGTCTTCGATGACGACGAGATCCGGTGGTGGCAGGGCCTCGGCGTCGCTAGTGCGATTGCAGGGACCGCGCTCATAGCCTTGGGCTGATGCAGGATCTCTCCTTCGACCGATCGGCAGCCTTCGACGGGATCCGCCGGGTCGCTCCGATCGCTGTTCCGGGCGTACCCGTTGGGTTCGTCCTCGGTTTCCTCGTGAAGGACCTCGGTCTGCCCACTGTCGCCGGATGGTCTACCGGATGGCTCATCTTCGCTGGCTCGGCACAGCTCGCAGCCCTCAATCTGCTGGCAGACGGGGCCTCCGCGGCCGTCATTCTCACTACGGTTTTTCTGATCAACTCGCGCCACGCGATGTACTCGGCGGCGCTTCGAGAACGATTCGCAGAGTTACCCCTCTGGTTCCGAATCGTCGGTTCCTATTTTTTGCTCGACCAACAATTCGCCGTCGCAGATACGGCACCGGAACTTCGCGATCCCACGCCGAGGTATCGGATCTGGCACTTCCTTGGTGCGGGCGTGTTCCTTTGGCTGGTCTGGCAAGTTTCTATGGCTGCAGGGGTATTCGCTGGTGACGTTGTCCGGGAGGAATGGGCCCTCAACTTTGCGGTGCCGCTGTTGTTTCTCGGGCTCCTCGTGATGTCGATCAGGGATCGCCCCGGGCTCCTGGCGGCCGTCGTCTCCGGTGTGGTTGTGATAGCGGGCCGTAATCTGCCGCAAGGCTCCGGGCTGCTCTTGGCGATCGTGCTCGGCATTGCTGCCGCCACGTACGCGGAGAATCGCATGGAACGCGTCACGTCGTGAGAATCTGGTTGATCATCATCGCTGCGGGTCTAGGCACCTACGGGTTTCGAGCGTCGTTCATCGTGCTCGGCGACCGCCTTTTGCTCCCACCGTTCGTCGAGCGCGCGCTGCGATATGTCGGACCTGCAGCATTCGCCGCCATCACCCTTCCGCTTCTTCTCGATGGCGACGGATTCAGCAACTTCAGCGATGACCTTCCTCGAATCGCGGCGGGAATCGCTGCGGCCTTGATCGTTTGGAAACGCGACAGCATCCCGCTCAGTCTGATCGTCGGGATGGGCACTCTGTGGCTCATCACTTGGTTGACCTGAGTCTGTTCTACGCTCTTTCCGTATGTCGCCCGAGTCGCCGCCGCAGCAGCCAAAGATCGATCTTGATGGCGTCGCTGAATACCGCCAGCAACGACTACGCGACGAGATGGAACTGCGCGACATCGCTGCGGTGATCCTCACCGACGCAGTCAATATTCGTTATGCGACCGGCACCCGGAACATGCAGGTGTTCACCTCTCGCAACCCGGCTTCTCGTTACGCTTTCATCCCGCTCGATGGACCCGTGATCATGTTCGAATTCACCGGCACGGAACATCTCTCGGAGGGGCTGAGCACGGTCCAAGAAGTTCGTCACGCTCGAACAGCAAGTTTCGTAGCTGCGGGACCACGGATCGCCGAGACGGAACAAGCCTGGGCAGACGACATTGCCTCGCTCGTGACCGAGCGCTGTGGCTCGAACGCAAAGATCGGCGTCGAGCGGGTCAACGTCGGCGCTGCAACTGCGCTGTCACGACACGGATTCGACATCGTCGACGCGCAAGAACCGATCGAGCGGGCCAGGGCCATCAAGTCGACGAGCGAACTGTCGTGCATTCGAGCTTCTCTCCGTGCGACCGAGGCGGCAATGCACCACATGCGTGACGCGATCTCTCCCGGTCTGACGGAAAACCAGCTGTGGTCAATATTCCATCAACACGTGATCGCTGCCGGCGCCGATTACATCGAGACCCGGCTCATGACGGCCGGTCAACACACGAACCCGTGGTTTCAGGAAACGAGCGACCACATCATCGAACCGAATGTTCTGATCAGCTTCGACACCGATGTGGTCGGCGTACACGGCTACTACAGCGACTTCAGCAGGACCTTTCATGCCGGACCGGACATACCGACCGCACGCCAAAGGGAGCTCTATTCGATTGCTCACGAGCAGGTGCAGCACAACATCGCCGTCATTCAACCAGGTATGACCTTCGAGGAATATTCGACGAAAGCCTGGGACCTGCCCGATGAGTTCGCGGGCAACCGTTATTACCTCAGCGCCCACGGCGTCGGCATGACCGGCGAATACCCATACCTCTACCATCACCAGGACTACGCCGACTTCGGTTACGACGGAATCATCGAACCGGGGATGACCCTATGCGTCGAGAGTTACATCGGTAAACCGGGCGATGACGAAGGGGTCAAACTCGAAGAGCAGATACTGGTCACCGATTCCGGCACCGAGCTCTTGAGTGATTTTCCCTTCGAGGCCGAACTGCTCAGCTGACCTGGGTCACCTAGGCCGAGATCGAGAAGATCGGTTCGCCCAAGACATCCCACAGCGGCGTGACGCCGAGGCCGATCGAATCGGCCAGGAGCATGTGACCATCGGCCACGACCGGGGCGCCATCGGCGATCGCCCGACTGTGATAATCGTGAAATGCGCTCGACTGGAAGTGGAACCCATTGGGCGTCGAAGCGGCCAGGTGCGCAATAGCTGCTGTTGCGATCTCGCCTCCCCAGGTGTCTTCGATAGTCATCGTAATCCCGAGGTCGACGCAGAGATCGCGAGCTCGGCGGGCACCACTGAGCCCTCCGAATCGGCTGATCTTTAGGTTGATCACGTCCATCGCTCCATCCGCAGCACCCCGGCGAATCGCAGCACGTGAATCCATCACTTCGTCGAGAATCAGGGGACGTTGAAGGTGCGGGCGGACAGCGAGGCACTCCTCATACGTCAGACAGGGCTGCTCGATGTACAAAGGAAGCCCTGCCACGGCATCGGCGACGCGCATCGCCTCGTGTTGACGCCAGCCCGTGTTTGCGTCGGCCGCGAGTGTCTCGGTGTCGAGAAGTTCATCCGTAACGGCAAACATTCGGGCAATATCGGTGTCGAGACGTTCCCCAACCTTCATCTGATACTGGATAAACCCTTCGGCCCTGTACTCGAGAAGCCGCTCCACCATGGCTTCTGGAGTATCCCGGCCAATCACCCGAAAAAGTTTCACCCGATCGCGAAATGCGCCTCCAAGAAGGGTCGCGACTGACACGCCAGCCGCTTTCGCGGCGACATCCCAGATGGCCATGTCGATGCCCGACTTCGCATACGGATGACCCTTTAATACCTCATCCATTCGAGCCCCGACGATCTCGATTTGGCGAGGGTCGAGGCCGATCAATTGCGGCGCGATCTCCGCCATCCCGACACGTGCGCCAGCAGCGAATGACGGCATGTACCCCGGACCGAGCGGACAGATCTCGCCGTATCCCTGAAGGCCTTCATCGGTATCGACGACAACGACGGTCGAGTCGAATGACGAAAACGACTGAGTGTTCCAGCTGTACGAACCTTCCTTCAACGGAAGCTGAACCGCATACGCGGTGATCCCTGTAATCCTCATGACTCTGGTCTAACTCAGTCGCACAAATCCTTACAAAGCGCGTCGACGACATGCGGCCAACCAGCCTCATTTGCCAGCGCAACCGCTTGGAGTTGTGACGACACGTTCAACTTCCGAAGGATCGCTTTCACCTGAGAACGAACAGTCGATATCGCCACGTATGAGGCTTCGCTAATCTCTGCTGGGGACCTGCCCGCCATCAGCTCCCGCAGGATGGTCGATTCACGACCTGTGAGGTGGGCGAATGGTTCCAACTCAACCCTGACTTTTCGGCGGTGAGTCGCAAGAGACCGCAGAAGGTCGACCCGCACCGCAATTGAAGGGGCAAGTTGTCCGGTTTCAATGCCGGAACTTATCTGATCGACCAAGTCGTTGAACTCGGTGTTCTTTGGAAGAATCCCGTGGGCTCCCGTCTCGAGGCACTTGGCGTGAAGGAGGCCGTTCTCGACTCCAGTCAGCACGATCACCGTGGCGCCAGTCTCTGTAATCGGTAACACAAGGTCGACGCCCGACGGCATGTCAGCCCCGAGTTCAAGATCGAGTAGCACGATGTCGGGCTCGAGCTGTGTGATGTGATCCACAACATCGCCGCCGAGTTCGACAACTCCCACGTCGAAGCCCCGGCTTTCGAGTTCGTGCGCGAGGACTTGTCCCAGCAGTATGTGATCATCCACGATGGCGATTCGAGTCATCGCAGGTCCAACGATTCCGCGTACTTAGGTACTTGCAGTCTGGCAGGACTCGGAAGCGTGAAAGTGGAGATCGCGCCTCCACCGTGCCGGTCGGTTACCTCGATTGAACCACCTTGGCTCTCAATGAGTCTGCGCGAGATGTGCAAGCCGACGCCGCTGCCCGATCCACCTGATGTTCCGTAGTCGAAAAGTGAATCACGAAGGTCGCTGTCGACACCGTCGCCCCGATCGGCCACACGGACCTCGGCGACGTTTTCATGCCTGAAGATCCAGACGGTGATCTCGCCTCCATCGCCATGTTCGATCGCGTTCTCGATCAAGTTCTGGGTGACCTCGGCGACGATACTCGGTCGGCCGCGAGCCCACACTGGTCCCGTTGCCATGACCTCGATCTGTTGGCCAGAGGCCGTGTAACAGGAGAACATCGGCTCCAAAGCCTCGACGACGTCGAACGTCACGGGCAATGGGTCGCCGTCGTCCCCCAGCAGGAGAATACGGAGACGTTCTACTTCCTTGTACAGCGCCGTGACCATGGGTCGATCGGAACCGGAGTTCAGCGATCGAAGGCCGCCCTGAATGGCCAGCAAGGCGTTTCGCGTATCGTGGACAAACCGCTCCTGAAACGTCATCTGCGCCACCAGTCGGTCCGCAGCACGTTCCGATTCGTTCTGGGCAAGCAGAGTCAACGCTCGTTCTCGCATAGCCAGATCTCGTTCTCGCATAGCCAGATCTCGCAACTCAACAACCGTGTAGATGAGAATTGCCGAGATGACTACGAGTCGCATCGCCTTGCCCGCAACAGCCGATAGCGATACTTCATCGATGAACGTCGCATGGCCGTCCGCGGCAGCGATTGCAATCAGCGCAAGAGCCAAGACATAGCCACGCGGCTCTCGTGCACGGAGCGAAAACGCCACAAGGCGAAGCGACCCCAGCAACAGTAGAACCGAACTAAGTCTGAGAGTGAATTGCAGAAACTCGATCTGGTCGAAGCTTCCGAGTCGAATTGCAACTCCGATGACTCCCGCCGTAGCTATCGACGCTGCCACCACGACAGCCACCGTGCGTCCGAAGCGGTCGACGCGCTCCAAGGAACGCCGATAGGAAACCCCTACGGTCAACACCACTAGGCAAATCCTTGTCGCAGCAACAAGGGCGGTCGTCGCCGTGGAGTTCGAGGACGCCAGGAAGAGGTCGATGGGTAGCACCAAACCCGCAAGAACGCCAAGCATGCATGCACTGATCAGGTTCAGTCGATCGGGCGAAGCAGTATTGCGCGAAATGAGCGCAGCAAAGCTGAGAATCGCTATGCCGAGGGCCATCGAGTCGATCACACAACAAAGCCTCATCTCCATGCCGGCAGAGATCGCTACGCTGTGCAGACCCGGTTTGAAGATCATCACGGCGAGCCCAGCCGCCAGCAAAAGGCTCACGAGCGCCGTTGCACGCGTTGACCACGCAACAGCGTCGCGCCTTCGGTGGAGATCGTCGCCTCCCTGAGCACTGCCATCGGGAACACTCGACGACATAGCTACCGCTACAGCCTCGCGCGCCACTCTACCCTTCCCGGATTCGCCCGGGTCCATTTCGTGCATGTGCAAAACGTTACCACGCTGCGTGGATATTGTCACGAGGTTAGTCGCGCTGAGTGGTGTTTATAGATCTTACTTTGAGAGTTCTCCCGCTTACTCTGCGCGTTCCCCGCGACACCTCCATACCCATATTGTGGGATGAGGAGTTCCTCGCTCTGTGCGATGCCCGGCAGCCAACCAACCCTCATAGTTGAGTCGTTGACCAAACCGGCCGGCTAACGGCCAACCGGTTATCACTACGGAGGTATTCCCAATGATTTTGAAGATCCTTTACAAAGCCGAGTACGCAGCGCTCCTCGCACTAATAGCGGCCGCCATTGCTACCACAGTCGCTCTGCTGATGGCGCCATCGTGAACGCCTCCGACGGCGCTATCAGCGTCCTTCACTAACGCGAGACGCTCGCACCAACGACAGGCGCATGGGCCTGACGTTGGTGAGGGGATCCTCACCAACGGCAGGCCCTTCCGCTGGGGCCTGCTGTTGGTGAGGGAATCCATCCGAGCAAGGCATACACCGAGATATTGTTCACGGATCACCACCCATTCCACCTCGTGAGAACTGGTGAAGCTCAAAAGAGGGTGCCATTTCGCTCGATTCTCATCAGTTTTGCGCTCGTCGGCACGGTAACGACCGCACTACTCGGCTAACCGTGCACCGTCATTGAGGAGTCGGGGTTGATTTCGCGGTTCCTGCTGAAGAACCCGACCTGCAGATCGCAATCGGTATAGGCCCCCTTGACGACGAGCGGTTCTGCATCATGGTCATGACCGTTTTCGACCGCCAGGATGAGCTCGGCCATCATGTGCCCAGCGACTCCGGCGTTCTTGTATTGATTGCCGCTGGTCCCGATCGCGACGTAGAAGCCGTCGAGATCGGTGCGGTCGTAGATCGGAATCCAATCATCGCTCACGTCGTACAGGTCCACGACGCCCTTCTTTTGATGCGGCACGCCGAGTCCCGGCATCCGGCGGTTGGCCCGCAAGACTTGAGCTTCCCATTGCGACTGGCTAAGCGTCTGGTCGTAGTTGTCGGGATCGACGAACTCGCGCGGATCGCAGTCGGGATCGCCGCTCCCGATGAGGATGTGGTTTCCGACCTCGGGCCGGAAATAGATGCCGCTGTCGTTGTCGGCTGCAACAACACCGTTCTCCATGAAGTCGAACCCCTCGGGCGCCGGAACGTGATGCACCTCGTGGCGCAGCGCCTTCGTTTTGATGTTCATCGACTCGTACACGCCGGCCATCTGATTGATGATGTAGGAGTGCGGTCCAGCCACGTTCACGACAACCGGGGCCTTAACCACCCGCCCGTCGGCCAGCGTGATGCCACCAACTCGACCATCGACCTTGTCGATCGAGACGACCTCCGCGTTGAACCAGAAGTCGGCACCGTTCTTCTCCGCGCCGCGTTGCAGGTTGTGGCACGAGAGCTGCGGATCGCTCACATAACCCGACTCAGCGGAATAAAACGCTCCGGTTATCGTGCCGTGCGCGTCGTCCCAGAAGTGTTCATCGTCAGGGCGCTTCGGCGGCCCGAACAGGCCGGTGTCCAGAATCGGCAACTTCTCTTGCACCTGTTCGACCGACCACGTTTCGAACGGAATGCCGATCTCTTGCCAGAGCTCGCCCACTCGTTCGGTGTGGTGATCGTCCTCAGATCTGATGAGGAGCTGACCACACTGATGATATTCGATCAACCCGAGCTCGTCGTCGGCGTCGACATAATTCGCCCAATCCGTCCAGTACTGCGCACCTTCCCATGCGAGCTGAACGCCCTCGTTGGTCGAATAGCTGAATCGCACGATGGCACACGAGTTGATCGTCGAACCAGTGCCAGCCGCTGCGGTCTTGTCGACGCTGAGCGTCTTCCAGCCGCGTCGCGCGAGCTCGTGTGCCATGGCGCACCCGATCACTCCAGCGCCGATTATTACTGCGTCATAGTCGTCGGACATCTATTTCTCTTCTTCTTTTCGACGCGGTCGGTAGCCGCGGGCCAGTGTTCCGAAGGTGCTTATTCTGTTGGGCGATTCTGCACGTACTGATAGCCGAAGCGGCCCTTCACACACAGGTTTCCATGTGTAATCGAGTGATCTGATGGTGAGTCGACCTTGACGATCGTGTTGTCCTGCACATGGAGGTCGAGGTTGCATCCAACACCACAGTACGAGCAGACCGTTCGGGTGACCGATTGATCTTCGGGTCGCCAGTCGCCCATCTTTCTAAGATCGAACTCGGTCTTGAACTGCAGCGCGTTCGTTGGGCACACGGCGACACAGTTACCGCAGTACACGCACGCTGAGTCCGGAAGTGAAACGCCGAACTCGGTGCTAATTCGGTTGTTGAATCCGCGCCCTGACATCGCAATAGCGAACGTCCACTGAGCGTCTTCCCCGCACGCTTCGACGCACTTGTAGCAGAGCACACAGCGGTCGTAGGCCCGGATGTACAGATCGTCTTCGATCTTGACCTCATCGGTCATCCGCTCGGTGGTCTCGGGGTCGTAGCGATCGAGATCGGCGCCATAGTCGCCGAGCCAACCCTGGATTTCTTCGGACTGGCTCACATCCGATGACGTGGCGAGGAATTCGAGCACGAGCTTGCGGCTGTGATCGACACGTTCGCTGTCGGTGCTGACGACCATGCCCTCTTCGACCGGGCGTGAGCATGACGGCACCAGCGTCCGGGAGCCCTCGAGCTCGACGACACAAACACGGCAGGCATTCACCGGCGTCACGGTCGGCCCGTAACAGATTGTCGGCGTGGCCTTCCCGGCCTTGTTGCAGGCGTCGAGAATGGTGTCGTCTTCGAGAACGGACACGTCTGTTCCGTCTACCGAGATCGTTACCTTCGACCGAATAGCTACGTTTCGTTCGCCTACCGCCGAGATCGGACGCTCGACTGAAGGTCGAGATGTAGCAGTCATTGTGAACCTCCTATGAGGCCGAGATCGAAGGCGGAAAGAATGGCACCCGACGCCGTGTGGCCAAGGCCGCAGATCGACGCGTCGGCCATCACCTTGGCGAAGTCGTCGAGCATGGCTCGTTCGGACTCCACCGACGCACCCTTCTCGCGGATACGAAGGAGCGATTCGCCCTGGCGAACCGTTCCAACGCGACACGGTACGCACTGCCCGCAACTCTCGTCCCGAAAGAACTTGGCGATGCGAGCGACGAAGTCGTCGAAGTCGACCGTGTCGTTGAGCAGCATGATCACCCCTGATCCCAGCGAGAAACCGTTCTCACGGCTTCCCTCGATCGTGAGCGGCACGTCCATCATGTCGGTGCCGATGAACGAACCAGCGGCACCTCCCATGAGGATCGATTTCAGTTCGCCGATCGGACCTCCGGCGAGATCGATGATCTCTCCGAGGTTGGCGCCGTATGTCACCTCATAAACGCCTGGGCTCTCGACGTGACCTGAGAGGCAGAACAGTTTCGTGCCCGTTGAGCGGCCGCTGCCGAGTTCGGCAAACCCATCGCCGCCGAGCAGCATGATCTGGTTGACGTTGACCATGGTCTCGACATTGTTGATCGCCGTCGGTTGCCCGAATAGGCCATTGGTCGTCGGGAACGGCGGCTTGTTCCGTGGCTCGCCTCGATATCCCTCGATCGAATTCAGGAGCGCTGTCTCTTCGCCGCAGATGTAGGCGCCAGCACCCATCCGAAGTTCGATATCAAATGCGAAGTTGTGGCCCCCAACATTTGGGCCGAGCATGTTCTTACTTCGGGCTTCGGCAATTGCCGACTTCAGGCTGCGAGTAGCCTCGGGATATTCACCGCGGATATAAATCCATCCTTGCTCGGCGCCCATTGCGTAGGCACCGATGGTCATCGCCTCGATCAGCGAATACGGATCATGCTCCATGATCACGCGATCTTTGAACGTGCCTGGCTCGGACTCATCTGCATTCACGACGAGGTGACGCGGTCCAGGCTCCCCCGCTACTGCCGACCATTTGAAGCCGGTTGGGAACGCCGCTCCGCCACGGCCTGTAAGGCCAGCATCGGAGACATGAGTGATGACTTCGGCTGGCGTCATCGCCACGGCCTTCGCCAGAGCTGTGTATCCACCCGTGGCGACGTAACCGTCGTAGTCCGAGGCAGCAGCATCGTGTACGCGTCGGAGCAATGTGAGATCTTCGGCTGGCTGTGGAACCGGCGCAACCGGCATCACCATTGCGCCATTGAGGGCAGCGACGACCGACGTCTTCGTTGCGGTTCTGACACTCACATGGGCCTGACCCGTTCGTTGGATGAACACACCCGGTGCCTGTTCGCACAAGCCGAGGCATGGACTGCCATGAACGTTGTGGCCGTCGCCGCGCAGTTCTTCGATCAGCCCGTTGGCGCCCTTGATGCGACATGCGGTGTCGTCGCATACGTGCACCGCGTCTGCGGTCGGCGGCGCCTCGAACGTGAAGAGTTCATAGAAGCTGGCCACGCCGAATACCTCTGCAGGCGGGACTTGGAGAGCGGTTGCGATCTCGTTGATCCCGCCCTCGCTGAGCCAGCCAATGGCATCTCGAACCGCGTGCAGAACCGGGAGGAGCAAGTGCCGCCGATTGAAGATTCGCTCGGACCCGCTGCGCGCAATCCGGTCGCCATCAAAGGTGAGCGTTGGCCCGATCGAGTCGAACGTGACTTGTCCGGGGCTTTGGAGAGCCATGGCATCAGCGACTGCGGCAGCCTCTTCAGCTGTTCCCACGGCCGTGGTCGTTGCTACTTCAGGCATTCGTTTCGATCCTTATTTCTTCGTGTGATGCGCCGTTCTTTGCCCGAACGTTGATCGCTGTTGCTTTGAATTCAGCCGTTCCGGACTTCTTGTCCCAGGCTTCGATCGTCAGTTGGTTGATGTCGGTTGTGTCGGCGAAGTGATACGTCGTAAACGTGAGGCCAACAGGCAGGTCGGGCTGCACACGAATTGTCATATCGATCGTGGCACGGCGCGACGAGACTTCTGCAAGCGACCCGGTCACGAGACCGAGCCGTTCTGCGTCTATCGGGTTCATGTCGAGGGCCTCGCCCGAGCGAATTGGCGAGTTATAACCATCGCTCTGTACGCCGGTGTTGAAGCTGTCGAGGACACGTCCAGTGGTCATGAGCAGTGGGAAATCGTCATCGAGTTGATCGACGTGGGGACGCCACTCGTTCACCGTGAACGGCGCTGGATCGCGGCCTCCGCGGTCCTCTTCCCAGAGCCAACCGTGCAAGAACAATGTTCCGGGGTGGTCGAGGGATGGGCACGGCCATTGGATCCCGCCATGTTCTTCGAGTCGTTCCCAGCTCATACCGGCGTGCATGGGTGACACTGTCCGCAGTTCGTCCCACATCTCCTCGGCGGAGGGATTACCCCAACCGGGCTGCATGCGCTCAGCGATCATGTTGATGATCTCGAGATCGTCTTTCGCGTCGCCAGGCGGGTCGAGCGCTTTGCGGCTTCGTTGCACCCTGCGTTCGGAATTTGTGACGGTTCCCTCGGTTTCTGCCCAGCCCGCAGATGCTGGCAGCACGACGTCGGCTAGTTCGGCCGTGCGGGTCAAGAAGATGTCTTGCACGACGAGCATGTCGAGACCGCGGAGGAGTTTGCGTGCGTGGTTGATATCGGCTTCGGAATCCGCTGGGTTCTCGCCGATGCAGAAGATGGTGGTGAGTTCGCCTGTTTCCATGGCTTCGAACATCAGCGTCAGGTGCAGGCCAGGTTCGGCGGGAATGGTGCAGTCCCACGCTGCCTCAAATTTGGCCCGGATCTCATCGTCGACGAGGTCTTGGAAGCCCGTGAGTTTGTTTGGCAGCGCACCCATGTCGCCGCCGCCCTGAACGTTGTTCTGGCCGCGAACCGGGACGAGGCCCGAACCGTACCGACCAACATGGCCAGTGAGCAACGAGAGGTTGCACAGCGCCATGACGTTTTCGGCGCCCGTGTGATGTTCGGTGATGCCGAGCGTCCAACAAATCTGCGCTGTCTCCGCGGTTGCATACGTGTGGGCTAACTCCGCAATTGCGTACTCGGGAAGTCCGGTGACCTCGGCGGTGCGCTCTAGAGTCCACTCCGCAATCGATTCGCGGTAGGCATCGAGACCTTGGGTCGAGTGAGCAATGAACGCATCGTTCTGGAGGTCGTTGTCGAGGATGTACTTTCCGACACCGTTCGCGAGCGCGATATCGGTTCCGACCGTCAAGCCCATCCAAAGATCGGCAAACTTCGACGTCTGCGAACGACGCGGATCGACAGCGATCATCTTTGCGCCGTTGCGTACACCTTTCAGCGCGTGATGGAAGAAGATTGGATGCGCCTCACGCGCGTTCGAACCCCACATGATGATCAGATCGGTGGTCTCGATCTCCTCGTAGGAAACCGTCCCGCCACCCGCACCAAATACTGTCGCCAGACCGACGACCGAGGGAGCGTGTCAAGTTCGGTTGCAGGAGTCGATGTTGTTCGACCCCATAACTTTTCGAGCGAATCGTTGCGCTGCGTAGTTCATCTCGTTGGTGGATTTCGAGCAGCTGAACAAACCGAACGACGTTGCACCGGTCGGCAGCGCGGCGCCAAACCCCTCCGCAACTCTTTCGAGTGCCTCATCCCAGGTCGCTTCGACAAGCACCCCGTCCTTACGGACCAAAGGTGTGGTCAGTCGTGTGCGAACCATGTTATTTCCCCTATTGAATCGTTGGAGAGATTCCAGAATGGAACAGTTCCGCATAGTGGAACTATCTCCCTCCAACGTACTACAAGGAACACCCGAAACGATGTAGCAGAATCCTCTCGATTCATATTGGACTCGGGTTGTGATTCCGCCGTGGCAGACTCGCTGCTATGCGTTGGTCAAATCTCTTCGTCCCCACTCTTCGTGACGCCCCCGGTGATGCCGAGGCGGCGAGCCACAAGCTTCTGATTCGGGGCGGCTTCATTCGGCAGCTGCATGCCGGCCACTACTCGATGTTGCCGATGGGCTGGCGTGTGCACGAAAAGGTTGCAGGCATTGTTCGCGACGAGATGAACCAGATTGGCGGGCAGGAATTCTTGTTGCCCGCCATGCACCCGAAGTCGTTGTGGGAGGCCTCTGGTCGCTGGGCGACCATGGGTGACGAAATGTTCCGTCTTGAAGATCGATCGGGCACCGAGGTCGGCCTCGGCATGACCCACGAAGAGGTCTTTGCATCCATCGCTACCGAGATCAACAGCTACAAGGCACTCCCCCAGATCTGGTACCAGATCCAGTGGAAGTTCAGGGACGAACCACGACCAAAGGCCGGTCTACTCCGAGTGCGCGAGTTCGCAATGAAGGACAGTTACAGCCTCGACATCGATGCGGCGGGGCTCGATGCCAACTTCGACAAGCATCACGCCGCCTACGTCCGAATCTTCGAACGGCTCGACCTCGACGCAATGCCCGTCGAAGCGTCATCTGGCGCAATGGGTGGTGCCGGATCGATCGAGTTCATGGTCGCGTCCCCCGCGGGCGAGGACGATGTCGTGCGGTGCCCCAATTGCGATTATCGGGCGAACGTCGAACGAGCAACATCGGCGGTCGAACCAATCCGCGACGAGGTCGGCCCCGACGCGCCCGAGAAGTTCGCGACGCCCGGCATCCGAACCATCAAGGCGCTCGAAGCCGCCGGTGCGCCGGCCGCCTCCCAAATGAAGTCGATGATCATGGTGCTCGACGGGAAGATCACGGTCGCTGTGGTTCGTGGCGACCATCAGCTCAATATCCAAAAGCTCCAGGACACCACGGGAGCGATCGATATCCGTCCAGCCACCCCCGAGGAAACACTGGAGCACCTCGGTGCTCGCCCCGGCTCCCTCGGTGCGGTCGGCGTGCAAGACGACATCACGATCCTCGTGGACCACGCACTCGAGGGACGAACCAACCTGACCACCGGCGCCAACGAAGACGATTGGCATTACCGAGGCGTCGACGTTGCCCGCGACGTCAACGTCGCTGAATACGTCGATCTTCGCGAGGTTCGTGCTGGCGAGAATTGCGCGAACTGTGGCTCGCTGCTCGAGATCGTTCGCTCGATCGAGGCCGGCCACATCTTCAAACTCGGAACCAAGTACGCCGAGGCAATGGGCGCTGAGGTACTCGACGCCGATGGAGACATGAACACGATCGTCATGGGCAGCTACGGCATCGGCATCGGCCGCAACATGGCGACGATCGCCGAAACCCACCACGACGACAAAGGCCTCATTTGGCCCGTATCTGTGGCGCCGTTTGAAGTGGTCATCACGGTGATGAACATCTCCGACGAGGACACGATGACCGCAGCCGAGGCCCTCTACGACGAGCTTCGCGGGGCTGGGGTCGATGTGATCATCGATGACCGCGATGCTCGCGCTGGCGTGAAGTTCGCCGATAGCGAACTGGTCGGCATTCCGTTCCGCGTCACGATGGGCCCGCGCGGCATCAAAGAGAGCAAGGTCGAGTTCACGACACGAGCCACTCTCGAGACCGACGAAGTGGGCCTCGACGCCATCGCAGCTACCGTTATTTCAACCATTTCGGCCGCTCGTTAGCCACACGGTGTTCCACATGGCGGACAAAGGCCGTTCCGCATCGTGGTACAATCGCATCTATGGCCGGAGTGCAATCCATCGAAAGAGCGTTCGCTATCCTGCGAGCTTTATCACTTGGGCCCGCGGGCGTGACCGACCTGAGTGAACGCACCGGGCTTCCAAAGAGCACCGTCTCGCGACTCTTGTCGAGCTTGGACATCGAAGAGGCGGTCCGCCAAAATTCTAGCGGGACCTACGAGCTTGGAACCGGTATCGACGAGTTGGGTCGGGCGTTGCGCGGGGGCCAGGACGCGATCGATGTCGCCCGGCCGCACATGATCGAACTGATGGAACTCACAGGTGAGGCGGTCGGAATAAACCGATTCGACGGCGATTCGGTTCGCACGCTTATGCAAGTCGACGATCCGAACAGTTCGGTCGTAGTTCGAGACTGGACCAACGAAGCCACTCCTGCCCATGCGGTTTCGGCCGGGCTCGCAATCCTGGCCCATTCCAGCAGAGCGGTGCAGAACAATTTTCTCGAAACGGACCTCGACTCCACAACGAAGAAGACGATGACGAAACCCGACGAGCTTCGGAAACGTTTCGAGACGATTCGTCGAGACGGCTACGCCTGGGTCTTTCAAGAGTTCACCGACGACATCAATTCCGTGGCAGCACCAATCACGGACTCGTCTGGTCGGACGAATCTTGCGCTCCACATTCACGGCCCGGCGTTTCGTTTTCCGAACGGCATCGACATCGATGAACTTGGCCAACGCGTGGCTGCAACAGCGGAACGGATCGAAGCGCAACTTCTGCGGGCGTAACCGCGCCCGATAATTTGTCGAGTACATGGATGCTCGAATTTTCATCGAACCACAGCAGGGCACGTCGTACTCCGAGGTCGTGTCCCTGGCACAACGGGCCGAAGAGCTCGGTTTCGACGGCTTCTTCACGTCCGACCACTACGTCAAGATGGGCAATGGCGACAGCGGCCTCCCTGGACCACTAGACGCATGGACCACCCTGGCGGGCCTCGCCCGCGATACCGAACGCCTTCGGTTGGGCACCTTGGTGTCTCCAATCACGTTCCGACATCCGGGCCAACTTGCGATTCAGGTCGCGCAGATCGACGAGATGAGCAGCGGACGGATTGAACTGGGCCTCGGCGCGGGATGGTTCGAGACCGAGCACGCTGCCTACGGACTCCCGTTCCCGCCGATAAAGGAGCGCTTCGATCGGTTCAGCGCTCCCGAAACCCTGGTGTGGTCGCCAGCTCAGGTCACGGCCATCGGCGCGACAGAGGCCGAGTTCGCAAGACGAGCACAGGCGATTGGCCGCGAACCGAGCGAGCTACGCCAAAACGGCATTGCAGGGGTCGTCAACGAAGCGGTCGAGCGCCTCGCCGCATACGCAGACGCGGGGTGCACCCGGATGTACTTGCAGATCCTCGATATCAAAGATCTCGAGCACCTCAACACCATTGCGGAGGCCCTCGGCTTGTAGCCGTTCGTGGCCTAGACTGAGAAACATGGCCGATCTCCCGTCCAACGGTACGACGAACGAGACCAGCAGCCGCGCGAACGCAATCCCGAACTGGCTGAAGGGCAGCTTCGGCGTAGTCGTCGCAGCGCTTGCAACTATGTGGTTTGTCGAAGCGCTCGATACAGCGATCCTCGATGATCGACTCCAGGGCAACGGCATTCACCCGCGCTCGCTCGACGGCATAGACGGCGTCTTGTGGTCACCGTTCCTCCACAGCGGATTTCCCCACCTCATCTCGAACTCGATTCCGTTCGTCGTCTTGAGCGGTCTCATGCTCACGGGCGGCTTGAAGCGGTACGTCAGAGCGAGCGCCATCATCATCGTCCTCGGCGGCCTCCTCGTCTGGGCGCTCGCGATCGGCAGCAACGAAAATCACATCGGAGCGAGCGGATGGGTGTTCGGCATGTTGGGCTTTCTCATCGCGGCAGCCGTCTTCGACAAAAAGGCGCTCACGATCGCCGTAGGACTCGTCGCGTTACTCTTCTATGGCGGCACCCTGTTGGTCGGTTTCGTTCCGACGCCGGGGGTCTCCTGGGAGGGACACCTCTTCGGATTCTTGGCTGGCATCGTCGGCGCAAGAGTTCTCTCGACGAAACGTTCGAAAGTCGCTATCGATCCTGGCGGCCTTGGTTAACCTCTTCATAGATGACCGGCACGCGTGAAACAATCCTCATACGCATCAGCGGCCCCGATCAGACCGGTATCACGACCGCTGCGATGGGGATCTTGGCCAGCGCTGAGGCCGCGATACAAGACGTCGAGCAGATCGTCGTCCGAGGAAAGCTGACGCTTGAGATCGTCGTCGATGTTCCATCGGGCAAGGACGTACTGAAGGACGTACTCCTGTTGGGTTGGGAACGAGGCCTCGACGTCGATTTCGAACTTGTCGACGCCGCCCCGAATCCGTCGCTTCCAACCCTGGTCGTATCGATGATCGGTTCCGACCTCGGCCCCACCGACCTCGAAAAGATTACGGCGGCCATCGCCAAGGCAAATGGAAACATCGAACGGATTCAGCGCCTCGCCAAGACGCCCGTGTGGTGCTACGAGTTCGAGGTGCACGGCGGAGATCTAGAGGAAATGCGTGCGTTGCTGATGGACAGCGCCGCGGACAGCCCAAGGTTTGATGTCGCTGTTCAAAAGACTGGGCTGAGTCGAAGGGCACAGCGCCTCGTCGTGCTCGATGTTGATTCGACCCTCATTCAGAACGAGATGATCGATCTACTCGCGGATCAGGCCAACGTCGGTGCCGAGTGTGCCGCTATTACCGAGGCTGCAATGGCAGGTCAGCTCGACTTCGAAACATCGTTGCGTCAGCGGGTTCAGCTACTTGCCGGTCAACCCGAAGAGATAATCGATCTCGCCTATGCACAACTCCAGCTCACCGAAGGTGCAGAAACCTTCGTACGGACGCTCAAGCGTCTCGGCTACAAGGTCGCCATCGTGAGCGGAGGGTTCACCTCATTCACCGATCGCCTCAAGGTGCGACTCGATATCGACCATGCCCACGCCAACACTCTCGAGCGCAAACGCGGCGTGCTCACGGGGAACCTCAGTGGGCCAATCGTCGACCGGGCAATGAAGGCGGAGCTTCTCAAGAACATGGCCGCCGTCGAAGGGATCGCGCTCGAACAAGTTGTCGCGGTTGGCGATGGAGCGAACGATCTTGACATGCTCGCCGCAGCGGGCCTCGGTGTTGCGTTTTGCGCCAAACGGGTCGTTCGCGAAGCCGCGGACACAACGCTCAGCACCCCGCACCTCGACGCGGTGTTATTCATGCTCGGCGTACGTCGAGAAGAACTGGTCGAGGACCCTCCAGCTACCCATAGGTTGATCTGATGGCACGCGTTCTTGTTACTGAAAAGCTCGCAACCGGAGGTCTCGACCTCCTTCGCGAGGCGGGACACGACGTCGATGTCCAACTTGGACTCGATCCCGGTGAGCTGAAATCCGCGATTGTCGGTGCACACGGCTTGATCATCCGATCGGCGACGCACGTGACTGCGGACCTGTTGGCGGCAGCAACCGACCTCCAGGTCGTTGGTCGAGCTGGCGTGGGTCTCGACAACGTCGATACCGGGGCTGCGACGGAACGAGGCATCATCGTTGCCAACGCACCCACATCGAATTCGGTGTCAGCAGCCGAACACACGATGGCGATGTTGTTGGCCAGCGCACGCAACGTTCCGCAAGCTCATGCGGCGCTCGTCAATGGCCGTTGGGAACGCTCAGCATGGGGCGGCGTCGAGCTCTTGGACAAGACACTCGGCATCATTGGCCTTGGCAACATCGGCGGCCTCGTTGCCCAGAGGGCCAAGGCCTTCGGTATGAGTCTCGTCGGTCACGACCCGTTCGTCAGCAAAGACCGAGCTTCCCAACTCGGTGTCGAACTCATGGAACTCGACGAACTGATTGCCGATTCGGACTTCGTGACGCTGCACATCGCACGGACCCCCGAGACCATGAATCTCATCAACGCCGAACGGCTCATCGGAGCGAAACCGAACCTGCGATTGATCAACGTTGCGCGCGGTGGCATCGTGAACGAGGCCGATCTCGCCGCAGCCATCGAGGCGGGGACCATCGCTGGTGCGGCCATCGACGTATTCGACAGCGAACCCAAGACCGAGTCACCCCTGTTCTCTCTGTCGCAGGTTGTGGTCACGCCCCATCTCGGCGCCAGCACTACCGAGGCACAAGATCGGGCCGGCATGACGATCGCAGAGCAGGTTCGCCTGGCGCTCGCTGGTGAGTTTGTGCCGTTCGGTGTGAACATTGCAGCGAGAGGCGTCTCTGAGGTCGTGCGTCCATTCCTACCTCTGGCTGAGCAGCTCGGAGCACAGTTCAGTCGACTGGTCGGTGGACGACCGGGAGCGGTCGATGTGGTGTTCGCGGGCGAGATCGGCGGCTTCGATTGTCGAATGGCCGAGCTCGCGATCACAAAGGGCCTGCTCAGCGACCTCGCCGACGCAACGGTCACGTACGTGAACGCAGAGGCCCTCGCCGCGAAACATGGCCTCGAAGTTACTGCTCGGGCGAGCACGAAGACACCCTCTGGGCTCGTGAACGGAATCAAGGTCGAGGGTGACGGCCATTCGATCGCTGGAACGATCGATCTACCGACGGGCGAGGCCCGGATCGTAAGCGTCGACGACATCACGGTCGACCTTCCTCCGACAGAACACCTCCTACTCATCCTGAACGATGACACGCCGGGGATGATTGGTCATGTGGGCACAATCTTCGGCGCCGCTGAAATCAACATTGACGACATGCACCTGGGGAAGTCCACAACGCGTGGGCTGGCGCTCATGGCGATCTCCACGTCGGTACCTATCCCCCGCGTGATCACGGCCAAGATCTTGGAGCTTCCTTCGATCCTCTCGGTCAAAGAGATCGGCGTAACGCTCTAGGCAGCGTCTAAATACGTTCGAGATCGGCACCGTCGAAGAGTGGTTCCATGTCGAACGCATCGATATCTGCGCGAACCGCCTGTTCGTCGGGTGCAGCAATGGCACCAGTGGAGTCGGCCCCTTGAAAGATCGATCGTGCGGCTACGAGCATTTCGGTCATCAAGCGCGCATCGCTCGACGTGTTGAGAAACAGTTGCTCGTTCGCGAGCACTACGCCCATGGCACGCTCGATCGCTCCTGCATCTCGAAGCGGCTGGTACCAGCTACGTTGCTCGTCGACATCGTGTCCCGATGACCGCCAACGGCGGCGAGCAATCGACTTGATTGTTTGGACTGCCACCCCTCGATCGCTGCAGATGTTGAGTAACTCGTCGACGTCGTGCCGGTAGCCGGGATTGTCGAGCATCGTCGTGTTAAACGGCAACAGCACAGAGTCGTAATGGAACGCATCGAGGCTTCGGATATGCATGCGGGCAATACGCGCACCGTGGCCCGTGACACCAATGAAACGCACCAGACCCTCGTCTCTAGCTGCACTCATCGCCTCCAGGACGCCCCCGGCTGCGTGTGCTGCGTACCATTCCGATTCCTCGACGAGGTTGTGCAGCTGGATCAGATCGAGCTGATCGACTCCAAGGCGCACGAGCGAACGTTCGAGCTCGGCGCGCGCAGCATCCCCGGACCGCTCCCCCGTTTTACTCGCGAGGAAAACCCTCGATCGGTTGCTGACGCCGTTGGTCGATGCTGCCAGCCACGAGCCGATCATCAGCTCGCTGTCGCCATAGGACGCAGCGGTGTCGAGATGATTGATTCCGGACGCAACAACAGCGTCGAGCAACGTCTCCGCCCACTCTTGTCCCCACGCCTTTTCGAGGAGCGCCGCACCTCCAAATATGATCCGGCTGCTGTAGTGACCAGTTCGCCCAAATTCCATCGTCGCGCTCATCGCGCCAAACTAGCGCGCTGGATCGGTGGGCTGGCTTGTCTATGGAATCTTGGCTGCCGTCA
>JBLIMK010000046.1:0-28588 GCA_047638715.1 Verrucomicrobiales bacterium
AAGCGCCTTGGGCTTGCAAATAAGGAGTCGCTGATCGCCGCTGGGCCGATCGTCCAGAAGGCTCGGGCTACTCCAGGAGCCGAGTTGCTCCCGGTCGACAGCGAACATTGTGCGCTTCACCAATGCCTCCGGGCAACTCGGGATGGACAGGGCATCGACCGCCTCGTTCTGACGGCGTCTGGGGGACCATTTCGCGGTCGGACGGTCGAGTCTCTCGCCAACGTCACGATCAAAAACGCGTTGGCCCACCCGACATGGTCGATGGGTCCCAAGATCACCATCGACTCCTCGACGCTCATGAACAAGGGCCTCGAGGTAATAGAGGCGCACGAACTCTACGGAACTCCGTATGACGACATCGAGGTCGTCGTGCATCCTCAGTCGATCGTGCACTCGATGGTGGCCTACACAGACGGTGCGACGATCGCACAGCTTTCCCAGCCCGACATGAGGTTGTGTATTGCCTACGCGCTCGCCTATCCGGACCGCTTCGCCAAGCCGTACGGTCAGATGGACTGGAGTGAAGCGATGTCGCTGACCTTCGAGCCGCCGGATCGTTCTGCATTCCGTTGTCTGGATCTCGCCTATGAGGCCGGCCGGAGAGGCGGAACCGCTCCCGCATGGTTGAGTGCAGCGAATGAGATTGCCGTCGAGGCATTTCTTGAAGGCCTTATGCCGTGGACCGGAATAGCCGACACGAATGAAGAGTTGTTGGAAGCGCACGATGGCGCACCCGCCGACAGTCTCGACGCGGTGCTCGATGCCGACCGTCGAGCGCGTGAAGCAACTTGGACGCACATTCGTGGGAGCCTTTAACAGATGACCGACACTCTCGATAGCGCACCCAAAGACGTGCGCGACGATCCCCGTGAAGGCGTCGTAGCGACCCAACATCGCCCCGATGAGCCGGACAGCGGCATCGTATGGCCACGACTCGGTCTCCTCATCGCGTTCTTCGGATTTCTCGTCTTTGTCGGCGGAAGAAACACCCTCGCGTTTGTTATCGCACTCGTTGCGGCGCTGGTCATCCATGAGGCGGGTCATTTTCTCGTTGGACGCTGGTCTGGCATGAAGGTCACCGAATATTTCATTGGTTTCGGACCTCGCATCTTCTCGTTCACCCGTGGTGAGACGACGTATGGCCTCAAGGCGATTCCGGCCGGCGCGTACGTGCGCATTATCGGCATGAACAACCTCGAGGATGTCGATCCAGTCGACGAGCCCCGCACCTACCGAAAAGCGGCGTGGCACAAACGTGTTCTGACGATTCTGGCCGGACCAGCAACCCACTTTGTGGTCGCTCTCGTGCTGATGTTCGTATTCTTGGCCCGTCAGGGCGAGCCGATCCTCGAGGAAGAAGCATGGGGCATCGGCGTCGTGGTTCCGTTCAGTGCTGCCGAAGAAGCTGGTCTTCAATCCGGTGACCAGATCCTTCGAATCGATGGAACCGATACTCGTCAATGGAACTCACTCGCCCTCGTGATTCCGAATGTCAGCGGCAGTCGTGTCGAGCTCGACATCTTGCGCGACGGCGATGAACAACGTGTCGAAGCAACGATTGGTGAACGGCTCACGCCCGAAGGAGCACGCGGATACAGCGGTCTGTACGAAGGCGATCTGGTCGTTGCGATCGAGGGTGAAGCGGTGGCGAACTATGCAGAGTTTGCCGATCTTGCAGAGCAACGGATTGGAGAGTCCGTCGAGGTCGACGTCGTCTATCGACAGGAACTCCACACGGAGCTCATCACGATCAACAACGTGCCCCGCACCGATGCGGTAATCGGGTTCCTCGGCGTCTCCCAGGGAACGGCGTTCCAACACTTGAGCACGGGCGATGCGTTTCAACAAGCGCCAGCGCAGCTTGGCTCTATCATCTCCGACATTGCCGAACGTACCCCTCAGCTCGTGACATCGAAGGACGGCCTTCGGTCTCTCTTCGGCCTTACTGCGTTCGATGATGCCGAACCGGTGAGCACGGTCGATGCCGGGGTGGAGCGCCGGCCACTCGATGCGAACTTCGACGAGAACCGTCCTATCTCGCTGATCGGTATCACGTTCATCGCCGAGGCCCTCGAGGATCCGAACGAGGTTCTCTTCCTGATCATCGTGGTCAACCTCTTCTTCGGATTGTTCAATCTCTTGCCGCTGCTTCCGCTCGATGGCGGACATATCCTCCTCGCCACATACGAACGAGTGCGCTCGATCGGGCGCGGTGCCTATGAGGCCGATGCAGCAAAGCTGCTGCCGCTCACCTATCTGGTGTTCGGCCTCATGATGCTCATCAGTACCATTGCAATGTTGCGAGATATCCAAGACTTCGTGCTGTAACAAGTCGGGACTTCCGCCCGACATCTGTTTCACGTCGGGACTTCCGCCCGACATCCGGGGAAGGGTGTCGGTCGCTCCGCGAGCTTCGCTCCCTGAGAGCTGTCGGCTAGTAGCCTGATTTGATGCAGTTCGACGGTGTTTTCCCCCGCAAGAAAACGAAGCAGATCATGGTCGGTGACGTTCCCGTTGGCGGCGGTGCGCCGATCACCGTGCAGTCGATGACGATTACCAAGACCGCCGACCACGAAGGGACCCTTCAGCAGATCTATGCGCTGGCGGGCGCCGGAGCCGACATGGTTCGGTGCACGTGCAACAGGCCCGAGGCCGCAGAGGGGCTTGCGCGGATCGTGCCTCGTTCGCCGGTTCCGATCATCGCCGACATTCACAACAACCATCGAATGGCGCTCGCAGCCCTCGACGCCGGGGTCCACTGCCTACGGCTGAACCCGGGCAACATTACCGATCCGAGTAAAATCAAGCTCATTGCTCGGGAAGCGAAAGACCGCAATGTGCCGATTCGAATCGGGGTCAATGGTGGCTCGCTCGATTCGTCGCTCTACGACCAAGACAAGGGTGTTACGCCCGAAGCAATGGTGACGTCCGCGTTGCGCGAGATCAGCTACTTCGACGAGGTTGGCTTCGATCTGGTGAAGATTTCGGTGAAGGCGTCGAGCGTTCCGCTCATGATCGAGGCTTATCGTCAACTGTCCGAGGCCACCGACTATCCACTTCACCTCGGGGTGACCGAGGCCGGTCCGCCGCCAGCAGGAACGATTAAGGCGACTGCGGGCATCGGTACACTGCTCGCCGAGGGCATCGGTGACACGATCCGATACTCGCTCACAGCGGACCCGGTGCTCGAAGCAAAAGCGGGGCGGACGTTGCTCGAAGCCCTCGGTCTTCGCGAGCGCAAGAACGTCGACCTCATTGCTTGTCCCTCGTGCGGACGCGCTGAAATCGACGTGTACAAGATCGCAGAAGACGCAATGGCTGCCTTCGAAGACAAGAAGATCCCGCTGCAAGTGGCCGTCATGGGTTGCGTCGTGAACGGTCCAGGCGAGGCACGCGATGCAGACCTCGGTATCGCTGCGGGCAACAAACGCGGGCATCTGTTCGTCAAGGGTGTGAACGTCGCCGTCGTGCCTGAGGACGAGATGGTCGATCAGCTCGTCGAATGGGCGATATTCCTCCACGAAGAGGGCGTCGAGGCCACGATGGCGCGAGCCGAAAAAACCCGTGACGGTGCTCGTCGAGCAGCCGAGGAAGATCGAGCACGAAACCTCGATGAACGCGGTGACGATGCAAATGACTCAGCATCGGCCGTCGAACTGATCCGGAAACGCTGAGGATCCGAGATGTCCGAGGTCGTCGTACCGCTCCAACAGGCGATCGAGCAGGGGTTTCCAGATATCTGTGCGATCACCGGGGGGCGCGCCGATGGTGCAATCCCGCTCCGAGTCGGCCGGTCGCGGACCCGCTGGCGCTCGCCGGTCGTCCGCATTCCGCTGAGCGAACCCGTATTCAAAAAGTGGTCTCGGCGGCAGGGGATCCACATCAAGGCGCGAGGAATTGCCTCCATCCTTACCGCCGTCGCAGTGGTCATCACGTTTCGAAACAGCTTGCTCGGCCTGTCTATTCTCGCTGTCGCGGTCGTCATCCACCTGATCGATCTCTGGGCCGAGCGGAGTTCCAGCGAGGTCCAGCCAAAACTGGAGCGTCGGGGAAATGACCTCGCCATTTCCGATATCCATCCTCGATTCGCCGAAGCTGTTGCTGAGATAGTGCGAGATAACCCTCCGGCCGGATAACATGTTGGCTGCACGCAATTACGGGCCCAGTCGGATCTGAATGACGCGAGCGTGGGCTTTCGAGTCCACGCTTTTGTTATTTGCGGGCATCACGCACTGCAATACGACCGACGACCACGACCGACATCACAGTTCATTGGCAATCGAGCACGAGGGAGGGTGACCATGAGCGAACGACAAGCTGCAACCGTCACCAAAGCCACCGCGCTCATCACCGAGATCACAGACGATTTCCACTGCGAACTCGTCGATATCGATTACAACAACGGCGTGCTGAAAGTCATGATCGATCAGCCCGACGGCCTCCTTAGCCAAACGCTCGTCGAGGTGACCAAGGCCGTGTCGCGGATGATCGACGCCGAAGATCCAATCCCCGGTCGATTTACGCTTGAAATCACTACCCCCGGTGTGGAGCGGCCTCTCAAGAAGCCAACCCATTTTCATCGGTCGATCGGTGAAGACATCACGATCAAAACAACACCTGATGTCGACGGAGAACGCCGCGTCGATGGCAACCTCACCGCTGCCGACGAGTTTGGGATTACGCTCGCCACAGATTCGGGTGACCGAACGCTGCGATATGGCGAGATTCGAAGTGCACGAACCGTATTTGCCTGGGGTCCAACCCCGAAGAAGGGCGGCCAGAAAAATGGCGCCGTCAAGGGCAACCAGAACGTAAAGAAGAAAGGCCAGCTCGCATGAATACTGAGATGCTCGAAGCCCTCCAGGCCCTTGCACGCGAGAAGGGAATTTCCGTCGATGCGCTGTTCGCAGCGCTCGCTGACGCGCTCGAGTCCGCGTACAAGCGCATGCCCGATGCCTACGAGTACTCGTGGGTCACCATCGATCCCGAGACCATGGACATCCGAGTCATGGCTCAGGCGCTCGACGAAGAGGGCGAAATAGTCGGCGACGAACTCGATGTCACGCCCGATAACTTCGGTCGTATCGCAGCGCAGACAGCGCGCCAAGTAATGACGCAGCGCATTCGTGAAGCTGAACGCGAACTCAAATACGAGGAGTACGCAGGCCGGGAGGGCGACATCGTCACCGGCATGATCCAGCAGACCGATGCTCGCTACACGTTGCTCGACCTGGGCCGCGTCGAAGCTCTTCTGCCGCAGTCCGAACAGGTCATGTTCGAGCGCCCCGAGCCAAACGCTCGTCTCAAGGCGTACATCGTTGAGGTTCGCAAGACGGCCAAAGGGCCACAGATCGTCGTCAGTCGAACCCACCCCGGACTCGTGCGTCGTTTGTTTGAACTCGAAGTTCCTGAAATTGCCGACGGCGTCGTCGAAATCCGTGCCTGTGCGCGTGAACCAGGGCATCGCACCAAGATCGCCGTGTACTCGAACGACCCAAACGTCGATCCGGTCGGAGCGTGTGTTGGTGCTCGTGGAGCACGTGTGCGCCAGGTCGTGACCGAGCTTCGTGGCGAGAAGATCGACATCGTGCCCTTTAGCGACGATCTTCCGGACTTTGTGATGAAGGCGCTGTCGCCAGCAAAGGTCAAGGAAGTTCGCATTATCGAAGAGACCGGCACCGCCGAGGTGATCGTTCCCGACTTCCAGCTGTCGCTGGCAATCGGTAAGGAAGGCCAGAACGCTCGGCTCGCAGCCCGCCTCACGGGTTGGCGTGTCGACATCAAGAGTGAAACTCAGCTCGCCCAAGAGGAGGCCTACGGCGACGTCGATTGGGCCGAGGGCGAGTGGGTAGTCGACCCCGAGTCAGGCGAACAGGTTTGGAAGCCAGCCGATGGTGGCGATGCGCTTTCAGCCGGCGACTGGACCGAAGCCGTCGACAACGAGGACGAAGACAGCGAAGCGCCGCTCACAGAAGCTGACGCAGGTGACGAAGCTAACGCCTCAGAAGGCGCTTCGGAAGAGGAATAGGAATAGGCTGGTGCGCTGACCGTTCTTACGGTCGCCCCAATAAAGGACTGAAACAACCCATTGGCAGCAAAGATCCGCGTCTACGAACTCGCCCGAGAGCTAGGGCTCAGCAATGCTGAGACCCTCGATCTCTGTGACGCGCTCGGTATCGGGGCGAAGAGTCACTCATCGAGCATCGTTGACGCTCAAGCTGATCGCGTGCGCCGCAAGGCCGAGCGCGAGGGGCTAGTCCGCGAAGTTCAGCCCGAGGAAGAAGTTCCTGTCGAAAAGGAGCCAGCCAAGAAGACGGCTGCAGTCTCCACCAAGAAGCCGCCGCCAAAGAAGGCCGCAGCGAAGAAGGCCGCGGAAGAAACCGCGGAACCAGCAGCAGCACCAGCTCCAGTGGTCGCTGAAGCTCCCGCTCCTGAGCCGGTTCCAGAGCCCGTGGTCGAGCCCGCACCAGTCGAGGTCGCGCCTGTCGCTGCTCCGACAGCCTCCGAGGTCGACCCAGATCAAGAGCTGCCCAAGGGCATCGTTTCATCGAAGAACACTCGCCGTCCCGTCGCTGAGGGCCCGGTGCCTCCACCGCCGACGGCGGCGCCAAAGCCTGAACCTAAGCCGACATCGGACGATCTCAAGCCGCCGACCGAAGCAGCTCCTCCTCCCGCGATCGGTGACGATCCAAAGAAGACCGCTCCTCCCGCTGCGCGAAGGCCTTCTGGGCCGACCTCGCAGAGCGGCAAGCCAATCCCGCCTCCTCCTGGGCCCCCTCGATCCCATTCCGGCAAGCCAATCCCGCCTCCTCCTGGTCGTCCCAGTAGCCCTTCTAGTGCCCCCGGCGGCAGCCGCCCCGGCGGTTATAGCGGCGGTCCTCCGCGCAGTGGCGGCGGCGCTCGTCCAGCAAGCGGCCCTCGTCCAGTTCCTGGCGCCGGCGCACCCCCAGCTGGCGGTGGCGGCGGCCGTCCCGGTGGCGGTCGTCCCGGTGGACCCGCTGGTCGTCGTCCGCCAAAGCGAAAGGGTCGTCGTCGTCGCAACCGCGAAGAGTTGCAGCCGATGAACGTCCCGAGCTACAGCTCCGATGACGCTCCGGTCCCGGCAGGCACCGTGGTGATCGAGCGTTCGATCACACCGCTCGACCTCGGTCCAAAGTTCAACCGCACCGCAGCCGATGTTGTTCGTTTCATGATGCAACAGGGCGAGATGGTTACGGCCACCCAATCGCTCAACGATGACCTGATCTCGGCGTTTGCCGACGATCTTGGTGCTGAGATCAAGCTCGTCGATCCGGGTGAAGAGCAAGAAGTCGAGCTTCGCAAGATGCTCGGCATCGAAGATGACGACATGGAAGACGAAGAAGACCAGGCACCAATTCGGCCGCCGGTCATCACCGTCATGGGCCACGTCGATCACGGCAAGACGAAATTGCTCGACCAGATCCGTCAGACAAATGTGATCGATGGCGAAGCGGGTGGCATCACTCAGCACATCGGCGCATACCAGACGGTCCGCAAGGATCAGACACTCACGTTCATCGACACCCCGGGTCACGAAGCGTTCACCGCTATGCGCGCCCGGGGCGCAAAAGCGACCGACATCGTGATTCTCGTGGTAGCTGCTGACGACGGCGTGATGCCGCAGACGATCGAAGCGCTCAATCACGCGAAGGCGGCGAACGTTCCGATCATCGTGGCGGTCAACAAGATCGATCGCGAGAACGCCAACCCTCAGCGAGTGCTCGCACAGCTGAGTGATCACGAACTTATTCCCGAGTCGTTTGGTGGTGACACGATCGTCCAAGAGGTCTCCGCTCTGGAGAACATTGGTATCGATGAGCTCCTCGATCAGCTGATCCTGGTCGCCGAGATCGAAGATCTCAGGGCCGATCCTGAGGATCGTGCCCAGGGCGTTGTTCTCGAATCCAACCTCGACATCGGTCGTGGACCAGTCGCAACCGTGCTCGTTCAAGAGGGCACGCTTCGTGTTGGAGATCCAATGGTTTCGGGTGCTGCTTGGGGCCGTGTCCGCGCACTCATCAACGACAAAGGCGAGAGCGTTAAAGAAGCGGGCCCGTCGACACCCGTGCAGGTACTTGGCCTGAGCGAGGTCGCCGAAGCAGGCGACGACTTCAATATCGCTCCCAGCGAGAAGGTGGCTTCAAAGGTCGCCGATACTCGCGAACATTGGCATCGTCAGTCGAGCCTTGGCCGCGACGCCTCTGCGACGAGTGGCGGAGCCCGCCTCGAAGACATCTTCGAGCAGATTCAGCGCGGCGAAGCAGCGAGTCTCAACCTGATTGTCAAGGCCGATGTAAACGGTTCGCTCGAGGCCGTTACCGACGCGTTGCGCAAGCTCGAAACGCCTGAGGTAAAACCGACGTTCGTGCATCGTGGCGTCGGTGGAATTACCGAGAACGACATTGCACTCGCCGCTGCTTCGAACGCGACGATAATCGGCTTCAACGTTCGCCCCGACCGCAAGGCGCGGCAACTGGCCGACACCGAACAGGTCGAGATACGAACGTACGAAATCATCTACAGGCTTCTCGAAGACGTCGAGTCGGCGATGGTCGGCATGCTCGATCCCGAGTTCGAAGAAGTGGTCACCGGCGATGCCGAAGTCCGCGAGATCTTCTCCGTGCCAAAGATTGGCCGCATCGCAGGTTGTTACGTCCAGAACGGTGTCATCACCCGCAATTCCAAGGTGCGCTTCATTCGTGAAGGCACGATTATTTGGAAGGGCGACGTGAAGTCGCTTCGCCGCTTCAAAGACGATGCGCGTGAGGTTGCCGCAGGTTACGAGTGCGGTATCGGCCTCTCCGATTTCCAGGACCTCAAAGAGGGCGACACCATCGAGACCTACGAGGAGCGCGAGATCGCACGTTCGATCTCCTAAATCAGCCGATGAGCTCGCGTCGACGGCATGTACAGAGCAGCGGCCGTGATCAAGGCGCGCAGCGCAGTTCGCGGCTCAACGAACTCCTTCGCGAGATCATTGCTGACGAACTCAACCGCATAGATGATGATCGCCTGCAATGGGTGAGCATTACGCATGTGAAAACCGATAGAAGTCTTGACCGGGCAATCGTGAGTTTCACCGCGGCTCTTGGCGACGAGGACGAGGAAGCCGCCCTCGTCGATATCTTCGAGGAGCACCGAAAGCGCCTGCAGAGTGCGATTGGCCGGCAGACAACGCTGCGCCGTACGCCGCCGTTGACGTTCGTCCCCGACATTCAGTTGCGCAGTGCAAACCGAATCGAAGACCTTCTCGCACAAGAACGACAGCGCCCCGGCAACCCCGAGCCCGCCGAGGATGTCGAGGCGACGGACGCGTCCGGCGAGAGTTCCGGACCGGAAGTGTCTGGCAACCCTTCGAGAACTGAGGATCTCGGGTCGGATGGCGAAGCGTAGGGACACCGGGCCCACCGGATTCGCCATCGTCGACAAGCCACAGGGGTGGACGTCCCATGACGTGGTGGCCAAGGCGCGAGGTGTATTCCAGACCAGGAAGATCGGGCACTCGGGCACGCTCGACCCCGACGCGACCGGCGTGCTGCTGCTCGGCGTTGGGAAGGCAACCAGGATCTTGCGGTTCCTCGATGGAGCGACAAAATCGTATACCGGCGAGATCCGATTCGGCAGTGAGACCGATTCGCTTGATTCCACGGGGGTGGTGACCGCAACACACGATATGGAGCGAATCGACCTCGATGAGGCGATTGAGATGGCGGCGACGCTGACGGGCACCATCGAGCAGATCCCGCCGATGGTGTCGGCGAAGAAGGTCGAGGGCAAACGCTTGTACGAGCTTGCGCGGGAGGGCATCGAGATCGAGCGCAAGGCCTCTGTGGTAACCGTGTACCGATTTGACCTCGAAGCGACGGCCGACCCAATGGTTCTGCGATGCGCAGTCGATTGCTCATCCGGGACGTATATCCGATCGCTCGCCGCCGACCTTGGCACAGCGCTCGGCGGAGGAGCTCACCTCCATGGCCTCCGTCGAACCGCCATTGGGTCCTTCACCGATGTGATGGCGATGCCGCTCGACCAGGTGGAACTCCGCTCCGCTGCAGAATTCGTAAAGGACCTCGGTCCGATCGAAGTCGATGACAAGACGGCTCTCGATGTTCGTTATGGCCGAGTGCTCGAAGCGGCTCGAATCGGAGTCGACTTTGGCGTTCGCGGCGATGGGCCATACCCTTTAATCGACGCCGCTGGTGAACTACTCGCCATCTACGAAGCGCATCGAGGAGAGACGGTCAAACCGGCTGTTGTTCTCGCTGATCCACCCCCTGCAAACCCTGGTCCGTCGGAGGATCCCGCGTGAGAATCATTCGAGATAGCGACGACCAGCGGATCGCCGCTTCAGTACTGACGACCGGCGCGTTCGATGGTGTACACCTGGGCCACCAGATGGTCATTCGCGAGGTGCAACGGCGGGCCGAGGAAAGAGGTGTTGCGTCGGCTGTTGTGACCTTCGATGTGCATCCAGCGACGGTTGTTCGACCCGACTCGGCCCCAATGCTTCTCACCCGCCTGCCTCGCAAGCTCGAGTTGCTCGAGGCCCTCGGAGTCGACGTTGTGTACGTGATCGAATTCGATGAGGAACGTGCGACCACAACCGCGAACGAGTTCGTCCGCGAGGTGTTCATCGATCGCCTCGGCGCTCTAGAAGTGCTCGTCGGGAGCGACTTTCACTTCGGCAAGGGTCGCGAGGGTACGGTGGCGTTCTTGTCAGCAATGGGAGCCCAACAGGGCTTCAGTGTCGAGGGCCTCGAGCTCATTCAAAGCTCGGACGACGCGACCGAGCCCGTGTCTTCGACTTCGATTCGACGGGCGCTCATCGGTGCAGATGTCGAAGGCGCGGCGCAGATGCTCGGTCGACCATTTCAAATCATGGGCACGGTCAGCCAGGGCGATCAACGTGGTCGCACCATTGGTTTCCCGACTGCGAACGTGGTTCTCCCCAACGACATGGCCCGGCCCGCGAACGGTGTTTATGCCTGCAACTACATCACCCCTGATGGCGTCGTCCGCCCAGCTGCGGTCAACGTCGGCGTCCGGCCTACGTTTTACGAGTCTGCAGACGCTGCGATCCTCGAAGCCCATGTGCTCGACTTCGATGCCGATCTCTACGACCAGATTGCTCGAGTCGAGTTTCTTCACTTCCTTCGCAGCGAGCGTCGATTCAACGGAATCGATGAATTGAAGATCCAGCTCGACACCGATATCGCCGAGACGCGTCGTCTTCTGACGAATTAGCGCTCGATCGCTGACTGGTACTGTCAGCGCCGTGCAAAACAACGACCGCGTTTGGGTGCCCTGGGCCCTCGTAAGCGCGATTTTTGTTACTGGCTTCGTCGGAATCGTCTTCGTCGATCAGGCGAACGGCACCCTGCGCTCAGGAAGCGTTGACACAACCATTGGTTGGTACCTGGTTTCGATTGTCGGGTTTGTATTCGCGGTCTGGTGGAACGAGCGTCACCCGATTGGCTGGAGGTGGTTGTGGATCGTTGCGATCGTAGTCAGGTTGCTGCTGCTCACCACGACGCCAACACTCAGCGACGACGTCTATCGCTACATATGGGAGGGCCATCTCATCTCCGAAGGCGTAAGCCCCTACGCAGCGCCGATCCTTGATTCGTCGCTCGATGCCTACGACATATCGGCTCGTTTGTTGGTGAACAATCCAACGCTCGCAAGTCCGTATCTCCCGGCCGCCCATGTGGCGTTTGGAGGAGCTGTGACCGTGCTCCCTTCAAGTCCGATCACGATGCAAACAATGATGGTCGGTTTCGAACTCGCCGCGGCGGGAGGGCTCGTGATGTTGTTGAATCTTGTCGGTCTCGCACGCGAACGGGTGCTCTTGTGGTTGTGGAACCCGTTGGTGATCATCGAGGTCGCGCACGGAGCGCATGTAGACGCACTCATGATCGCGTTGACGGTGGCCGCTCTGGTGCTGACGTTTCGCACAGGTCTCGCGCGCTCACGACCGGCATTCGTTTTGGCGCCGATCTTGCTCGCACTCGCCACTCTCACGAGACCGCTCCCAATGCTTCTGCTCCCGGTGTTGTTCTGGCGATGGCGATGGAGCCAGCGGTTGCTCTACGTTGCGACCATCGTTGGGGCGATCGTCCCGTTCGGGCTGTGGTCGGGATTCGGGCTTGGTGGTGACGCCAGCGGCACAGGTGTCTTTGGCTCGGCGAGGATCTACACCGAGACGTTTCGATTCAACACCGCCGTGTATCAGGCGGTCGAAGGTTGGGTCGCGAGCCAGGGTCTCGACGATCGCGGTTGGAATGAACCCGTCGCGCTCACCCGTTTGATCGTCGCGCTTGCGGTGATCGCGATCCTCGGGTGGGTATGGCTTCGAGCCCGAAACGTGTCTTCCGCGCTCGACGCTCTTCGCCTCGCCGCCGTTCCTGTCATTGGCTACGTGTTGCTCGCGCCGGTGTATCACCCGTGGTACGGCCTGCTCCTCTTCGCACTTCTCATCTTTCACACCCCGCTGCCCGGGGAAGGGGCCCTGAGGTGGTCGCTCCTGGCCCCTTGGGCATGGCTCGCCGGAGCGACCGTGTTCTCGTATCTGACGTACCGCGACCCCGCCAACTTCGCCGAGCTCGTCTGGGTGAGGCGATTGGAGTGGTGGCCTGTACTAGTCGGCGGCGCGTTCGTGCTGGCCCTGCAGCGCCGCTCGTCTACCGTGACGGCATGACGATATTGCTGGCGGTCGTGGCTGGGGGAGCGCTCGGCTATACATTTTCGCGTGGCGACTTCTGTTTTCACAGCACCTGGCGCAACGTCTTCAGTGCCAACGGAGATACCTCGCTGGTCAAGGCCTATGGGTTGCTTCTGCTGATCTCGACGCCGCTTATCCAGATTCTGATCGCTGCGGACGTAATCGATCCATTCATTCCTCGGCTGAGCTGGGGAGCGGCGTTGGTCGGCGGAGCGACGTTTGGCATCGGGATGGTCATCGCGTCCACCTGTGTGTCGGGCATGTTCTACAAACTCGGCAATGGAATGCTCGGTATGGTGCTCGCGATCGGAGCGTGGGCGCTCGGCGACATCGTTGCGTATCGAGGGCCACTGCGGTCGCTGAGAGACTCGTTGAACGAAGATCCGCTCACGTATGTCGATGATGCGGGGGAGGCACAGCCCGAAACCGTGCTCTCACTTGCGGGTGGCTCCGGTTGGCCCATCGTGATCGTCGTTGGTCTCGGCCTGTCCACCTGGCTCTGGCGGGCACATCTGTCCACCGATGGCAGAACGCGGAGAGGCCAGCTGTGGGGCTGGGCGCCGCTCGGTCTGGCCACTGCGGTAATCATGGTCCTTGCGTGGCTTCTGACGCGCTGGCACGGCGCGGACTATACCTACGGCACATCGGGCGTACCGACGTCGATTAGTCGGGTCGTGTTCGATGGCGAAGACATCGCATGGTGGATTCCTCTTGGTCTTCTCAGTCTTGTCCCCGGGGCTCTGCTGGCGGCTCGCCTGACCGGCGCAGCGTGGCTTCGGGGCGAGGCGACGGCTCGCTACGCTCAGCTCACCGTTGGCGGCTTCGTGATGGGCGTCGGCGCAGGTATCGCTGGCGGCTGCAACCTCGGACACTCGATGGTCGGAGTGCCCCTGCTGTCACTCGGGAGCATCGTGACGACGATTGCGATCATCGGAGGAGTCTTCGCTGCTGACCGAGTCGTTCGCTTCGCTCGGTAACCGAGTTTCTCGCCTTCGTTAGCGAGAACCTAGTGCGACCGTCCGTTGGGCGATATTGCGGACGGAGTCGAACTGTGGGAGGTCACCGCTGAGGTCCTCGTTGAAATACACGTCCGTTGCAGATGCAAAGGGTTCCGGAAGCTCGTCGAAGCCGATGATCACACCGAGCAGTCCCGCCGAGGTCGTCATGTTGTTGTCGGCGTCCCAGCCAGCGAGGCCGGCGACGTTGATGGTCTGGCGAAGATCCCCTCCGCCGTACAGCAATGCCATGATCGTGACAGCGAAGTTCACCCGACTGGCCCACCATTCGGGGTCTGTGTCGTACCGCTCGGCGATCAACGCACGTGTGGCTCGCCAGTCGTTGGGATTAGTTGCGTACCATCGGCGCACATCGTCGACGATTGGGCCGACGATCGAGCTGGTTGGTTCGGACGCCCGAGCTGAGGAGATGAGTTCATCCACTTCGCTCTCGAAGAATGCTTCGGAATACATCTGGGCGTAGAACCCGCTCGCATCGACTGCGGGGCCGCTGCTTGTCACCATCGCAAACCGCCGTGCTCGTCGGCGTGCTGTTTCTGGGTCGCCGGGCGCGATGAGCCCGAAGACTTCGGTTTCGAGTTGGGCGTCCATGGCCCAAGCGCCCTCTGGATTTAGCTCGGGGCTGCCTGTATTGGGTGGGATGATTCCCTGGTCCATGAGGTCGCGAGCCCGTCGCGTCGCCACCCAGATGTCGCTGTTGAGGTGATCGATCCATTCGGCTCCGATCTCGGCATACGTCGGCTCGAGACCGTGCTCTTCCATGATGTGGAGGTCGAGCCATTCGACGTGGGTGTCATCGTCGGTCGACCACTGGTCGAGGAGCACGAGTTCGATCTCATCGCCTGGGCCGGGAGCATCCAGCCAGATGCCCTCGACGGGCAGTCCAGAGTGATTGGCGACCATCGTGGCCATCCACGATCCGTGGACCTTGTCGAGATACACGGCCGCGTCGAGGTCGGAGGTGTCGCTCCCGCAGCCGCTCAACGCAAACGCGGTGAATGCGACCGAGGTGAACAACCCGAAAATGGCAGCGGAGCGACAGAACACGATTGGAGTCTGCCGTTACCATTGCGCGATGGCCATGTTGTTGCTTGCGCACCCGCTGTTCTTGGCGGCAAGTCCCGACGAGCAATCCGCATCGAGCCCGTACTTTCCGCTCGGCCTGCTCTACCTCGCGAGTTGGGTTCGTCAGCTCGGCCACGATGTCGCGATCTTCGATGGAACGTTTGAGGCTGGACCTGAGGCCTTCGCCGCCGCGCTCGACGCGCACCAGCCCGATCTGGTTGGTGTCTCTGCGCTCCTGCCAACTCGTGATAGCGCATTACACCTTTGCGAGATGGCATCGAGCCGGGGCGCTGTTGTGGTCGTGGGAGGCCCCGATCCCACGGCAGACCCGACCCCGTACCTCGCAGCCGACGCGGTGGACGTCGTGGTCCATCATGAGGGTGAACAGACGATCGCCCGTCTGCTCGAGCTTTTTGACGACGCGAACCTCACGATCGAGGCGCTCATGAGCGAACCGGGAATCGCCTTTCGCAACAACGGAGTCGCGGTCGTAAACGAGCCGCGGCCCCCTATCGAGAATCTCGACGAGCTCCCACTGCCTGCGAGAGATCTGATCGACATGGACCGCTACCTCCAAACGTGGGAAGACGAGAACGGCTACAGGTCGATGACGATCTCAACAACACGAGGCTGCCCCTACAGCTGTAAATGGTGCACCGACGCTGTGCACGGATCGGGCTTCCGGCAGCGGTCTCCCGAGAGTGTTGCGGCCGAAGTGGCGACGCTGAACGCAACGTTTGATATCGGGCGGCTTCGAATGGTCGACGATGTCGATGCGATCGATCGAGGCTGGCTCGACGACTGGGCCGCGGCGGTCGAGGACGAGGGCGCAGCCATTCGGTTTGAAGCACTGAACGAGCTCGAGCGCCAAGACATCCCGCTGTTAGATGTGCGAGACAGTCTTTGACAGAAGCGAAATGTGTTTCTTCCCACCGTGAGTGGGGACCTGCATTCGCCTCCGAAGCGTCCATGAACCACAACTTCTTTGACGACGGCTCGCCGTATCTTTCGCACCCGCTGTTGACCGACGAACGCACAGCGCTCGAGATCGATCTGATTCTTGATCTTGCTGGATCTGGGCCGTTTTCGGTGCTCGACATCGGCTGTGGATTTGGGCGGCATTGTGTTGAGCTTGCGAGAAGAGGCCACTCCTCGACGGGCGTTGACCCCTCATCGACGATGATCGCTTCGGCCAAAAAGCGTGCGGACAGTGCCGGAGTCGATGTCGAGTTCGTGTTGGCAACAGGTGAGATATTCATGCGACCAGCGTCGTTCGATCTAGCGATCTGCCTCTTCACTTCGTTGGGTCAGGGTTCGGCTGGGGAGCGCGAAGACTCGCCAACTCGACTGATCGAGAGTCTCAAAGAATCGCTCCGCCCGGGCTCGACGCTGATCATCGAGATCCCCGAGAAGGAACGAGCGCTCGACACTCTCGTCGTCGAGGAACAACTCGGTCCAACTCGCGTAACGAGGTGGTTCGACGAGGCAACCTCACATCTACACGAGCGTTTCGAAAACCCCACACATCGTTTCGATCTTGCCTACCAACTCTTTGGTAGAGACGAGCTTGTTGCGCTTGTCGAGGGGGCTGGCTTCGTCGTGCGAGAACTGCGTCCATACGCGCTCGTCGCCCCGCCACACACCTTCATGACTCTGGTGGCAGAGTGCCCGACTGGCTAACACCCGACGTTCGCGAGCAGCTGCTTGACGGCGTCGTGATCACGGTCTGGCTAACGGTTTTGACGAGTGTCGGCTCGTTGCTGCTCGGAGTCCTCGCCGCGCTCGGCAGATCAAGCGCCACACGATGGAAGCGGCGTTTGGCAGGGAGCTTCGTCGAGACCTTTCGAAACATCCCTGCTCTCATTCTGATCATCTTCTTCGCGTTTGCTGTCCCGAACGTGGTGTCTGCAGACCGCCGCAAGGGGATTTTCTTCGACAATGATGTCGTCGATGCCCTCTCATCGGTGACGGGTTCGCCCTTGCCGTACTACGCGGTTGCGGCGGGCATGGCGCTCACCCTGAACACCTCGGCCCATATGGCGGAGATCATCCGCTCGGGGTTCGGATCCGTCCCGGCGTCACGGGTCGATGCAGCTCGATCGCTCGGAGCATCTCATCGAGCTGCGCTCCGGACAGTCGTCGTCCCGCACGGCGTTCGGGTCGCCTTCCCCGCCATCTCGAACCGGTTGATCCACAATATGAAGAACACGTCGCTCGCATCGTTCGTCGCAGTGCCAGAGTTGTTTCAAGTGATCCAGGGATCTATCACGAAGACGTTTAGGGCGACCGAGTTTCTCGTCCTGGCGGCGCTCCTCTACCTTTTGTTGTCGACGGTCATGACGGTCGGACTCAAAGGTGTTGGTCGTTGGTTATGGCGTAAGCAGCCAGAGCTCGGGAGTCAACATGGGTGACCAGGTCGACTTTCTGATCCGAATCTTTCCCGATCTCCTATTCGGCTTCCCGGGCAACCGGCCGGGCGGGCTGCTTCTGAGCATTCTTCTCACCGCCGCTGCATTGCTCGTCGGGACGACGATCGCGATCATCATTGGCTTCGGCTCACACTCTCGGTTTTGGTTTCTTCGAAGTCTTAGCCGAGCGTGGGTGCACGTAATCCGAGGAGTTCCACTCGTTGTGCAACTCGTCCTGATCCACCAGACGGTAGGGGCCGGGCGAATCCCTGGAATCGAGACCAGCGCGCTCGGGTCAGCATTCATCACGCTCGTGCTCTACAGCAGCGCTTACCAGGCCGATATCGTCCGCTCAGGAATTTCGGCGGTGCCCCAGAGCCAGATCGATGATGCACGGTTGCTCGGCGCATCACGCTGGGCGATCAAGCGAACGATCGTCCTGCCAGGCAGTCTCAACGTCATGCGGCCAGCGTTACTCACCCAGGCGATTACCGTCTTCAAAGACTCTTCGGTGGTTGTGGTCTTGGGAGTTGCTGACCTGACCACGAACGCACGGATTGCACTCGGTGGCAACGTGGGGAATACGCCATACTGGGTCTCCACTTACCTTCTGGTCGGAGCGATGTACTTCGGTGTCGCATGGGGCTCGGCGGTGTTCTTGAAGCGCTCGGGATATATCCCGCTGAACAATTTCGAAACAAGTTCACATCATCGCACCGTCGTGGTGCTCGATAGCTAAGTTCTTCACCTAACCCCCTATTCAGGACATCTCATGATCACCCTTATCCGCCGCGCTGGCCTGGCTCTATTTCTGCTCGTGGCGAGCCTCACAGCGTGTGGGAACGACACGAACGCAACGCTGAACGCTGCCGACGACAGCTCATTGGCCAGCTCGGTGCTCGATACCGTCACCGAGTCGGGCACGATCCGGATTGGCGTGCGAAACGACAATCCGCCGATGAGCTTCATCAACGAAGATGGCGAGTGGGTTGGTTTCGATCTCGAACTCGCGCAGGCGGTGGCTGAACAGATCGGGGCAGAGGTAGAGCTCGTGCCGGTGGATGGCACGACTCGCATCAGTTTTTTGGACAGCGGCCAGGTCGACATTTCCGTCGCCTCGATGAATCACACGCGCTCGCGCGATGAAGCAGTCGATTTCTCGATCACCTACTTCTGGGATAACCAGTCGTTTCTCGTGCGCACAGATTCGTACGCATCGATCGACGAGCTCTTCGGACAGACGGTGGCGGCGAACGCCGGTAGTTCCGTCATCGGCTCATGGAACTCCTACGTCGCAGAGGCTGGTGGCGATGCGTCGACGATCGTTGAATTCGCCGACAAGCTCGCCGCGCTGCAGGCCTTGCGCGATGGAGCCGTGGAGGGGTATTCCGAGGACAACATCACGCTGTTGGCGCTCGCCGCAGGTGACCCGACGCTGACTCTGCTCCCGGGAGGCCATAATCCGGTTCAGTTCGGCATCGGTGTCCCAGAGAACGATTCGGAATGGCGCGACACCGTCAATCTGGCTCTGCAAGAAGTATGGAAGGACGGCTCCTATCAGGAGCTCTACGATCGTTGGTTTGTGAATGACACCAAGATCATCGACCTGCCACTCGGTGGCGAGATGGAGATCTGGGGCTAAGCCTCGAGAGAGACGCCGAAAGACTAGAGGAAGTACAAATGACCGCAGCAGACCTCGACGAAGGACAACGAGCCCACGGCGCCATTGGGCTGGCACTACTTCGAATGATCCTCGGACTCATCATCTTGGCCACGTGGTTCTCGAACGTGACAGATGATCCGAACTTCTATTCCGCCGACGGCCTTCGTGGTTTCTTCGATTGGGTCGCTAAACCAGCCGAAGATGGCGGCAACGGAGCATCGATCGGATTCGTGCACTCGATCATCGACAACACGGTCCTGAAGGCCCCCGCTGCGTTCGGGATCGCTCAGACGGTGATGGAGTTGCTGATGGGGCTCGGGTTGTTGGTCGGAGCATTCACCCGCCTGTTCAGTCTGCTAGCCGCCGTGTTCTTCGGCAGCTTGTTCTTGACGTACTTCGGTGGAGAAGAATGGATATTTACCTATGTGATTCTCGCTGCATCCTCGTTTGCGGTGTTCCTGGGGTATGGCGGTCGAACGCTCGGCGTCGACAAAGTTCTTGCCGAGTCGCGTGGTCCGTCGCCCCGAAACATGCTTTGGTAGTGACGTGCTGACGGTCGCAGTAACCATCGCGGCGGCGATCGCGTACCTTGTGTCGTCCTTCTGCCTCTTCGTATTCGGTGGAAATCTGTTGACCTTCGCGATTCGGGTCATGCGACGAGGCCGCCCTGTCGAACAGCCGCTCGTTCGGCTCGGCGAAACAGAACTTCCTCGCGTGACGGTGCAACTGCCGATTTACAACGAGCTGTACGTGAGTCAGCGGATCATTGAGGCGGCGTGCGCACTCGACTATCCCGGCCACCTTCTCCAGATCCAAGTCCTCGACGACTCGACCGACGAGACCGTCGTGCTCATTCGTCAATTGGTTGAGCGAGCTCAGGCCGAAGGCGTTGATATCGAGCACCTTCACCGATCGGATCGTCGTGGTTATAAAGCCGGGGCACTCGCTGCAGGTATGGAGACAGCGACCGGCGAATTCCTCGCCATCTTCGATGCGGACTTCGTGCCCGGTCCAGACTTCCTCCTGCGAACTGTTCAGGAGTTCTCCGACCCGAAGATCGCATTCGTCCAGGCGCGTTGGGGTCATCTCAACCGGGACTACTCGTGGCTTACTCAACTTCAGGCCCTGGCGATCGACGGGCACTTTCTCGTGGAACAGTCGGGTCGTGGCGACCGCGGATACTGGTTCAACTTCAACGGCACGGCCGGAATCTGGCGTGCTGACGCAATTCGTGATGCGGGAGGCTGGACTGCTGACACGCTTACCGAAGATCTTGATCTGTCGTATCGCGCGCATCTTCGAGGATGGCGGGCCCGGTACTTGGAAGACCTCGTTGTTCCCGCGGAGCTTCCAACCCAGGTGATGAGCTTTCGCCGACAGCAGCACCGCTGGGCCCGCGGCTCTATCGAGTGCGCCCGACGCTTGTTGCCAGAGGTATGGCGATCGGACGCGGGTGTCGGCACGAAGTTTCAGGCCACGATGCACCTATGCGCGTATGGGATTCACCTTCTCCTCCTGGGACTGCTCTTGATCTATCCGGCGGTGATCGCGGCAGGGACGCGGTACTCCGGCTTCAGCACCCTCTACGGCGTCGGGTACCTGTTTGCCATCACCTCGATCGCTCCTGGCGTCTTCTTCGCCGTTGGCCAGCGCCAAGGTGGTAAAAGGTGGTGGCGCGAGGTCCCTCGTATCATGCTCGTCACCGTGTTCGGGTCGGGCTTGATGCTCAACACCGCGCGTGCCGCGCTCGAAATCTTCACGAAGCCGAACCCTGAGTTCGAGCGCACGGCGAAGCTAGGCCTCGCCCGGTCATCAGCCGAGCCGTGGGCACACAAGCGGTATCAACTCGGCGTCGACAAGATCGTCTTCGCGGAGATTGCGCTGGCTGCATACGCGTTCGGCACCGTGTGGCTCGCCTACAAGAACAGCAACATCGGCATCTTGATCTACGCCGCGATCTTCGGCGCTGGTCTCTTGTCGATGGCGGGAGCGACGATCGCACATGCGGTCGCTGCGCATCGCGGGCGAGAACAACGTCAGGTTCTGACAGCCAGCGAAGATGCCAAGTGGGGAGACCTGGCCGCGGACCTCCTCCAGTGAGCCGCGTAGTCATCGTGATGGCGAAACGCCCGCGTCCAGGCAATTCCAAGACCCGGTTGATCCCGTCTTTGGGCGCCCAGGGAGCAGCGGCATTGGCGTCGAGCATGCTCGGCGACACTGTAGAGATGCTGACACGTCGTAGCGATTGCACCGTCGCGATCGGATTCGATCCCCCCGACGCTCGCGCTTGGTTCGACAAAACGTTTCCAGGCGTCGCTCTGATCGAGCAACGAGCTGGTTCTTTTGGCGAGCGGCTAGATGGAGTGTTGTCCGACGCGCTCGAGTCGGGATTCGATTCGGTGTTCGCGATCGGCGCCGATAGCCCCGACTTGCCGCCGAGTCACCTCGATGACGCGTTCGGGCTTCTCGGGGAGGCTCGGCACGACATCGTCTTCGGTCCAACCAATGACGGCGGCTATTACCTCATTGGATGGAAGTCCTCGTGGACACGGGTAGTCACCGACGTGACCATGTCTACCCCGACCGTGTTGAACGACTCGCTCGAGATCGCCCGCAGCCTCGGCGCATCCGTGGCGCTCGCTCCGGAGTGGTTCGATGTTGATGAGGCTGCAGATCTGGCTCGCTTGCGTTCATCGCTAGGACCGAAAATCCAAACGAAGACCGCCCAAATTCTGGCCGACATCGACGCTTCACCCCAGACGGTCGTCGTGATCCCGGCGCTCGACGAGGCGGAGAACATCGCCGGAGTTGTTACGAGCCTGCTCGTACATCCGGGGGTGAGGGTGGTGGTAGTGGACAACGGATCGATCGACGACACCGCTGCGATGGCGGTGGCTGCCGGGGCGACCGTCGTCACCGAGCGGCGTACCGGTTACGGCTTCGCCTGCGCAGCTGGCTCCGTGGCGGCTATCGGCATGGGAGCCGACATCGTGGCCTTCATCGATGGCGATGGGAGTTCGAGGGCTGACGAGCTACCCACACTCCTCGCCCCGATCATCGACGGTGACGCCGAGCTTGTTCTTGGCTCGCGTACCCGAGGAAATATCGAAGGCGGCGCTATGCCTACGCATCAGCGGGCCGGTAATCGGGTTATCTCCGCGATGATGCGGCGGCTCTACAAGGTCGATGTGACCGACTTGGGCCCGTACCGAGCGATCGACGCTTCGCTGCTGGACGACCTCGACATGAAAGAGATGACGTTCGGGTGGCCGACCGAAATGATGGTCAAGGCCGCAGTGCGTAAACGTGCGATCGCGGAAGTGCCCGTGAGCTGGGATCGTCGCGCTGGCGGAGAGTCCAAGATTGGCGGCACGATGAAGGGGTCTGTGCTTGCGGGCCTCGATATCATTCGAGTCACGCTTCGTCATGCGTTACGTTTTCGATGATGCTCGCACTCATCACCGGTAGCGGATTCTACGACATCGACCATCTGCAGGATTGGCAAAGTGAGGAGATCGAGACCGACTTCGGTGTCGTGACGCTCAGCCGGGCTCTTTGGGACGGCCGGGACGAGGTGGTGTTTATCGCTCGTCACGGCAGCGATCACTCGATCGCTCCACACCTGATCAACTATCGAGCCAACGTTGCTGCGCTTCATTCCGTCGGCGTTACGGCGATCCTGGCCACCGCGGTCAGTGGCGGAATCGCCGATGGGTTGGAACCCGGAGCTCTTGTCCTTATCGACGACTTCTTGGACTTCACCAACGGTCGGTCCGGTACGTTCTTCGACTCGCCGGGCACCGTGCAGCACACCGACATGACGACGGCGTACGACCCGGAGTTGAGAAACTTGATTGCGGCGGCCGCCGTTGAGTGTGGAGTAGCCCTAACGGTAGGGGGCACCTATTGCACGTTTAACGGGCCTCGATTCGAGACGCCGTCTGAAATTCGTATGGCCAAGATGTTGGGCGGTGACCTGGTCGGTATGACGGGTTATCCCGAGGTCGTTCTGGCTCGCGAACTCGGCATGGCGTATGGCTCGATCGGAGTTATCTCGAACCGCGCCGCGGGTCTCGGCGGCGGCGACCTTTCGATCGAAGACATCATGTCGGTTCTGAACAAGGCTTCAGAGCCGCTCTACCAACTCATCGGCGCCACGATCGACCGGTACTACTCCTCGGCTCCCAGTCTCGACCGAGCCACCTCGCGGATGTATGCCGGTGAAGAGATTCCGGGTTGGAAACTCACGACTGGAGACCAATGACCACAGAATCTCTCGCCGAGAGCTCAGGTCCTTCGGCTGCGACCCGTCTCGTAGCCGACCTCGTCGTACCTGCGGAGGGCCGTGGCCGGGTCATTCGTGATGGAGCGATAGATATCGCTGTTGACGGGCGGATAGTTGCAGTCGGTGCCGAAGCCGAGCTGGGTGAATCGGGTGGTGTGGTCAGACGGGTCGGCGGCCTCCTGATGCCAGGGTTGGTCAACACGCACGCGCACTCACCGATGACCATCGTCCGCTCGACTGGGGATGGGTTGCCGCTCGATCGATGGCTTGCCGAAGGGGTATGGCCTCGGGAGGGGCGGATGACCAGCGATGATGCCCGCTGGGGGATGACCCTCGGATCGATCGAAATGCTCCGAGCTGGGGTCACGACGACCGTTGAGACGTATCTGTTCGAAGATCAGGTGCTCGCTGGCGTCCAGGCGACCGGTCAGCGGGCCTTTATCGGTGCTGGGATCATTTCGGCGTTCATGCCCGACGCCGCCCAGTTCGAGAACCGGGTTGTTGCGGTATCGGACTTCATCGACGCACATCACGAGCCCGGCGGTTTGGTTCATGTTGGTTACGGGCCGCACTCCACCTATGACCTCGACCCTGGTCGGTTAGCCGACGTCGCTGCTGCAGCGAAGGAGCGCGATGCGATCGTCACCATTCACCTCGAGGAAACACAAGCAGAGCGTGCGTTAGTACGCGAACGATATGGACGGTCCGCAACGCAGATTCTGGCCGACGCCGGCGTTCTCGACGGCCCGACTTTGATGGCGCACGGTGTCTGGCTCGATGACGCTGACCGTTCACTTTTGGGCAGCGCTGGCGCAGCGGTGGCGCACTGTCCACAGTCAAACGGGAAGCTCGGATCAGGCATCGCCGATGTTGTAGCCATGCTCAACGCTGGGATCACGGTCGGGATTGGGACCGATGGTCCAGCATCGAACGATGATCTCGACCTTTGGGAGGAGTTGCGACTCGCCCCGATCCTTGCCCGGGCCGTTTCTGCCGACCCTGAGGCCCTCTCGAGCGTCATTGCGCTCGACCTTGCCACCCGTCAGGGAGCCCAAGCCATTGGGATGGACGATGTCGGCGAGCTCCGTCCCGGAGCCTGGGCCGACATCCTCCGGGTCGATATTGACCATCCCGAGTTTGTGATTGGCCATGCTGATGATGTGCTGTCGAACATCGTGTGGGCAGGCTCCTCGAAGCGGGTGACCAACGTGTGGGTGGCCGGTGTCGAGGTCGTCGTCGACGGCGAATGTGTCAGCGCAGACCGCCACGAGGCCCAACACGAGGTCCGCGCCCGGGCGCGGAGAGTCGCAACCGGCTAGTCAGCTCGAGAGTGCACCGGTTTGTCACCGGCTGCTGTTAACCTTTGTAGGTCCACAAATAGTGGGCACGACAGTGCGGTTCGCTGCACGGTCAACGAACACCGCTCTGGTGTACGTAGGAGCTGCGAGATCGCAGTCACTTACGGCGCGCGGGGCTGGGTCCTACACCCGAGGAAATCACATGGATTCTGTACTCCCACCAAAAGAAGACACGATGGACAGCGTTCGCAAGGCCTTTGGTCTTAGCGAAACTGACACGGGTTCTCCCGAGGTGCAGATAGCGCTCCTTACGGCTCGCATCACGCATCTCACCGAGCACCTGAAGGCCCATAAAAAGGACCATCACAGCCGTCGCGGTCTTCTGATGCTGGTCGGTCAGCGTCGCCGGTTGCTCGATTATGTCAAAAACACAAACGTCGAGCGTTACCGCGATCTGATCGGACATCTCGGCATCCGCCGGTAGGAATACGGAACGAGCGGCCCAGAGGCCGCTCGCTTTCGCGTTTGGGGAAACCCTCACATTCGAACGCCAAGTGTCGAACTCGAAGTAAAGGATCTGCGGCCAGATACGTCTGGGCGATCCACATAGCCAGCCAACGCTGGCAGGTCTGCCAAAGGCGGGCCACACAGAAGCGGGCCGAAGGTCGGCTCGACAGTCCGGCAAGGTGCCGGGCCATACAACCCGAAGCATTCCTCGGGTGAAGGAGAAGCCAATTCATGGCTGAGAAGCATTCCGTCAGTGACGCCGTTATGGGCGCGCCTGACAAAATTATGTCGTTCGAATCGGGCCAGCTTGCTGGACTCGCCGACGGCGCGGTACTAGCCCAACTGGGCAACACGATGATCCTCGTGACCGCAACAGCAAGCGATAAGCCACGCGATGGCGCAAGCTTTTTCCCACTGACCGTCGATATGGAAGAGCGCAGTTACGCCGCGGGCAAGATCCCCGGTTCGTTCTTCCGTCGTGAAGGCCGCGCAAGCGAAGCCGCAATCCTCGTCGATCGTTTGACCGACCGTCCGTTGCGTCCGAACTTTCCCAGCGGTTTCCGCAACGACGTTCACGTCGTCGGAACCATCTTCGGTGCCGACATGGAAAACCCATACGACGTTCTGGCAATCAACGCAGCTTCGGCAGCATTGATCATTTCCCGCATCCCGTTCGAGTGCCCGATCGGCGCCGTACGAGTTGCGTTCACCACCGCTGGTGAGTGGATTCCGCACCCGACCTACCAGGAGAGCGCCGAGGCGACCTTCGATATGGTCGTTGCTGGACGCCTTCTCGACGACGACGATGTCGCTGTCATGATGGTTGAAGCTGGCGGAACCGACAAAACATGGAAGGCATTCGAAGACGGACTGCCAACCGTTGATGAGTCCGCTCTCGCCGACGGCCTCGATGCATCCAAGAAGTGGATCCGTCAGGCAATCGAGCTTCAAGAGTCCCTCCTCGAGAAGGTCGGAGCCCCGACCAAGATGGACTTCCCGATCATCGGTGATCACAGCGCTGAGCTGCTCGCCGCTGTCGAGTCCGGATTCGGCGACAAGATCGCTGCATCCCAGACCATCAAGGACAAGTCGGAGCGTCAGAGTGCCGAGAACGCACTCAAGGACGACGTCAAGAAAGCTCTCGCCGAGGAGTTCGCTGACGAAGCGAGCGCAATTGGCCAGGCATTCCAGTCGGTCAAGAAGGCCGCCGTGCGTAAGCGCATCGTCGACGAGGGCCTGCGTATCGACGGTCGCACGACCAACGAACTGCGTCCGGTCTCCTCCGAGGTCGACCTCATCCCGACCGCTCACGGTTCTGGTTTGTTCCAGCGTGGCGAGACCCAGGTGATGAACATCACCACTTTGGGCATGGGACGTATGGACCAGATGATCGACGGCATCGACCCAATCGATCGCAAGCGTTACATGCACCACTACAACTTCCCACCATTCTGCACCGGTGAACCCGGCTTCATGCGTGGCCCGAAGCGTCGCGAGATTGGCCACGGAGCGCTCGCTGAGCGTGCTGTCTACCCGGTCATCCCGTCGATCGAAGAATTCCCTTACACCCTTCGTCTCGTCTCCGAGGTGCTTGGCTCGAACGGTTCGTCGTCGATGGCGTCGGTGTGTTCATCGAGCTTGTCGCTGATGGACGCTGGCGTGCCGATCAAAGCACCGGTTGCCGGTATTGCGATGGGCCTCGTCAAGATGGACGACAAGTACATCACCCTCACCGACATTCTCGGTGCCGAAGATGCCATGGGTGATATGGACTTCAAGGTCACCGGCACCGCCGATTTCGTGACCGCACTGCAGCTCGACACCAAGATCGACGGCATCCCTGCCGACGTTCTGGCGAGCGCATTGACCCAGGCCAAAGAGGCTCGACTCACGATCCTCGCCAACATGACTGAAGCGATTGCGGCTCCTCGCGACGAGGTCGGTCCAACCGCTCCGAAGATCGTGTCGTTCGAGATCCCGATCGACAAGATCGGCGAGATCATCGGTCCAAAGGGCAAGGTCATCAACGCCATCCAGGCCGAGACCGGCGCCGTCCTTTCGGTCGACGACGATGGCATGGTCGGCATTGTTGCCATTGCTTCACCAGACAAGGCCAAGGTCGAAGAGGCCGAGCGTCAGGTCCGCCTGATCCTCGATCCTCCAACCGCTGAGGTTGGCGAGGTCTACCAGGGCAAGGTCGTGAACATCACCAAGTTCGGTGCGTTCGTGAACATCCTTCCTGGACGTGACGGCCTCGTCCACATCTCCAAGCTCGGTGGCGGCAAGCGCATCGACAGGGTCGAAGACGTCGTTTCACTCGGTGACGACATTGAGGTAAAGGTCGAAGACATCGATCCGAACGGGAAGATCTCACTGCGCCCAACCGCTGATGGCGGTGGCGATGATGATGATTCTGGTTCGAGTGGTGGCAACGACTCCGGTGATCGTGGATCACGCGACGGTGGCGACCGCGGAGGACGCGGCCGGGACCGTGGATCCCGTGACAGCGGTTCGAACGACAGCGGTTCGAACGACAGCGGTTCCGACGATGACGGTGACTCGTCGTCGAGCGGTGATCGCGAAGTTGCTTCGTTCGAAGACAGCTTCGATGCCGAACTCGCCGGCGAGCTCGGCGATCTCGGTCCAGCACCTAAGACCAACCGCGGTGGACGCGGTCGTCGTCGCTAGCGATAGACGAAATTGGTCGACAGCATTCTGAAGACGACGCTCGGTAACGGCCTTCGGGTCGTTACCGAGCCGATCGTCGGTTCACGAAGCGCATCCATTGGTGCGTGGTTTGCTGTTGGATCTCGTGACGAGACCCCGGAGCGATCCGGGGTCTCCCACTTTTTGGAACACCTGCTCTTTAAGGGCACCGAGGATCGGTCAGCCCGATCCGTTGCCGAATCGATCGACGGGGTCGGTGGCGACATGAACGCGTTCACCGCTCGCGAGCACACAGCGTTCTATGCCCGCGTGCCATCGTCCTCACGCGATATGGCAGCTGACGTGTTGTTCGACGTTCTCCGTCGCCCTGCACTTCGATCTAGCGATGTCGATGCCGAACGGATGGTCATCAACGAGGAACTCGTCGCGGCCTATGACACCCCCGACGATGTCGTGCACATAGCGCTGTACGAAGCGTTATTCCCAGGCCATGAGTTGGGGCGCGAAGTGCTCGGCGATCCTCACACGATCGACGACATGACGTCGCAACACATTGCTGACTTCCACGACCGTTGGTATCAGCCGGCGAACCTTGTTATCGCAGCTGCCGGTGACATCGATCATGACGCGCTCGTCTCGATGGCCGAGAAACACTTCGCAGATCTGGCCTTGGGGAAGGCGCCGAGCCGTGCCGCTCCAGCACCTGCTGAGTCCGTGGTGATAACGACGGAGCTACCGGTCGAACAACTGCATGTTGCGCTCGGGTGGCGAGGTCTGCCCCACGGCGATCCGCGCCGTTATGCCCTGGCGATGGCCAATCAAATCCTTGGCGGGTCACCGTCGTCTCGACTGTTTCAGAGCATCCGCGAGGACCAGGCGCTGGCCTACACCGTCTTTAGTCAAACGTCGGGATATTCCGACGCGGGCTCGGCCAGCG
>JBLIMK010000047.1:0-28464 GCA_047638715.1 Verrucomicrobiales bacterium
ATCGAGGGCGGCGGATCGAACGGAAGGACCCGAAGTGGACGTACGAACGGCTCCCAATCGATAACCTGAGCAACCATTGCGCCGGGGGCGAACAAGGCTCGGCCGGGGCCGAACGCGGGCAGGCCGACGGGTGGAATGCCGAGGTCTCGGTACGCATCGGAGTCAGACTGTTCAAGAACGATGACGTCTCGAATCATGCTGCGAAGTGTTCTCGGGAGCTCGCTTGCACGGCGGGCACCGATCAAGAACAAGATTCCAACCCCAGGACCTTCTCGACAGATCTTCGTAAACAAATCGTGCATCGACGATCCGGCCGCGAGATCGTTTTCGTCGGCGAAGGAGGCTATGCCGTCGATCGCTACGACGATCAAAGGCTGGAGTGTGATCTCGCCGCGTGGCAGACGACGGCGGGACTCGAGTGTCGACGCAAGGAAATGCAAGAGTCGTTCCTGGCGCGACAAATCGCTTCCGGAAATCGACCGAGCGACGTGATGAAACGTGTCGATGCCGGTGAGGCCGCCCGCCGCATGATCGACCACAAAAACCCACACTGGCCGACCGAGATCACTGCCTGCGAGCGCGGCGATCGTGCTACGTAACGTCGTGGTAACGCCGCTGCCTCGTTTGCCAACCACGGCGAGGTGATCGAGTCCAGCCCATCCACGAGTCACTCGACGCTGCTGCTTCGGATCATCGCCGATCGCCAGGACGATCGCCCCTTCGTCACCGGCGTCAAGATGCTCAATGCTCTCAATGTCGGTAGCTGACAACGGCAAAGGCAGTTGCTCCAACCACGGAGTTCGTGGCGTTGGATGATCCGCCGAGGCCACGATGCATGTATCGACCAGCGCGTCGAGCTCGGTGGTCGCCTCGACCGAGGCTGAAGCGACGAACCGAGTCCCGATCTCAGAGCCAACATGAATATCGGCCACGCGCACGGGTAGATTCATTTCGCTGGTCGGCCCGGAGATGTATGCAACCTGCACGGCCGTGAGGTCACCGCTGCCTCGCCGCACAAACGCACGACCTGGCAACGAGCGCGGGATTTCCGCGGCGTCGCTCGCATCGATGACGTCCCGCGAATCCGCGACATCTTGTACGCGTAGCGCGACACGGAGGTTCGTGTTCGCCCGAATGTTCGCATCGACAGCACCCGAGGGCCGCTGCGTGGCGAGGACCAGATGGACGCCAAGGCTTCTTCCACGTTGGGCGATATTTATGAGCGAGGAAACAAACTCTGGGAGTTCGTTTCGAAGGGTGGCGAACTCGTCGATCACAACGACCAACCGCGGTAGCGCGCCACCCATCGAGCCCCCGCTGCGGTACCCCGCAAGGTCGCTGACCAGGGCCTCGCGAAGCAGCCGTTCTCGATGATCGAGCTCCGCTTCGAGTGAGCTGAGCGCTCGCTCGACGAGATGGTCGTCGAGATCTGTGACTATGCCTACGACGTGGGGCAGTCGGGCGCAGCTATCGAACGCTGCGCCTCCCTTGTAATCGATCAGAACGATCGCAAGATCCTCAGGCTGATAGTTGCACGCGAGGCCCAGCACGAATGTACGAAGAAACTCCGATTTGCCTGAGCCGGTGGTTCCGGCGACCAGCATGTGTGGGCCGTCACCGACGAGGTCGATCGACATGATCCCGGTGCTAGAGATTCCTACGGGTGAAACCAGAGTGGTCTCGGAACTGTTGTCCCGCCATCGCTGTTCGATCGAGCGCGCATCGGGCTCGGAGAAGACCGCGACAGCACCGACGCTCAGCGGCAGCTCATTTCCCCGGCTTGGGAGCTCTGGATCGGCGAAACGCGCCATCGCACGAGCTGTGTCTTCGGCGGAGGTCACGGAGATTGCATCGAGGACGCCAGAGGCGAGTCGACCAGCGAGAGGTTGGGTGATCACGAAGGTACCGTCGTCAGCTTCTACCGAAATGACGGACGCGATCGAAGCCGGCAACTGGTCGATCGTCTCGCCGATCACGATTCCGTAAAAGCCCGCCCCCGAGCGTTCGAGCAGACGTCGAGTCCGACTTGATCGCCCATGCAGAAGCTCAATGTCGTCAACCACTAACAGCACCCTTGGCTTCGCCGGCAATGCATCACCGACATGGCACCTTTCGATCTCGTCCAACAGCGCGATTGGTTCAATCCCGTCGGACGCGACGATTCGAGCCCGACCTCCAGGCGCCCCAACATGGGGGAGCCACCTCGCCCAGCTCCAACTATCGATCCGCTCGGACGTCGTCATGATGACGATCTGCACGTCGGCTGGACCATGGTGCGCGGCGATCTGAAGCACCAGCGAGCGGACGCCGGCCCTGGCACGACTCTGATCGCCAACAAAGCCGATCGGGCCATCGCGAAGATCGCTGAGGACCTGGACCTCCCGGAGCGTTGATCGCGACGACACAACAGAGCGCACCTCGTCGGTGTCTCCCTGCGACGCTGGCGCGAATCGCACGTGCCATTGGTCCTCCCCGACTCCAACGCGGCCAATGAAGGCATCGTCGGACTCGACGCGTCTCTCCCAAAGACGCGTCGATGGCAGGAGGATACGACGGCGGATCTCCAAGAGATCGGGGCCGAGCGCTGCTCGTCGTTCGCGTTCGGTCGATTCCGCCCGATCGAAGTCGAGCTCAAGTTTGATCAGAGCTCCGGCAAATGCTCGTCCGTCACGCCGGCGCCCCTTGCGAAGCTGTTGGCGGCCGGCGAACCAGTTTCCAAGAATCATCACGGGTGAAAGAAGTCCAAAGAGCGCGTAGCGCCATGAGCCGAGTACCGCGACCATGGCTCCAGCGAATACCAGAGGCACCAGCAACGAGATGATTGCGAGCGATGGAGCGACTCGATCCTCTCGAGGTTCGGGAAGCACGATCGGCTCGGGCATCGAAGGAACCGGTCCTCGTGGAGGCCGATTGAATAAGATGTGACCTGAGGTATCAGCGGTTGTCGTAGAGATCGCCGAATGCCGATCAGAGGATTCGATTGGGCGCACTGCGAGCTGGGAAGAGCCGATCCGAATGACGTCCGCTGGGGCAACACTCGTTGGTTCCGCGATCGGGGATCCGTTGAGCCAGGTGCCGTTGCGCGAGTTCAGGTCTTCCACCACGATGGAATCTGTCTGGTGCTCGACCAGGAGATGCGCCGCAGAGATCGTGTCGTTTTCGATGACCAGATCGTTGAGAGGGCCACTCCCGACAGCGACATATTCAGAGGGGGCGAGCGCGCGAAACGACCCAGCATCTGGTCCGCTGATTACTCCAACCCAATGACGATGCTGTGCAACGAGCTTTGACGAAACGCCATGATCCTCTGTCACACGTGAACCATCCACGATCGGAATATCGCGCAACAGTGCTTCGCGCCGATACGTGACGTCGTCGATCGTCAGGGCGCCGTCGGCGCCAACGGAGAGCGCTTCGCAAAGGTTCGAAATGGTCGCGTCCGGATCATCGATCGATATCGCGACCGTCCGTTCCGAACCTGCGCAGTCCAGATAGAGCCGCATCGTTCCTTCCGCCATCCAGATACCTTCCAGACATTCCTAAACCGAGAGTAGAAGGCGGTCCACGTGTGGAGGATGGGCCATGTGACCCTCGCGTCGTGCCATCGCTTTTAGCGCGAGAGCCCGACGATCGTCTCCACATGGCTCGTGTCGTGAAACGCATCAACGAGTTGCACGGAGCTCACGGAGTACCCAGCCTCGACCAGCAGGCCGACATCGCGACCGAGCGATCCGGTATCACACGCGACGAGCACGAAACGTTCGGCTTTACATCCGAGCAGCGTTGCCACACCGTCACGGCCCAATCCAGATCGTGCGGGATCCGCAATCACGACGTCGGCGGCGACCGGCGTCCAACTCTCCACAGGAGACTCGACAACGACCGCGTTCTGGCCAGCAAGGTTGATCCTCGCGTCGGCGGTTGAACTGCCGGCACGTTCAACCGCGTAGACGGTGCTCGCGTCGGTTCCGAGAGTCCCTGCAAAAAGACCAACACCAGAATAGGCGTCGACCACCGTCGCTCCCGAGAGGTCTCCCGCTCCTGAGCGGACGGCGTCAACCAATTCGGTCGCAACTTCGGGGCCCGCCTGAAAGAACGATCCAGCAGAAACCCGCCAGTCCCGCTCCGCGGCAAATTCAGTGATGTGGACGTCTGCGCCCTCATCGAGTTGAGCCCGGCTCACGACGACAACATCGTCTGGGAATTTGGTGTCGACCGAAGGCTCGTCGACGATGGCGATGCGCTCGCTGGTCGACGCGCTCACCCGCATGACGACATCACCTCCGGCCGCCAGACCAAAACGGGCGTTTAGAAGGAGGTCTTCGAGGAGGGGATGGGCAACGCGGCACATCTCGGCCGCGACGACCGAGTGGCTTGCTCGCTTTCGATATCCAGCGCGTCCATCGACGATCGCTGCGCGAACGGTCGTGCGGTAGGCCGCACTGCCACCTTCCGCGATTCCCGACATATCACCCAACAACTGGTCAACATGGTCGGCGTCGATGCCACCGATTCTGACTAAGGAATCGACCACGACCTGTCGCTTGATCTGTCGTTGGAGTAATGGCGTTGCGTGCGCGAGATCACATCCTCCGCAGCCCAGATGATGTGTCGCGCAGCGAGCTTGCACGCGGTCGGGCGAGGCGTTGAGAACTTCGATGACTTGCCCTCGAGCAAACCGCTTCTTCGCCGAAGTAATGTTCACGCGGACGGTTTCGCCCGGAAGCCCGCCCTCGCAGAACACCGCACGCCCGTTCTCGTCTCGCCCGACCGACGCCCCACCATTCGCTGGTCGATCGAGGTAGATCTCGATCGGGGGCATGCTCGAACCTGCCTGAGCATCGTGCGGCCGGCGAAAAGTCATCGACGCAGGATACGTTGCCGGACAGCGGCACGCTCTATGGTCCAAAAGGTGACACGTCGGATCGAGATTGTCCCCTCTGTTCTGCCCGCTGACTTCGCCAACCTTGGTGAAGAATGTCGTCGCCTGGGCGATGCTGGAGTCGATCGCATTCAGTGGGACGTAATGGACGGAAATTTCGTCCCGAATCTGACGTTCGGTCCCGACGTGATCGCCGCCTGCAGGTCCTACACCGATGTGCGTTTCGAAGCCCATCTCATGGTGGCCGATCCGGACCTCATGGCCAAGCAGTACATCGATGCCGGCTGCGATCTGCTCATTGTTCATGCCGAGTCATCGGCGCACCTGCATCGCACGCTGGCCAATATTTCCGACCTCGGTGGGAATGCCGCGGTCGCGCTCAATCCATCGACACCAATAGACGAGCTCGAGAACATTCTCGATCTCATCGAGATGGTGCTGATCATGACCGTGAACCCTGGGTTCGGCGGTCAGAAGTACATTTCGACGATGGAACCAAAGATCGCCGCCACTCGGGCGTTACTCGACGCGAGTGGCTACGACATCGACCTGGAGGTCGACGGCGGGATCAGCAAAGACACGATTGCAGGCGCCGCAGCAGCTGGCGCCAACGTATTGATCAGCGGCAGCGCACTCTTTAAGTATCCAACCCTCACCGAAGGCGTCGCAGACCTACGAGCCCTCGCCGAAGCAGCAAGGTAAGTCCTTGGCTTCGCCCGAGGCGACATACGGTCGAGCGAAGCTCCGGGAAAATCAGCTGATGTCGCCGCGGTTTGTGATCACCTGATCGATGATGCCGTAGTCCTTCGCTTCTTCGGCGGTGAACCAACGGTCGCGATCCGAGTCAGATTCGATCTGGTCGACATCTTGGCCGGTGTGCTCAGCGATGAGCGCCTGAAGAAGCTTCTTCGTGTTGGCCATCTGTTGGGCCTGAATTGCGATGTCGGACGCCTGGCCCTGCACACCGCCGAGAGGCTGATGCATCATGATTCGAGCGTGAGGCAGGGCGTAGCGCTTTCCCTTTGCGCCCGCACCGAGAAGGAACTGGCCCATCGATGCGCCGAGGCCCATACAGATCGTGCCCACATCGGGACTCACGAACTTCATCGTGTCGTAGATGGCCATACCGGCCGTGACCGAGCCACCGGGAGAGTTGATGTAGAGCCAGATGTCCTTCTCTGGATCTTGGCTCTCGAGGTGGAGCATCTGGGCGGTGATGAAGTTTGCGATGTCATCGTTCACGTCGGTGCCGAGAAACACGATTCGGTCCTTGAGGAGCCGGTTGTAGATGTCCATGCGCGACACGTCTTCGGTCAGCGATGCTGCGTACGAGGTGCCGGGAAGTTCGATGCCCATTGTTCTCCTGAGTCTGAATTGCGGAGCGGTCGTGTAGCCCCAACAACAACGCGGTTGCGCAGATATTTCCGGTTCGCCGAACTTGCCTGCGCAGGCGCTGATGAGGCTACCTCTACGTATCGGTCACGAGGTGCTTCTGTGTTAATCACAGCGCCGATCTCACTCGCTCATGTTCGCGGCCGGACGGGTGGGGATGTATGGTTTGGAAAGGTTCTGCGGACGTGGCGGAACTGGCAGACGCGCCAGGTTTAGGTCCTGGTGTCCGAAAGGGCTTGGGGGTTCGAGTCCCCCCGTCCGCACTTCACGAAGACATCGCTCATGACCAACCTCTCCGCCGACTCCGTACCAATCGACCAAACCCTTTCCGTGTTGTTGTCGACGGTGCCGTTCGGGCTGGTCGTCATCGATGCCGACCATCGAATCTTGTCCGCGAATCCAGCGGCGCTCGAACTTCTTGGTCATAGGCCCGAGGACGTCGCTGGGCGCGCGATGGTCGACTTGCTCGCCGATGCCGGCGAGAGTCCGCTCCTCGATGACACGCTTCGGGCGGCCCGAGATGGCGCTACCGTGCGCCGGTCATTCCAGGTCCGGGCCGCAGGAGCGATTCGTGGTTTGGATCTTCAGTGTTGGCTACACCAGTCTGGTTCCGAATCGGTTGTGCTCGCCATGCTCGAGGCATCGGCGGCACAAGATCAGGAACGCCAGATCCGCGATCTGATCGCGCGCAGCCCTCGCGGCATGGCGCGCTTAGTTGGCGGCACGACGATGACCGATGTCAACAATGGATGGACTGAGGCCACGGGCCAACTCGCTGCAGAGGCGAGCGGCGAGGGTTGGCTCGAAAGGATCGACCCGGACGGGAAGGACGACTTTCTCCACGCTCTCACGAACGGTGCCGCAAAGGGCGAGGGCATTCGCGGCCGGCTCCGAATTATCACGGCCGAGGGCGAATACCGATGGCTCGATGTGAGCACCACACCGCTCGATCAGCCCGGCGCATCCCTGTTCACCTTCGACGACACCACCGAAGACATCGATGCCGCACGACGGGCCGACGAATTGTCGAGGGTGCTCGAGGCCACGAAGGATCTCGTTGGAATCTTGAGCCCAGATGGTTCGATGTTGATCTGGCTCAACGAGGCCCTGGGCGAATTCCTCCCCGCCTCAGCAACGATGGAACCGTTCGCCCAGCGCTTGGACTCGGCATCACAGCGAACAATGATTTCAACAGCGCTGCCGAGCGTTTTCGAAAGCGGAAGCTGGAGCGGCGAACTCACCCTCGTGGCGGACGGCGACCGGTCGATTCCGACATCGGCGATGCTCGTCGCCCACCTCGACGATGCGGACTCGATCGAAGCGATCTCGATCGTCGCCCGAGACCTCAGCGAGCTTCGGGCGGCCCAAGCCCAAATCGCCGAATCCGAAACTCGCCTGCACGCGCTGGTCGAGAACGCCTCCGATCTCGTCTTCCTCATCCGCGCCGACGGAACAGTTGTCTATGCTTCCCCCGCCGTCGAGCGGGTTCTCGGCCACCCTCCGGGCAGCCTCGATGGAGTCGACATTATCGAGCTCGTACATCCCGAGGATCTCGATGTAGCCAACGAACTCGCGGCCCTGGTTCTCGAAACACCCCACGACTCGGCCGCGGAGCCACGCGCAGCATCGCTGCGAATCGCTCACGGCGACGGTTCCTATCGCAACCTCGAGATTACGGCGAACAACCTTCTCGAGAATCCAGCCGTCGCCGGAATCGTGTTGAATGCCACCGATGTCACCGACCGGGTCGCCGCAACCGAGCAGCTCGAAGTACGCACGTATCACGACGATCTAACCGGACTTCCAAATCGTGCTCTTTTGATGGAACGACTGCGCGAAGCCTTGCGCAGGGCTCGTGAACGACGGCTACTGGTCGGGCTGTTGTTTCTGGATTTGGATCGATTCAACGTCGTGAATGAGTCGCTCGGACATCATGCCGGCGATGAACTATTAAACGAGGTCGCTTCGCGCATCGAAGGAGTCGTTCGACCTGGCGATGTCGTTGCTCGCCTCGGAGGCGACGAGTTCGCGGTCGTCATCAGCGACATGTTGCGCCGCGGCGACGCTGTCGTAGCGGCGAGACGGCTGCGCAAAGCTCTCACCCAACCAATCAGTATCGGCGATCAGACAGCCGTGATCACCACATCGATCGGCATCGCCATTGCCGAGGGACCCGAAGAGCCCGAAGACTTGTTGCGAGACGCCGACACGGCACTCCATCGAGCGAAACAGAAGGGGCGCGATCTCGCGGTTGTCTTCGACGACCATCTTCGCGACCAAGCCATCCGCCGTCTCGACGTCGAGAACAAACTTCGCCGAGCGATCGAGAACGACGAGCTCGTGGTGCACTACCAGCCCGTGCTGAGTGCTCTCGACGGACGTTTGGCGGGCTCCGAAGCGCTCGTACGAATCCGAAACGAAGACGGCTCGCTCGTCATGCCGGGCTCATTCATCGATGTCGCCGAAGACTCGGGACTTATCTCAAAACTCGGCCATCAGGTACTCGTTAAGGCGATCCGTCAAACAGCGGAGTGGACTCGCATGAACGTGCCAGGACAAGAGCCACCGTCGATCGCGGTGAATGTCTCGGCTCGCCAATTGACCGATGCGAACTATGCCGATTCCCTCCGAGCCGAGCTCGAAGATGCTGGTCTCGCTCCCGAACAGCTGTCGCTCGAACTGACCGAGAGCGCGCTGATCGACGGGAATCCCACAACCGAACGATCGCTTCAGCTCCTGCGCGATCTCGGGGTTCGAATCGGACTCGACGATTTCGGAACCGGGTTCTCCTCGCTCGCCTATCTCAAACGGTTCCCGATCAGTTTCTTGAAGATCGATCGGAGCTTCGTCGATGGACTCGGCACGGACGAAAACGATTCAGCCATCGTTCGTGCGACGATCGCACTCGCTCACGGTCTCAACCTTCTCGTCGTCGCCGAAGGCGTCGAGACCAAGGATCAGCTCGAGCGATTGGCTGAGTTGAGTTGCGATCTCGTCCAGGGATATCTGTTCTCAAAACCGATCGATCCCACGGAATTCGACCGCTTCCTCGGCATGCGATGGAGCAGCTAAGAAAATATTGAGAATCACCTCAAGGTTGGATTCTCAGTGCCGAATAATTCTTTACAACGGGCGATCAAACAATGTCTGGGTCATGCGCTTTTAGCTCAACTGGATAGAGCATCCGGATTCTTACCGGAAGGTTTGGGGTTCAACTCCCTGGGAGCGCGCTCCCCCTCGGAAGCGGTCGCCTTGTGCGATCGCTTTCGGCTTTTTCAGCTACAGCTGTGCGCGCAGGGCTCGGAACGCCCGCCCTCGGTGGCTGATCGCATGTTTCGCGATCGGATCCATCTGAGCGAATGACATGTTGTGCGACTCGTTCGGGACAAATATCGGGTCGTACCCAAATCCGCCCTCACCAACCGGTTCGACCGCGATCCGTCCTTCGACCACACCATGTGCAACAACTTCTGAGCCGTCTGGATAGGAAAGAAGGGCGACCGTTCGGAAGCGGGCCGTACGGTCAGATGCGGGTACGCCTCGTAACACGGCCAGTGTTTTGGCCACATTGTCTGCGTACGAGGCATTCGGCCCTGCGAAACGTGCGGTAAACACGCCTGGCGCCCCATCGATGTAGTCGATCTCAAGTCCTGTGTCATCGGCGATAGCGGGCAGCCCCGTCGCCGAGCTGATGGCGACAGCCTTGAGGCGCGCATTACCTTCGAGCGTGTCGGCATCCTCAACCACATCGGGAACGTGCGAGGGTCGGGCCACGATCTCGGCGACGTCCTCCATCATCAGTGCGATCTCTTCAACTTTGTCTGGATTCGCACTTGCCATCACGACTTTTGGGAGCGAAGACATCGGCACCCTCAGCGCGGAGGCAGGACTGCGGGCGGGTTCTCCAACAGGCCTCGCTGGGCTTCGGTGATCGTCCTGATGCCGCCGGCCGCGAGGTCGAGCATGTCATCGAGTCGCTCCCGGCCGAAAACTGCGCCCTCGGCCGTGCCCTGGATCTCGATGAAGTTGCCATCTCCATCCATGACGACGTTCATGTCGACTTCAGCGTTTGAATCTTCGATGTACGGAAGATCGAGCATTGGAACGCCGTCCACGATGCCAACCGAAATCGCGGCACACTCGCTCCGTAGCGGGTTGGTCTTCAGCTGACCGTCCTGCATCAGCCGGGTGATCGCGTCGTGGAGAGCGACATACCCGCCGGTGATCGATGCGGTGCGCGTGCCCCCGTCAGCCTGGAGCACATCGCAATCGATGGTGATCTCTCGTTCGCCGAGTGCCTTCATATCGACGACCGCACGAAGCGAACGGCCGATCAGTCGTTGGATCTCCTGGCTTCGGCCCGAAACCTGACGGCGAATGCGGTCCGGGGATGAGCCGGGAAGCATCGAGTACTCCGCAGTAACCCATCCTTTGCCCGTGTCACGCATCCAACGGGGCACATCGTCTGACACAGACGCCGTACACAGCACCCGCGTGCGTCCGAACGACACGAGGGCGGATCCCGCACAGGTATCGACAAAGTCGCGGTGAAAGCTCAGCGGTCGTAGTTCGTCGTTGGTTCGTCCATCGGGGCGTGTCATGGAGAGAATCTAGTGTTTGTTCTCAGCACTTGCGGCCGAGCTTCGCCGAAACCCCGGAGAATCTGCCGGCTCAGGAGCTGAGGTTGCGGACGATCCGCGATGTAGCGGTTAGGCGCTCTGCGAGGCGGAGGGACACGATCCGATTCGTCTTGATTGCGAGGTCGGGGTTGACCTTGGACATCTCCTCGATCGCCTCCGGCGCGATAGCGACAACAACGGCCTCAACATCGGCGATCACGACCGCACTTCTCGGTGCGCCGGTGGTAAACGCGATTTCGCCGAGAAACGATCCCGCGCCAACGCGCCTGAACCGAATCGGGTCGCCGGCCGCAGACTCGCCCCAGGCGGTCAACGTGCCGGACTCGATCGCGAAGATACGACGGGTGTCGTCCGCCAGCTCGATCAGCGTCTCGCCGGGCTGAAGTTCGATGCGTTCCCCATACGGGACTATTTCGGCAAGCCATTCCATATCGACCGGTACGTCGATGTGCCCGTGTGCGTCGAGGACTTGATCCTCGACCCATTCGAGTGCGTGATCGAGGTCGGGTTCCAACCTTCGCTCGCTCGGATCGTTGCTGCCAAGCGCATCAGCGAGTTCAGGACGGAGGTGGGCCCACACGATCGTGACCGCGTCGATACCTCGCACACCCCTGAAGTCGAGGACCAGGAACCGCAGCTCCTTTTGAAGCAGTTGCGTGATCGCGTCGCTGATCGTTCGTATCGATCCAAAGAAGAGATAACCCTGGAACTCGAGAATCGCAACCGAATCATCGTTCTCGACAAAAACCGTTCGATGAGCGGCGTGACGATCGATGTTGCTCTCGATCGTCGACAGTCTATGGGTGCGCCGAATCGGCGACATTCGCCCGTAGGTGAATACGAACACGATCACCGCCGCCGCCACACCCGCGGCGATTCCGGTGAGCACGCCGAACAGAATGATGGCGAGGAGAACAAGGATGCTGGGGATTACATCGAGACGTCCGAAGCCACTCTTCAACTGACGGGCCCAGCTGACGAGAAGACTCGCCCCCGAAGCGCACAACACGGAGCCAGCGACCGCCCTTGGCATCAAGCCGACCACCCCACCCCCGAGTGTGACCACGATCGCAAACATCACCAGGTCATCAACGGAACGGTTCGTCCGCGTACTCGAAGCCGTTCCGCAAGCAGCGTGTAGCTCATGATGTGGTAACCGATCAGACCGCCAGCGGCAGCACTCACGATGTTCGCCGCACCGGCCGTCTTCAGCTCATGGTTGAGATCGATGTCGTCCTCGCACGCCACTTCGATGCCGGTCAGATTCAGGAGCAGGCCAATGAGCGAAACCGCGGCGAGACCCGCGAGTGGGAGCGCATGCGACGCAATCGCGCCCCAGTCCGCCGCAGCGAGGTCGGTCGGGCGGATCGGCGTGAACCCCCCGGCCTCGGGGAATGGCCCGAGAAGCCACCCATTTGTTTCGAGCGCGTCGAGCGACCAGCCCACCCGGCCGACGAGGTGCACGCCGAGGGTGGTTGCGAGCATCGCTCCACCAACCACGATCGATGTCCCATTCTTCAAGATGGCGATGAGAACGACGGCCGCCAGGACGACTCCGGGCAACCACAGCCGAGAAACCTCCCAGCTCAGGAGATCGCCAACGTCCCATATCGACGCCGGGTCGCCCGTCATCACCGAAATTCCGCCCCAAAGCAAGAGCCAGCCGGTTCCGGCCATGAAACCGCTGATCACGGTGAAGGGAATCGACCGCGCGATTTCCCCAAGTCGAGCTCGACCGACGAAAAGGAACAGGATCGCCGTAAGGAAACTGCCGAGAGCCAGAGCCACGATGGCTGTTTGCACCCGGTCATCGGGAGCTACATCGGCTGCGATGGATGCACCGATTGCGGCGGCGACGACCGCAGCGGTGTCCTGCACGCTACCGATGGCGACTCGCAGCGTGCTGAATGAGCCGACGGCCGCGAGCACGACCGCGGAACCCACCATGTAGGAGATCGCTGCCCTGGAAAGACCATCGCTGAGGTCCGCAATCATCTCGTTCGATCGATTCGCCACAGCCACGGGCGGGAACTCTAGAACCCCTATTTCACTGCGAGCGATTCGGGAACGCGTGGGAATCTCCTGCCGGTCAGGACAAGTCGTACGCCTCTTCGACGAGGTCGGCGAAGGCATCGAACTCATCGGTATCGATATCTCGACCGAGCGAGTCAGCCTCGTCACGAAGGTCTTCGAGGTCGACGTTGTCGGCATACGGATTGTCTCGCAACAGCTCGGCGAACGCAGCGACCACAGTCGCTTGCTGGAAATCCGCTGGAGTGTCGGTCCATCGAGCTTCGATGTCGCGCATGTCAATATCTTCGTCGATTTCGTTGACCTCGCCTGTTTCGGGATCTTCCCAGCGAAGCCGTACGACACCCAGTTCGGCACGATCGTCGATGTCGACGCTCCGGTCGAGAACAATCTCGTACAAAGCGGTCGCCTGGTGGCCTGCGCCAAGCTCGCCAGCATCGATTTCATCGTTTCGGAAGTCGTTGTCGCGGACGCCGCGGTTCTCGTAGCCGATCAGGCGATATTCGTCGACTACGTCTTCGTCGAACTCGACCTGGATCTTTGCGTCGATCGCCGCGGTGATGAGGGTGGAAGTCAGGTCTTCGCTGAAGAGTCGCTCGGCCTCAGCGATCGTGTCGACGTAGGCATAGAACCCATCTCCTTGGTCGGCGAGCTGTTCCATCGTGGTGTCGTTGAAGCCGTTCAGGCCATATCCAACGGTGACCAGACCAATCCCCGCATCGGCGTCCCGGCGGATGCGTTCAGACAGACGATCGACATCTGTGATTCCAGCGTTGGCAAGACCATCGGAGGCAACGATGACCCGGTTGACGCCGTCGTCGCGAAACGCATCGCGGGCGAGATCGTAGCCTGCATCGAGGCCAGCCTGAAGGTTGGTGGAACCCCCGGTGCGAAGGTCATCGATCGCTTCAAGAATTTCGTCTCGGTCACGAACCTCCGTCGGTTCCAGGACGACGTCGGAGTCGCCCGAATACGTCACGATCGCGACCGTGTCGTCCCGATGGAGTTCCTCGACGAGCAAGCTCAGGGATTCCTTTACCAGGCCGAGCCGGTCGGCGCGATCCATCGAGCCGGAGGTGTCGATCACGAAGGTCAAGGCGACCGGTTGACGTTCGGCGTCCTCGACGATCTCGGCTTGAATACCAATACGAATGAGGTAGGTGTCTTCGTCGAAGGGCGAGGGGCCGCCGTCGACGGAAACATCGAGACCGCTGCGCGGGACGTCGTAGTCGTAGTCGAATGCGTTGACGTATTCCTCGACCCGAACGGACTCGCGTGGCGGCAGGTTGCCTTCCTCGATGAAGCGGCGACCGATCGTGTAACTCCCAGTGTCGACGTCGAGGGCGAAGGTCGACAGAGGGTCGTCGCTGGTCTCAACAAAAGTCCGGATGCCGTAATCGGTGAAGCGAGGGTCGACGCTCTCGATCGGCTCAGGAATCTCTTCGGGTTCTTGGTTCGGATCGATCGTGTCGAACAATCCGCGACCATTTTCGACTCCTTCTCGATAGCGAGAGTCGTTTTCGGCTGCGTTATCGGACGGCGCGACGGTCGTTGCCGGGGCACTCCCGGACTCCTCTGCCCCTTGGACCCCTTCCGCCATTGCCTCATCTGAAGCAGGAGCATCGGCGAACGTCTCCTCCATATCTGCGGAGTCGTCCGTATCGACACGATTTGCCGCTGAGGAAGACGCCTCCGATGCAAAATCGATCTCCGCATCGCCCGAAGCTGTCGAGTCGCTGCTCGAGGCATCGGAGCCACACGCGGCCGCGATCATGACGAGCACGAGCAGCACCGCCAACATCCGTCGAGCCGCCGCGGCTGGGGTATGTGCTTCTTGGGTTCTTGTTGTTGTAGCCATGCCCCTTGTGACGAGAGAAGTCGATGGCTGGTTCCCGAAGGTTTGTGACAGTTGTGTGACGGGCTAGGCCCGAAACGTGCGCCCAGGGGCAGCAATGTCTATCGGACCGCTGAAACTCGCTGCGGCGGCGGCGGCACGCTCGTCAGGATCCTCACCAGGAGGCAAATGGGTGAGAACGAGGTGTCGGATCCCTGCTGCGGCGGCGTTAATACCGACGTGGCGGCCCGAAACGTGTGGGATGCCCAGGTCCTCCATTTCGACGCGGAGCGAAGCCTCGTAGACCATCAGATCGATGGGCGACTCGAATCCCTCCGGCGACCAGTCGGGCCCGGTATCTGCCGAATATGCGATCGAGGCATTTCCACTTTCGGCCCTGATTGCGAGTGTCTCGACGGGGTGATCGGTCTTGGAAAACGTGAAGTCGATATCACCGATGGTCACGGCGGACGACGCATCGATCGTGATCCAGTCGAAGGTGTACGCGGTGGCTTCGGAACATGCCGCATCGAGCAGAAGGCGGGTACCGGCCGTGCCATATACCGGGACGTGGGGTCGACCGAGCCCAAAACGATAGGCGTGATAGAGCGATGGCATCTCCGTCCAGTGATCGGGATGTTCATGGCTCAGAATGATCGCGTCGACGTCTGCAAGATCGAGGTGACGCTGCAGTTCGATGCTTGACCCCGGACCTGTATCGAGCACGACCGACGTCGAGTCGGTCTGGACAAGATACGACGAACATGATGAGTCGGCGGAGCTGTAGGTGCCCGAACAGCCAATGACGGTGACCCGTAAATCGTTCGGATTTTCGGTGGTCATGTGCTGGGTTCTCCCGCCGGGTCGACCGATGCTGGCCATCGTCCGACATCAACCAATTCGGGCCCGAGCAACATTCTGCCGATTCGAGCGAATTCGTCTACGTCACCCGAAGACAAGAACAGCGGGGCGATCGGATAACCCTCTCGTACCTCGCCGTTGTCCAACAGCATGGCCCGAACCTGGAATGCCGTCTCATCGGCCGACGAGACAAGCACAACATCGCGTCCGATCGTGTCAGTGATGGTGCGTGCCAAAAAGGGATAGTGCGTACAACCGAGCAATAGCGCGTCGACCTTGGCATCCACGATTGGCGATAGAAGCCGTTGCGCGAGGACTCGCACCTGGTCTCCCGCTAGTTCTCCCCGCTCCACAAACTCGACAAACCCCGGACAAGCTGCGCACGTCAGCCGCACGTTCGGATCCGCTGCCTCAACCGCTGACTGATACGCACCGCTGCCGATCGTGCCCACCGTGCCGATCACGGCGACGTGCTTCGAAACGCTCACATCGAGAAGCGATCGCACCCCTGCATCGATCACGCCGAGGACGGGCGTCGAGTAGGACGCTTGTAGGTCTTCGAGGGCTGCTGCAGATGCGGTGTTGCAGGCGACGACGACGAGCTTCACGTCGTGTGTGTCGATGAGCCACTTCGTGATCTCGTGGGCGTACGCGCGCACGTCCGCCAACGGTTTTGACCCGTATGGATACCTCCCGGTGTCGCCGACGTAGATCAGCTTCTCGCCGGGTAGAAGGTCGATAAGGGCACGGGCGACCGTCAAGCCACCGAACCCACTGTCGAACACACCGATCGGACGAGAGTCCATCAGCGAACCCTAGAGCGTTCGCGAGGCGGCTCCGACCAGCAAGCGAGGATGAGTCCACGACCCGTTACGATCGAGGCGTGGCCAACAAGAACAAAAATTCCCGTGACAAACACGGCAAGAAGAAGCCGGGGATCACCGGCCTCGACAAGAAGATCGTGGCCTCGAACCGTCGCGCCCGCAGGGATTTCGAGATTACCGACACCTACGAGTGCGGCATGGTCCTCCGCGGGTCCGAGGTCAAGTCGCTTCGCGAATCGCAGGTCCAGATGACCGAAGCGTTCGGACGCGTCGATGACGGTGAGCTCTGGCTTCTCGGTTTGAACATCTCGCCGTATGTGTCAACCGGCTCGTCGTCGTTCGGTCATGTGCCGGATCGTCATCGCAAACTCTTGCTCCATCGCACCGAACTCAATCGCATCGAGGCCCGGATTCAACGGGAGCGCCTCGCGCTCGTTCCACTGTCGATCTACTTCATCGGCGGCCGCGCGAAAGTCGAGATTGGCGTTGGTCGCGGCATGAAGGAATACGATCGGCGCCAAGACATTGCCCGTCGCGATGCCGATCGGGAGGCCGAACGAGCGATGTCGAATGCCAACCATCGCCAGCACTAAGACTCGCTCGCCGAACCACGACTCACCAATTAGGGGCCTGGCCCCTAATCGGATTTAGGGGCCAGGCCCCTAATCGCCACCGACAGGAGCAAGATGATCAGCGACACACCGGAGTGGCGAGCACTACAGGAGCAACACGATGCAATGTCGGCCACATCGCTGCGCGCGTTGTTCGCTGACGACCCATCTCGCGCCAGTGTGTTCACGTTCGAAGTCGACGGGCTCATCGCCGACCTTTCAAAGCACCTGATCGACGGCGACGTGCTCGACGCTCTCGTCGCACTGGCCGACGCCGCGGGGCTGTCCGACGGGATCGAGGCGATGTACACGGGTGAGCACATCAACACCACCGAAGACCGGGCGGTCATGCATACAGCGCTACGCCTGCCGCCTGGCTCGTCGCTTACCGTCGATGGCCAAGACCTCGTCGCCGATGTCGCCGATGTGCTCGACCACATGTCGCGCTTCACCGACAGCGTGCAGTCGGGTGAATGGACTGGTCATACCGGTGAACGGATTCGGACGGTCGTCAACATCGGGATCGGGGGCTCGGACCTGGGCCCATATATGGCTTACCGGGCACTCGCAGCCTTTCGACACGAAACGATTGAATGCCGCTTCGTTTCGAACGTCGATGGCACACACCTCCATCAGGCTCTGCTCGGTCTCGACCCAGCCAGCACGCTCTTCATCGTCGCGTCAAAGACCTTCACTACTCAGGAGACGCTCGCCAACGCACAAAGTGCTCGAGCGTGGCTCCTCGACGGGCTTGGGGGCGACGATTCCGCCATCGCAAAACACTTCGTCGCGCTCTCGACCAACGCAGAAGGTGTCGCAGCCTTTGGCATCGACACCGCCAATATGTTCGAGTTCTGGGACTGGGTCGGCGGCCGTTACAGCATGGATTCTGCAATCGGCTTGTCGCTCATGTTGGCGACGAGTCCGAAGGATTTTCGAGACATGCTCGCTGGGTTCCACTCGATGGACGAGCACTTCCGGACAGCGCCGTTGCGACAGAATCTGCCCGCTCTCTTGGGCCTGATCGGGGTCTTCTACCGAAACTTCTTCGACTGGGCCACGCACGCCGTTCTTCCCTATTGCCAGTTGCTCGACCGTTTCCCCGCCTACCTCCAGCAGCTCGACATGGAAAGCAGCGGCAAGCAGACGACGCTCGACGGCGAGGCAGTCGACTACTCGACCGGCGCGATCGTGTGGGGCGAGCCGGGCACGAATGGTCAGCACGCGTTCTATCAACTGATCCATCAGGGCACGACGCCTGTGCCAGCGGACTTCATTGGCTTCTACGAACCCGATTTCCCACAAATCGATCACCACGACGCGCTGATCGCGAACCTCTTCGCCCAAGCCGAGGCTCTGGCGTTCGGCAAGAGCGCCGATGAGGTGCGCTCTGAGGGAGTCAGCAATGCGCTCGTCCCCCACAAGACCTTTCCTGGAAATCGTCCAAGCACGATGCTGATGGCAGCTCGTCTATCGCCGTTCGTGCTCGGCCAGCTCGTGTCTCTGTATGAGCACCGGACCTTTACCCAAGGGGTCATTTGGGGTGTGAATAGCTTCGATCAGTGGGGAGTCGAGCTCGGCAAAGTGTTGGCCAAAGCAATCATCCCCGAGCTGGGAACCGAGGGTGTCGAGCTCGACCACGATGGCTCCACGAACGCGCTTATCGAACGGTATCGACAACACAAAGCGAACTGAGCTCTCACCATCCGTCCACGAACAGGTCCACATGCCATCACCCTGGAAGTCATCCGTTGACGCCGATCCGGCCGATCTCCGCGCAGATGTCGTCGTAGTCGGGTCCGGTGCCACTGGGCAGAGCGTCGCCAAACGCCTGGCTGCGTCAGGCGTCGACGTGCTCATGGTCGAAGCCGGCCCGGCGACCGAGACCCACCGCAAGAGCCAGCGACTTCTCCAGGCGGCCATGCCTTCGGTGCAGGGTCAGTATCCCGACTTCGGAAACCACTACCTCATGAACCTCGGAGGCTCGATCGGCAAGCCGCAAATGCCGATGAGCTCCGACTGATCACGGCCAGCGGACGGCATTCGGTTGGCCAAGCTCACCGATGCAGACATGACCGAGTGGCCAATATCGCGTGCCGATCTCGACCCTTACTACTCCCTCGTGAGCGAGTGGTTCGGGTTCTCGTGGGACGACTGCGAGACCCCGAGTTTTGATGACCCACGACTCCAGGCAGCCCCGTTCCACGTGGTGTCGAGGCGCCCGTTCTCACATCCGACAGCCGAGCACCTGACAGGCATCAGGGTCCTTCTTGACGCTCCGGTTTCCAAACTGAACACGGATGCATCGGGCCGAATCACGAGTGCTGACGTCTCGACGCGATCGGGCGAATCGCTCACCCTCTTCGCCGACACGTTCGTGCTTGCAATGAACACGATGCCTGCCACGCAGCTGCTCATGCACAGCAACATCGCTAACGGCAGCGGCATGCTCGGGCACAACCTCATGGACCATCCGCTCGTCACGTTCGGCTTCATCGAGCCGAAACAATCCCTTCCTCGATCGATTCTCGATCCACTCACTCCAACACCGAACGAGAATGGATTGTGGTGGCCGAAACCCGGTCGTGGTCGGTCAGCGGACCGGGGCCAAACACAGCTTCGAGCGCATCGTTGATGCGGCGAAAGCGCGCAAGGTCAACACCAACGTCGCGAGGGACGTCCTGCAATCGGCCCGGGGCATTGACGAACTGCTGCACATCAAGTTCCGGCCAAAGGGTCCTCAGTTCAATACTGAGAACGGCTGGTGGAAGGAAACGCTCGACGACGGGTTGCCCGAGACGTTCGAGCTCATCGGAATGGTCGAGCAGAAGGCCCACTTCGAGAACCACGTATCGCTGAGCGACGAACGCAACGAACTCGGATGGCGAAAGCTCCGAGTGGACTGGAGCTACAGCGAGATGGACAAGGAGGCGGTCGATCGGGCAGCGACACCAATCATGGACGCGCTAGAGGACGCTGGCGTCGTCGATGCGACGTGCCGGACGCACGAACACGACAACCTGTACGTCGCCGGCATGTCGGTGTTTCCGTCGGTCGGCTACGCGAACCCAACCCTTACGGCGATGGCGCTAGGGGCGCGTCTGGCCGACAACATCTCCGGCTGATCAGGCGCCGATTGCGTCCAGCGCTGCTTCGAGCGATGACACGGTGCGGTCGATGTTCCCGAGCTTGTCGAGGCCGAAGAGACCGAGGCGGAAGGTGCTGAAGTCTTCGGGTTCGCCGACACGGAGGGGGACGCCGCCAGCGATCTGTAGACCGGCTGAAGCGAACTTCGATCCGTTCTTCATCCCCGGATCGTTCGTGTAGCAGACGACGACGCCGGGTGCTCCAAATCCATCGGCGGCGAGGCTCTTGATGCCCCGGCCCGCGAGCATCGCCCGGACACGATCGCCGAGCTCTTGTTGGTCGGCTTTGACGTCGTCGAAGCCGTACTGCTCGGTCTCGGTCATGACGTTGCGGAACTGGGTCAGCGCGTCGGTGGGCATCGTGGCGTGATATGCGTGACCGCCGCCTTCGTAGGCCTCCATGATCTCGGTCCACTTCTTCAGATCTGCCGCGAAGCTCGAGCTCGTCGTGGTGTCGAGCACGGTGCGCGCTCGGTCGTTCATCATGACGAGACCAGCGCAGGGAGGTCCGCTCCAGCCCTTCTGCGGAGCGCTGAGTAGGACGTCGACCCCGGTGGCCGCCATGTCGACCCAGATCGTACCGGAGGCGATGCAATCGAGAACGAACAGGCCGCCGACCTCGTGGACAGCGTCTGCGACGGCCGAGATGTAGTCGTCGGGCAGGATCATTCCGGCGGCCGTCTCGACATGGGGGGCAAAAACAACATCGGGCTCATTAGCGACGATCGCGGCAACCACCTCTTCGATCGGTGCCGGTGCGAACGCCGCTTGTGGTCCGTCTTCGATGGGGCGAGCCATAAGGACGTCGGAGCTCGCTGGGATGTTGCCGGCTTCGAAGATCTGGGTCCAGCGGAAGCTGAACCAGCCGTTGCGGATCACGATGGTCTTCTTGTCGGTGGCGAATTGGCGCGCAACGGCTTCCATCCCGAACGTGCCACTACCGGGCACGATGGCGACCGACGAGGCCTTGTACACCTGCTTGAGCGTGCGCGAGATGTCGTTCATCACACCTTGGAACGATCGCGACATGTGGTTGAGCGCTCGGTCGGTGTAGACGACGGAGTATTCGAGAAGTCCATCGGGGTCGACGTTGGGAAGGAGTGCAGTCATCACGGATGTTTAGCCGAGTTCGTGCGACGTTGCGAGCCTCGGGCGAGCCACTCGGTTAGGGAGCGGAGCGAACGGCGTCCTCGAAGATCTGCAGAACGCCTGAATAGTTACTGACCCAAACATTCGAGGTATTTGGATCGACCGTGATCCCGATCGGTTTGTCGGCCGTTCGAAGTTCTTGGACTTCTTCCATCGTCTCGGTGAGCACCTTCGAGACAGTGTCGGAGTTGTAGTTCACGATGTACAGCACAGTGCCGTCCTCGGAGATGGCCATCGACCGAGGCGCATCACCGGTTCGCACCTTCTCGACCACTTCGCGGGTTTCAAGATCGATCTTGATCACCCGTCCTTCGCCGTTGAGCGTTGCGTAGAGGTACTTGTCGTCAGGACTCAGCACCACGCTTCTCGGGCCGCGGCCAACGCCCTCGAGCCAGTCGAGTTCGAGGTCAACTCCAAATACACCGACGACGGCGTCGATCGCATTCGGCGGGATAACCAGCGTGTCGGGTCGGACGATCTCGTCGAGCGAGATGATCGCTATGTCGGATCCGCCCATCTTGGTGATGTAAGCGGTCTTCGAGTCGCTCGAGATGGCGATACCTCTCGGGTGCCGGCCGATATCGATCCGTGCAACTTCGCGGGCATAGGTGGTGTCGACGATGCTGAGGTCGTAGCTGCACCAGTTCGCGACGAGGACGTACTGGTCGTCGGGACTCACGGCCAAGAATTTCGGAACCGCGCCAACCTCGATGACCTGATCGATCTCCAGCGTCTCGGTGTCGATTCGATAGACGAAGCTGTTGTCCCAGCCAGAATCTGCGCAGCCATCGCCGGGTTCGCTGCCGAAACCTGGTCCATACATGGCGTAGTTGGAGACGTAGACGTAACGTCCGTCGCTGGTCGACGCGGCCTCGACCGGTGCACCCCGAGCAACGACGCCGTCTCTGATGCCAAAGGCTGCAAGATCGACCCGGTCGTCGATCGTCTTCAGCAACGACCCTTCGTCGTCGTACACCGTGATCGAGTGCCGGTACATCATGTTCTGTGCAAAGAACAGGCCGTTTGGAGTGGCGGTCACCGACTTTGGCGAGATGTTTCCCGAGACCGAGTCGATGCGATTGAGCGAACGTTCGGCGAGCGGAATCGTCGACGTAGTTGTCGTCGTCGTTGGTGCTGCTGTGGTGGTCGTTGGTGCGACCGTCGTAGTGGTTGGCGCAATGGTGGTCGTGGGTGCAATCGTCGTCGAGGGAACGATGATGGGGGCTGGCGTCGCGAGCACGATCTCGGCCCGATTGTTGAAGACCCATCCCAAGACTCCGACAGCGACGAGCGCGCCCAGGAGGCCGAGATACAACGCAGTGGCCGATCGCCTGTTCGTTGGCGGCGCTGGCGGGGTCGGCGCTGCGTCGACCCGATCGAACTGGGCGACCAATGGCGGAGTGGCCGGCCGCCGTGGGGCCGTGGACGGGGTCGAGGCGCGCTGGGTGGAGACGCGCGGGCGCGGCCCCGGACGGGGCCGACCGCCAGGAGGCTCAGAACGCGCGTTCATAGGTCCGATGTTATTCCGCTGATCGCCTCGACCCGAGTCCGGGTCGTAGAGTTCACAACTTTCGACCCGCCCATGTCATCGCCCATCGACCCCGGCGAGTGCTCGAAAGCCGGCTCAAGCGGTACGGTGGTTGATCCGGCCACGCAAGGGTCGGCGTTTCTTGACAAGCGAGATACACAAGGCGTGCCAGCTTCTGCTGTCACGTTTCTTGCACACGGGGCTGATCGGTTTCGACGTTGAAGTCGGAAGTTTCATCGTGCGACCGGAGTTGCTCAGACTCCTAAAACAGGGCAACAACAGAAACGCCAAACAGGCTGATTTCGCTCTTACCGTTTAACTTTTAGTTAGATAGCAAAGAGTCATTGCGAACAGAAATGTCACGCGGGGCCAGTTCACCGCAGCCCGGCAACAGAAGCGGTGAAGGACCGTAGGGAAAGACCACTGACGGCGAGAAAGACCGCTGACATCGGAGAAAGATCCGGCAGCTCGGAGAGGACTTGTTCCAATCCAGCGGACTCGATCGTACGACAGCTGTTAAGTCGTGAATCGGGAATGGTCGTATCGCGGGTTGCAACCCTTTAGCGGACGAGGGTTCGATTCCCTCCAGCTCCACGTATTGAACTTCGTTCAAACCACCCTTATGCCTGCGGCAAAACGGCCACGTATTGAACTTCGTTCAAACCACCCTTATGCCTGCGGCAAGTCGCTGGTCTTATTTACGCGCCTGCGGCCAGAACTTCGACGGTCGTGTTGATCGCGCTGAAACGGTCGGCCAGCGCGGCGAGCGCCGAACGATGGAGAGCGTGAGCCGAGATTGGCTCTCCCCCATCGGTTGATGGCAGGGCCCGGGTCGCCGTTGCATCGGACACGACCGTTGTCTCATACCCCAGATCGAGGGCAACGCGGGCCGTCGAACTCACACACATGTGCGTCGTGAAACCGCAAATCACCAGGTGGGGTCGGCCGATGCCCGCCAGATGATTCTGCAGACCGGAATGGGCAAACCCATTCGGAAGCCCTTTCGTCAGGACGGTCTCGCCTTCTAGCGGCGCGACCTGTCCGATGATGCGACCACCCGCCGCCGGGTCGAATGCTCGACCCTCGGATCCCTCATGGGCGATGTGCACGATCTCCGCACCGTCCTTCCGGCCCTTGAGCAACAGCCCTTCGATGTTGTTCAGCGCCGAACCAAGATCGGGAAGTGAGAGCGCACCCTCGGGTGTGTATTCCATCTGCGCGTCGATAACGATCAGCACCGCGTCGCTCAACGGCCCATATAGCGGCGGCAATCCGGCTGCTGCTCGGAGCGTGAACGGCTGGATCTCTTCAGACATTGCAATGACCCTACCGACGCTCGATCTGTGCACCAGGGAACGGAGCGTCGCCAACCTCGACTTGGAGCCGCGCGAGCTCGGCCAGCAGCTCGGCGGTGACTGTGGCGGCCTCGGGCGCGCTGTAGATGTTGTTGACCTCAAGCGGGTCGGCAACGAGATCGAAGAGCTCCCACTCGACAGGGTTTGCTGGCCCCCGCGCACCTGGTTGACCGAGCGGGTCGTTGTAGTAACAGATGAGCTTGTGGGTGCGAGTCCGGACGCCGTAGTGCGCCGGCACTGCATGGTCGCCATCGTTGTGCATCCAGTAGCGGTAGTACATCGCTTCAGGCCAGTCGTTGATGACGTCCCCGGCCAGGAGCGGAGCGAACGATCGCCCTTGAACGTGGTCGGCCGACGCAACGCCGCACAGGTCGAGCAGCGTCGGACCGAAATCGACGTTGACCACGATGTCGTCACACACCGAGCCCGCAGCGATCTGGTCGGGATAACGGATAAGCAGCGGCATCTGTAGCGACTCTTCATACATCAGGCGTTTATCGAACCAGCCATGGTCTCCCAGGAAGAAACCCTGGTCTGAGGTGTAGACGACGATCGTGTTCTCGGCGAGGTCGTTGTCGTCCAGCCAGTCGAGCATGCGGCCGACGTTGTCGTCGATGGATGCAACAACTCGCAGGTAGTCCTTGATGTATCGCTGGTAGCGCCAGTCGATCTCCTCGTCGAGCGTCAGTCCTTCTGGCACGGTCGCCTTGAGGTCGACGATCGGATCGAGATCGAGCATCCGCATCTTCACCGCCTGCACCACCTCAGCTCGACCAACGAGATCGTCGCGGAACGTGTCGGGAAACGGAATCTCGACATCGTCGTACATCATGAAGTGTTTGGCGTCGGACTCCCAATTTCGATGCGGGGCTTTGTGATGGCAGAACAGCGCGAATGGACGATCGGGGTCACGCCCATCGAGCCAATCGATGCAGTCGTCGGTGATGACATCGGTGACGTAGCCGCCGACCTCATCGATTCCCTTTTCCGAATCGACGAATACCGGGTTGTGGTAGTGGCCTTGTCCAGGAAGGACCCGCCAGCGATCGAAGCCGGATGGATCGGCATGGACCCCATGGCCGAGATGCCACTTGCCAAAGATGGCGGTCTGCCATCCGGCATCGCCCAATGCACGCGGAAACGTCCACAGCTTGTTATCGAGCGGTGTGGCGAGGGTCGTTACCCCGTTGATGTGGTTGTAGGTGCCCGTGAGGATCGCGGCCCGGCTCGGAGCGCAGATCGAGTTGGTGCAGAAGGCAGAATCCATGCGCATTCCGCCGTCAGCGATCCGGTCGAGGTTTGGCGTTTCGTTGATGCGGCTCCCGTAGGCAGAAATAGCGTGCGCGGCATGATCGTCGCTCATGATGAAGACGACGTTCGGGGGAGTTGGCATGCGCTCTTTCTAGACCCTGCGTCGTTACGCAGCTGCAGCTACTTCTACCGGGGTATCGACCGCGAGCCACAATGCGGTCCGAACCTGATCGGCCTCGACCCCCGATAGTTGGTTCGCGAGGACCACGCCGTCGATCATGTCGGCAAGAACAGCAGCCCACGGACGGCCCCGGAGAACGATCGAGACCGTGACCCCGTTGGGACGGCGACGAATCGTGCGTGAGTAGCCGTTGAGCCGTGGAGGCGAGGTGAACGCCGGAGGGGTCAGCCCACAGAGACGCGCAGATCGGCCGAGATCACGGGCGGCCCCTGCAAAACGTATCGACGTCGACTCCATGCAAGCATCATCGCGCCGGGGTGTGACAGTGACTTTTCGTCTGGCAGCTGTACTACAGAATCGCCTTCACAAGAAGACGAATGGCCAACGAGGTGAGCACCACGTGGAACAGTCTCTCCAACAGCTTCTCGTCGGCGCGATGCAAGAGCCGGCCACCGATTCTGGTGCCCGCGATCGTGCCGACGGCACCCGCAACCATCACCGAGACGTGATCCCGTGGGTCGAAGCCAGCGGCGCCGAACGCTATGAGCTTCGCGAGGTGTGCGAATACTTGCGATGCCGCTGCCGTCGCGACAAATGCGACGTGCGTCGAGGTGAATGCTCGGAAGAAGTGCGAGGTGAAGGCGCCGCTCGCGCCAACTGTGGAATTCAAGAACCCCGAAGCTGCTCCAACACCGAACATCGCATTGATCGAGGCGCCCCTTTTGCCTCGCCAGGTCAACAGCTGCGGTCGCCAGGTCACGGTTAGTAGAAATATCGCGATAACGACCAACGTGGCGTCCTCAGGTACTGACGTCGCAAGCGCTACACCGAGCAACGACGCTGGAAGGATCGGAACAGCGGTTCGCCACACCACGGACCAGTTGATTTCAGCGCGCAACATCGTCGTCCGCGAGAGATTCGACGCCAGCTGAATGCCGCCCTGAATCGGTATCGCCGTCGTCGGCGCGAAAAATTGCGCCAGGACGGCCAACAGGACGATCCCGCCGCCCAAGCCAGCGACTGCGCTCAGGATGCCTGTCAGCACGGCAGCGATACCGACGATCAGTGGAATCATGCTGGGTCGACCGGCGAAATGCTCACTGGCTCCAGCGTATTGCTGCCATGCAGAGGCCGCGATCGATGACGCCGTCGCAACCAATCGAGGTTGGATTGGTCGCCTGGCAACGCGAGCTGTCCATCGCTCTCGACGACGCAGCCGACCAGCACAAGCCGGTCTTGCGCTGTTTCAAGAAGTCCCCGGCTGTGCCGGCTGCAAACAGTTCGGTGCAGACGTTCTCTCTAGTCCGCTCATCGTCGAAGCGATCGAGAACGAGTCTGGGCGCTGTCGTGCCTGAGTATCTTCGTCTCGTCGAACAAGAGAACAGTGATCGCCTCGAGACCGCCTACATCGCACAGAGCTGCTTTTGGGTGGGCGAGATGGAGCTCGCCAAGATCGATGGCGTCGTCACGACCGAAGCCGGATTCATGGAAGGCCTTGAGGTCACCGCCATTCAGTTCGACCCCTGGGCGACATCGGTAGTCGCACCGCTTGTGCCACGACGCGAACCGGTCTGTTCATCGGCTCATTCCAGGTGCTGGCTGGCTTTCGAAAGTTCGTGTCACACCCCCTCGCTACTGTTTGGTCATGGTCGGAATCGGGGCAACACAACAACATGATTGGGGCGGCGCGCTCGCTGCTGTTGCTGCGGAAATGACCGCGGCACCCGGCGACGTTGGCCTGCTCACGGTGCAAAAGGCACAGCGTCTCTTTGACGCTGCCGAGTTGTCGATCCTGGCGCACATGAAACGCTCGGGCACGTCTGACCGCGCCGCCAGAAAGAAGGCATCGGCCGGCGGCACCCGTTCGAAGAAGGCCGCGGCCCGCAAAACGAAGCAATCCGACACGGTCGACAAGAACCCCAGCCTTGCGAATGACATCGAAGAGGGCGAGCTCGGTGAAGAACAACTCGACGCCATCGCGACAGCGTCGGAGAAGTCGAACGGCGAGGGGGCGACCGATGACGGGCTCATCAACGAGATCAAGAACGCTTCCCCCGATGAAGCCACGGGAATTGCCTCTCGTTGGCTTGAGCGCCGCGAGGATGACGGAACACAGAGTCGTCACGACCGACAACGAGCCCGCCGTTCGGTCCGGTTTGGCTACGACCCAGCATCGGGTTGCGAAAGCGCCACCGCCAGTGGCGACAACGAATCCATGGGCAAATCGAGCGCCAAGTGAAACGCATGGCAGACGCACTCTCTCGCAAGGACGGCGGGCGCGATCTTCCAAACCACAAACATCCTCGCACCCACACCCAGCGCATGTACGACGCCTTCCACCAGCTCATCACCGGAGCAACGCAAACGGGCACGACGAAGACGGGCAACGAGAGCGCCATCGGATCGAGCGTGCGCAACATGATGCACGTGTTCATCACCGTCGACGACGACGATGATGCCGATCTCGTTCGTGCGCACGCACCCAATGGCGATGGCTTCCTTCCAGTATCGGTGCTCGAGCGTTACAGCTGCGACGCGATGTTTGGCGGCACCGTCTTTTCTCGAAGCGGCGAGGTCTTGTGGCACGGGCGTAAGAAACGTTCGGCCACGCCTGGCCAAATTTCGGCGCTAATCGCCCGCGATCGCGGCTGTGTTGTTTGCTCTGCGGAGCCATCTCGTTGCGAAGCTCACCACCTCGACCCGTACAACTCGCCCAAACAAGGCGAGACAAACGTCGACGAGATGGCGCTCATTTGCGCCGACTGCCATCACTGGCTCC
>JBLIMK010000048.1:0-28395 GCA_047638715.1 Verrucomicrobiales bacterium
ACTTCGGCGTTCGGGTCGTCGATGGTCTCCAGCTCTGATAGTCCGGCAACGGACCCAGCGGCAACGGCGCCGACGCGATCTCGAGAAGAACGTCTGCCAATCCGTCGACCCACAGCTCCGGGTCGTTGCCGCCGAACGCACGCGGGTCGCCCGGCAATCGAGTCATCAACAGGGCGGGCCAACCCAATCGCTCGCCGCTCGGATCGGCATCGATAAGGCGAGGGACACGCAAGCCGATCTCGGCGGTGGCTCGCATCGCGTTCGCGTCACGTTCGACGTCGTCAGCCCCGACTCCTTCAATCTGTCGGTCGTAGGGCTCGGCTAACAGCGTCATATCGAACACGCTACAAAACCGAGCAAGCCCGAGCGCAATGGCTCGGGCTTGTCGTTGTACCCCGTACGGGATTTGAACCCGTGTTACCTGCGTGAGAGGCAGGCGTCCTAGGCCGCTAGACGAACGGGGCTAGGTGCTTCGACGATGTTGCTGTCGTTATTTCAGTCCGGACGAAGTCCGGGTTGTTCGGGGAGGAGGACTTGAACCCCCAATGGCTGTACCAGAAACAGCTGTGTTACCAATTACACCATCCCCGAAGGACTCCCGAAGCGTAGCGAAAAGCCTCCGATCTTCCCACTTCAGCGCGAGGAGTGAATCAGGACTTTCGGCACACGAAGTAAGAGTTCGCTCGATCGGCTCGCACCTCGGCCGTCTCGATACCAACAAATTTGGCCGCTTCGAGGAACTCGACGGTTCGTTCAGCGCCCCACGCGGTGCCCAAACCCTCTCCACCCCCGGCGATCGAAACACTCATGCAATGCATGGTCGAAATCGTGTATTGGAAGGGAGCGACCGCTTCTGTCATGTTCTCCGCCAGTGACGATGCAGCCCGTGGCTCGACGCACAAATAGGTGCCGTCGGCCTTCAACGCCTGATAAATATTCCTGAGAACCGTCATTGGGTGCGCCTGGTCGTGGATTGCGTCGAACGTCGTTACGAAGTCGAATTCTTCGACCCGATCGAGCTCGGCTGCATCGATGGCGACGAATTCCACGTTGGTTAATCCAGCGGCGATCGCTCGATTTCGTCCCGCGCCGAGGCCCGAGTCGGAGAAGTCGAACCCAACGAATGAGCTGTTCGGGAAGGCTTCGGCCAAGAGCAAGACCGCATACCCAGACCCGCAGCCGAGGTCTGCGAGGGTCGCTCCGGCCGTGAGGGCGTCGACAGCACCTGGGAGGCACGGGATGATCGTGTCGAGCAGAGCGGCATCGAATCGGGCAGCGCTGTCTTCGGCCATGAGCCGCTGAAAGTCCGGATAACGCTCGTACGGCACGCCTGCTCCTGTGGAGAAGGCGTCGACTACGTCGTCTTCCACCTGGCCCATCAGAGAGATGTATTGCATCGTGGCGGACAGGTTCAAGGGACCGCCCGCTCGGGTGAGGAGCGCGCGATGTTCTTCGGGCAGCTCATAGGTTTCGACCGTCGGGTTGTACTCGACGACATCGGCTGATGTCATCGCAGCAAGCCACTCTCGCACGTAGCGCTCGTTCAGGCCCGATGCCTCGGCGAGCTGCTGGCTCGTTACCGCGCCGAGGGGCGCAAGTGTGTCGAACAGGCCGGTTCTGTGGCCAATACTCAGCATCATCGCCGTTGCGCCGCCATTCATGAAGCCGATCATCGTGCCCATGAAGGCTTTGGCCCGCACCTTGTCCATGTGATCCCAATCCACCCGGTCGTTCATCACGACCTTACGGGGTTAGGAGGATTGGTCAGGCGTCGGCAAACTCAGGTGTGACCGCCGGATAACCCGCCGCGAGAAACGCGGCATGATCGGCGAGTTCGGCGAGGCAGGTCATCCACCACTCCGAACTGATGAGGCGTTCGCCGGGCAAGGACTCAAGCATCTCATCGACGGTGAGCTCCAATCCCAGATCACGACCTCGTCCGAGGTTTCGGAGATCGAGCAATCGATCGACGATCGCGCCCTTCCCCATGGTCGGACCATCGATTTCATCGACGAGTTCTTCGGTGTGCGCCTGCAGGTCCTGGTGCAGTTGGGGCAGTTCGCTTTGCATCACCTCGGTTTGTTCGGCACGGGTAGGTCGCTGATGAGGGGTCGTCTTACCTCCTTTTGCTTTGATCGTCCCTTTTTCTCTTTGTAAGCCGTTTTTCTCATCAATACATCGACAAAAACTGCCGTTCACTCGGGCGTGAACGTTGCACCATCCTCTGAAACTCCGACGCGTCGACCACCGCGTTGCTCCGGCCGGCTAGCCATATTTACGATCGTCGGCCTGTTCGCCGCGATATTGGCGATGGCATCGTCGGTCGGCGCCCAGGGGCCCGTCATGTGCGGCGGCCAGGTCGCCACCATCGTTGGAACCAGCGGTGCTGACGTCCTCAATGGCACGCCCGGCAACGACGTGATCGCTGCCCTCGGCGGAAACGACGTCGTCTACGGCAGGGCTGGAAACGACATTCTCTGCGGCAGCCACGGAAACGATCGTCTGTACGGCGGCGACGGAGCGGACAAGCTCTATGCGTTCAAGGGCGCCGATCGCTTAGAAGGCGGCAAGGGCCCCGACGTGTTGTACGGCGGTCCGGGCGCTGACACAATGCTCGGCAACAACGGCCAGGACAAGCTCATGGGCGGGCCCGGGCTCGACGTGTTAAGGGGCGGAGCCCAGCGGGATAACCTTCGTGGCGGCCTCCATGTCGATCAGCTCTTTGGCGGTACCGAACTCGATACGTGCTATTCGCCTGGCGATGTGCTCGAGGAGTGCGAGAAGGGCGTCGGCAACGTCACCGTCGCTGGACCCTCGATCACCGAGCGGTACGCCGCCGAGATGTTCCGTCTGATCAATATCGAGAGGGCCAGCGTGTCTGGGGTATCGCCACTCACGCGCCACGTCGATCTCGACGCCTACGCACGTGATTGGGCGGTCGTGATGAGTCAGCAACCACTTCCGCTCACCTCGGTAAGACATCATTCCCCAGCGTTTACCGGTAGTAACATCGCGTTCCGCGGGTTGCCAGACTCGGTCGACTGGAGGAACGCTTTCGAGAACGTCGGCTATTCGGCCGTCGGCATCAGCGAGTCGGTGCGGTCGGTCATCGATCGCTTGTTCTACTCACCGAATGGGTCTGGCTTCATGACCAGCCCAGGTCATCGGTGCAACATCCTCGAAACTGCTGCGACACAGGTCGGCGTCGGTTCTTTCGTGGACGCTCAAGGTCGGGTCTGGGTCGTCCAGGTGTTCTGGGGTACATACTCGCCGGCTCCAGCGCCGGTCTCGATCTGCCAGGGCGTGGCGTCGCGCTAAACGCGACGCCTGAAAAACGCGACGCCTCAAAAACCAAAAAACCCCTGCAATCAGGGCATGCCCTGAGCTGCAGAGGTTTGGTCGGGAAGGAGAGATTCGAACTCTCGATCTCCTGCTCCCAAAGCAGGCGCCTTAGCCGAACTAGGCCACTTCCCGGTCCCAAAGAGGCTAGCGCCGTGAACTGCGTTCCGGCGCTCATCTGTGGCGAACGCGCCGCCGATAGGAGCACATGGCTTCGCGCGACTCCGCAGACACATCGTTGGTCGATGCCGACCAGCCACTCTCAGACGTCGACGCTGCTTTTGCCGAGGTCGCCGAGCAACGCTCGCAAGAGGCTGAACACGAGCGGGCCTGGAAATCGCTGTGGCTTACTCACCACTGGCCGCACCGCTACGAACGCTGCATGGTCATCGGTGGACGCCACGTCTGTAGACGATGTTTCTGGTTCTACTCGATCGCCTTCTCAACCCTCGCCGCGTCGCCGCTAGGGCTGTCGCTATGGCCCCACGCCTGGGATGCAGTCCTCGTCTGGATGTTGTCGATTCCGGCAACGATCGAGTTCATCGGCGGCGAATTCGGTGCGTGGAAATACAACGCCCGCCGACAGCTGGTCGTTACGAGCATCTTGGGACTCGCTGTTGGACGCGGCTTCGCCGTAGAACTCGCCAATGAAGGGAGCTGGACCTTTTGGGGCCCAGCGATCGTCTTTGGACTGCTGTGGTTCTTTGTCGGCCTGATTACTTGGGCCATGCACCGCGGTCAGTACCGCGGGTGAAACGCGGATCGGCCGAGAACGGACCGATTAGGTGAGGGCGCCTTCGACGCGCTCGGTGGCGTCCTCTTCGGAGATCTCGAGTGCGAAGCTCAGTTCGCTCACGAGCACGTTGCGTGCTTTCGTGAACAGCGCCTTCTCGCCTGCGGAGAGTCCCTTGTCGGCCTCGCGCAATGCCAGGTTTCGAACGACCTCGGCCACCTGGTAGACGTCGCCCGACTTGAGCTTCTCTTGGTGGTTCTTGAAGCGACGGCTCCAGTTCGGTGGTTCGCGGATGCCGCGCTTTTCGAGTACCTCGAAGAGGTCTTCGACATCTTCGGTGCTGATTGGCCAACGCATGCCAACCTCTTCGACCTTGTCGACGGGAACCGACAGCGTCATTTCGCCGTGGGCCATCTGGAGTACGAGATACTCCGTCTTCTCGCCAAACGCCTTGCGTATCTCTTTTTTCGTGACTATGGCAGCGCCATGGTGGGGATAGACAACGCGGTCACCAACATCAAACATGCAACAAGACCTCGGGGCATTACAGGGCGGACAACTTCCAAGGATGCCACCTCTGCATACAAACTCCAAAGCAGGCAGCCCGATTTATCGAATACGTGACGGGAAGCACGCTTCAGAACGGCCAAAACGGCCGATTGCGAGTAATTTCAGCTCAATCCGAGCGATGCCCGCGTGCGATCGCCGGACGCTTGAAGCACCGAAGAATCGAGATTTACGTCCCCCTGGGGTGGTCGATCGGTGCTGATGATCTTCCAGGTATTGCCCACATCGACCCACGTGGGGTTCGCCACGACCCCGGTCACAGCCAGATCGCCGTCGGAATTTCGCTCGATCACGAAGTCGAGCAGGACGCCGTCCTGGCTATCGAGTGGGCAAAGCTCTGGGCATTCGGGGATTGCTTGGGCTTGGTTCGAGAGCAAATTCCCGAGCCCGTAGGCGATGTATTCGCCATCGATCTGCTCGATGCGCTGCGGTACGTGCGCATGGTGTCCGACGATCAGGTCGATGTCGGGCGACGCGAGGAGCCTTGGTCCGAGGTCGGCCTGCTGTTCATTCGGCTCGTTCTGAAATTCGGTGCCCCAGTGAAGGCTTACGATCGTGAACTCGCTCCCGAGTGATCGCTGGCGAGCGGCATCGGCGAGAATTGTCTGCTCATCGATCCGTGCCACACGATTCGCTGGCACTTCACCAGGCTCGCGGCCGTTCAGGCCGTACGTGTAGCTCAGGTGACCGACCGTGTTGCCGAGAACATCAAACTGCCAACTCTTCGCCGCTTCTTCGGGGGTGTTGGCGATCCCGACATGTGGAAGTTGCACGGCGTTCAGCTGGGCGATCGTCGATATGACGCTCGCCTCGCCAGAGTCCCACGAATGGTTCGAGGCGACCGAACACGAATCGAACCCCGCCCCCTTGATCGCCGCTGCGAGCTCGGTTGGGGCACGGAACACACCCTGGGTATAGGCCAGGTCGGAATTCGTTGACGAAATCGGAACTTCGAGGTGACAGATAGCGAAGTCACGGCTGGCGATCAGGTTCTGCACTGGTGCAAAGAGCGGTGCGAAGTCGAATCCGGTTGCGGTCGTCGCTGCCTCGGCCACCCGTTCATGAATCAAGATGTCGCCAGATACCGAGACGGTGAAACGGTCGGAGCGGGTCTGCGCCGCGCCGTCAACACTCGGACCACCATTGGCGTCGGAGTCCTCGGCGTCACCATTTGCTGCCGCGTCTCCAGCGCCGTCGGTGTCGTCGCCTGTGGTGGAGTTTGCGTTGGCGAACTCCGCCTCGAGGTCGAAGGAGCTGGCCAGCCACAAGGCACCGAGCGCAAAGAACGACAGGACGAGAAACCAAGCGACCCGTTCGCGTCGGTCATCTCGAGGCTGGCGACGGCTGCTGGTCATCAGGAGCGTGCCGAACGGATCGCGACCCCGGGCCGGGCGGTGGTGATATTGCCCTCGGGATTGCGTACCTCGGTTCCGTTCACGAAGACGTAACGCACCCCGACCGATTCCTGCGCCGGGTTTTCGATGGTGGACGTGTCGGCGATCGTCAAAGGATCGAACGCCGTGATGTCGGCGTCAGCACCGATCTGCATCCGGCCCTTCCGCGCCATTTGCGGAGAGCTGATTCCCAAGAGCGTCGCTGGCCTGATCGTCATCATTGCAAGCGCTGTTGGAAGGTCGACGAGCCCCTTCGTGCGCGAGAACTGAGCGATAGTCCGCGCAAAGCAGCCCGTGGAGCGAGGATGGTTGTTGTGCGGCCGCTCCAGAATCGCATCCGAGCCGATCATCATGAATGGCGCCTCAATCCCGAGGTCGAGATCGCCGGCAGGGATAGCGAATGCTGCGGTGAGCGCATTGTTGTCTCTTGCGTCCTCGTACGTGTCGGCGGTAAGGCGCTGGTCGGTACCAGCTACCTGCAAGTCGCCGTAGCTGATCCCGTACTTCTCTTGCCAGTTGTCGAATCGCGCTGCCTTGAGATACGTGGCCCAGAATTCGTAGGGGTACATGCAAGTGCTCATGCGTAAGCCCTCAGCGAGAGCCACTTCGATTTCCCCGAGCGCCTCGGCCATACGGCCGGTTCCACCCGTGGAATTGATGTGCTCAACGTGGACGTGGCAGCCGGTGTTTCGGGCCACGTTGACGAGTTCGGTCATGGCTTCGGTCTGGAGCCCGGGTGCTTGGTTATCGCTGAAGCGGGCATGAACGGACAGGGGCACGCCCAGCCTCTCCGCGAGCAGACCCATGTCGTTGAGCTCGGTGGGGCTCACTCCGGGCGCATACTCGGGTTGTACGTGAATGCCGAGGTAACCGGCGTTCACCTGAGCTTCGACGGCAGCCACGATCCTCTGAATCTGGCTCCCGTCGGCGGATTCGAATATGTCTACGCCAGCGGCTTGCTGGCGGACGAAGGAGTTGTGCACAGATCCGCCGAAGTTGATCGGCACGCCTGCCGCCGTCCATTCGTCGTAGAACTCCGAAGCATCGAAGCGCAGCCCATGCAGGCCCACGTTGGTCGTGACGCCGTCGGCGACCTTCCACCACTCGCCGTATCCGTTCGGCTCGTAGCTCAACATGTCGATGAAGCCGGGCGAAATCACCAGTCCAGCGGCGGGAATTTCGCGATTGGCGGCGATCGGCTGGTCTGAGATCTCGACGATCGTGTTCCCCGAGAGCGCCACGTTTGCGATGCGATCGAAGCCGGTCTCAGGATCGATCACCCGACCGCCGACGAAGACGATGTCCGCCGTCTGGCCGGGAGCGAGTCGTTTGGTTGCGTCGAGTACAGGTGCGTCGAACGCCGCGCCTGTCGGCGGTGCGTCGGCAAAGTTCGTAGGTACTTCAGTATCGATAGGGGCGTCGGCGGCGCTCGAGGCAACGTCATTGGACGCGGTCTCGACCCGCGAGCTCGACGGGATAGCAACACCAAATTCATCGAGGTGTCGTACCCCGGCAGCGGTCATGACACCAAACCCCAGTCCGAACACGATCTTGCGGCGATCGATGACATAGTGCAGCGGCTCATTCTCGTCGCGCGGCCGGGGGCCAGGGGAGGGGGGAAGACGCTGATCTGGCACGGCCAAGAATCGTATCTCTCGGGACTCGTGCTGTAGTGCCGCCCCTGAGATCATCCTTCGAAGACTTCGACACAAGCGTTGTGGAGTCGACCGCGAAACGTGCGCAGCGAGCGGCGCCGACCGCACCATTCGTCGAGCTCGGTGGCGGACCAGCCGAAGCGATCGACCGCATGGGCCACCGTTCCAGAGTGGCGCTCGAGGTCGATCTCGTCGGTCGGCGCCACGACGACAACGACGTCCCAAGGATCGGGAGCCACAAGCCCCGAGAGGTCGTCGATTGGGTCGGCTTCGTGAAGCTCTACCCGCTGAAAATGTACGTTCTCGCTACCGAGCGTCACGCCGATGAGCATCGGTGGGCCCTCACCGAAGGTATCGAGACACCAAAGTGCGAGCGGCCGGAGGAGCGAGGAATAGGTGGGCAGTGGGCAGGGCGACATGTCGGGCCTTCGTGAATGGACGAGTTGACGGCGACGGCCCAGCCGTTGCTAGAGCGTTCATCTTCGCGCTGGCCTGTGACGCGATGGGTCGGCACTACATATCGCGACTCGAACCGGCATTCGGCGATTATGTCGAGATTGTCGCCCATTAGATTCGAGTACGACCCTTCGGATCGCCTTATGAGAGCCGCTTGCGAAGACGAAGAGAAGTCACTATGTTAAGTCCACCACTAAATATTTGAAGCTAATTCCTGGGGGAATCATGGCTGTCCAGACCAAACGCAACACTCGGCGGATCGTTTCTACGTTTGCTGTGACATTCGCACTCGTCTTTGCAGGTGGATTCTCCACCGTCAGTGCACAAGGCGACGCGGACGACCCCGCACAAGTCGAAGCTGGAATGGCGGTGTTCGAATCGAACTGCGCTGGCTGCCATGGTGCCGACGGCACGGGCTCGAACTCCGGACGTCCGCTCACGGGCATCGCCGATCAGGAAGCCGACCGTTCGGTACACATTGCAAGTGTCACCGACGGCAAGGGCAACATGCCCGCTTTTGGCGGCGGCCTGACCGAGGAAGAGATCGACTCGGCGATCAGCTACGTGCGTCTTACGTTCGTTGCCCAAGAAGAGGCAGAACTCGCCGTCACCGGTGTCGACAGCTTCGACCTCGCACTGATCGGCTTGCTCGCCGCTGGCGCCGGCATCGCAATGGTCACCTACGCTCGCCGCCGCGAACTGGCCTAATCACACGAACTGCTCCTGTCGCTAAGCGACACGACGGTCACGTCGGAACGCGCCGAAAGGTGTGCCGGCCTGACCGTCGTTTCGCGTTTTGGCCCGACCCTGTCACACCCCATCCGTAGGTTGTCCCTCAGCAGTTCGTAACATGTCCCCGAGCGGTCGGAGACTGGTTACTTGCCAGAGGACCATTTTCTTTCGAAAGGTTCCCACCGTGGATCCCATCGCTCCGACAATTCAAACTCCGACCGCTCCCGAACAGGGAGAGGCCGAGCAAACCAGCTCCGTGTCCTCGAACGGACAACGCAAAGGCGCAACGGCAACCCAGGCCTTCGGTGCTGGGCGTCGCGAGAGTCACGATGCGAGCGAGTTCTACGCTCGCTTCACACCGCCGATCGTCTCCGACGACGAGACGGTGAACCCGTTGCCATCGCTCGAGGTCGCTGGCCTGAAGGACTGGTGCGTCGAGGGCGACGCTCGGAACATGTCGGTCCTCCCAGACAACTCGGTCGCGCTGGTCGCAACCTCGCCGCCCTACTTCGTGGGCAAAGAATACGAGCAGGCCGTGGTGGGCGATCGCGACCGGATGCCGGCCATTCCCACCACCTACCTCGACTATCTCCAAATGTTGCGAGACGTCTTCAGCGAGTGCCTTCGGGTACTCGAGCCTGGCGGACGTATGGCGGTGAACGTGGCAAACCTCGGCCGCAAGCCTTATCGCAGCCTCTCCGCCGACGTCATCAGCATCTTGCAAGACGATCTGGGCATGTTGCTCCGTGGCGAAATCATCTGGCACAAAGCCGATGGGGCGACGGGCTCGTTGGCGTGGGGGTCGTATCGGTCGGCCACGAACCCCGTGCTCCGCGATATCACCGAACGAGTGATCATCGCCAGCAAGGGTCGTTTCGATAGGGCTATCAAGCCTGCGAAACGAGAGGGTGAAGGCCTGCCCTACAAGAGCAGTGTGAGCGCCGATGAATTCATGGAGGCCACCCTCGACGTGTGGCGCATCGACCCCGAGAGCGCTCGGCGTGTCGGGCATCCAGCCCCATTCCCGGTCGAACTTCCTCGTCGCCTCATCGATCTTTACACGTTCGAGGGAGACGTCGTCCTCGATCCATTCCTCGGTTCTGGCTCGACCGTCGTCGCCGCCGAGCGAACCGCTCGAACCGGGGTCGGCTTCGATCTTGACCCGAACTATGTCGAACTGGCCCGTGAACGGGTCGCCGCAGAACAGGCCCGGCGTCGCCACCGGCCTGTCGAATCAGCAGGAGATGAACCATTGCCATTGTTACAGGTCCCCGAAAACATCGACGAGCGCGTCGAGCACTTCCAGGCCCGCGCCACCAAGGAGGGCAAGAAAGCACAGGACCTCGCGAAAGAGGTGCTGACCGAGGCCGGGTTCGAGATCATTGGCGAGAAGGTGAAGGTCAAGGGCACCGGTCTGCAGCTCAACTTCGAGATCACCGATCAGGCTGGAAACTACCGCTACTACGTCGATATGTCTGGAGCATTCACGAGCAGTCGCCCAGGTCTTATGCGCACCGACACTTTGTGGAAGATGCTCGGTCGAGCAAACGTGCTCAAGACCACGCACCCCGACACCCGACTCTTGGTACTCACATCGCACCTCCCTCGGAAGGGGAGCGAGGGCGATCGAGCTATGCGTGCGGTCGGTCCATGGGCGCTCTTCGACGCGATTGAGATCTTCGATGATCCAGCTGACGGTCTCGACCTCGGCGACACTGGAGCAGCCCCTGGCGTGCAGCGCTTGCGCGAATACGCCCAGCGCGGCGCAGCCGAGCCCCTCGCAGGGTTCTGGACAGCTGCCGACATTGCCGAGCGATTCAGCACACGAGGGGCATGAGTTCAGTCGCCTATGCGGTGGTCCGCGACGAACCGCCGACCGTGTACGCAGCAGACTCGATGGACATCCTCCAGCGCCTCCTGGCGTTGGAGGTCGTCGCACGATCGGTCCCAACCGATCTCGATAGCAAAGCCCGCGAGCGGATGCGTAAGGCATTGCTCGACGAGCGCTGGGCAGATGCAGTCGTGGAGTGGATCGATACGACCGGCGTAGCGATCGATGTGTACACCCACCTGCACGTGTATTCCAATGACGATCTGCCCAGCGAACTCATCGGGGCACAATTGCAATTCGCTCCCCTCTACCGAGACTGACAGAACCGTTCGATGGCATCCTCGCGAACCAAGATCACCGAAATCGTCACCGGACTCGCGATGCTCGGATTCCCCAGCGTCGATCGAGCACTCGCTGTCCGTCCCGACTGGTTCCACAACGTCACCGACGACGAGTACGACCTCCTCGCCGACGAGCTGGCAACCGGCGAGTCAGCGGCCGAATTCGCGACCGCATGGGACCACGGAACCCGTTTCTTGGAGTCCCCGGACGGCTTGCGAGGCCGTGTCCCGGATCGGGTCGAGTGGCAAGGGCCGGGACGGCCCCCTGGCTACGACCAGATTCCAGCGGACCTCCGTGTCGACCACGTCTACCTCATCAGCTGCAAATACGGATCCGACATCTTGTTCAACGTGTCCCCTGCGCACGTCTTTGATCGACTGCTCGCGGAACGCCGTGGTGATCGCACCGACTGGTTCCTCGAGATCGCTCCAGAGGCCTACCAAGACCTCTACGAGCGAAGTGTCTCGAGCACCGGCTTAGCCGACATGCCGGTGTTGGTATCTGATCTCGATGGCGATGCCCGGCTTCGGATGAAGGACGCTCTTCCAACACGTGGGACATGGCCCGACGACCTCAGCAGCCCATACCGTGACTTCGTAAACGCCGTCTCGATCGCGACCGCGCACCGATGGAAAGACAACCTGGTCGATCGCGCCGATCAGGAACTGATGTTGTGGCGTCTCTTGCGTTTCCAGCCTGCCCCCTACTTCGTTCTTGGCGCTTCATCCGATGGCACCCCGCTGCGGTTCCGTGTCGGGACACCCAGCGACTTTCGCCGAGCTTTCTCCATCCGGTCGTTCGACGTTTGGGCCGACGCAATGGGACAACCAACGGTGCGCTGGCGCGCCGAACTGCACGGCGCTCGTCGACCAATCGAGGGACACATCGAGGTCCGATGGAGCCGAGGCCGGTTCGGCGGTGTGCCCGAAGCGAAGGTGTACCTCGATACACCGCATCATCACGTGGCGAACTATTCCGAGATTCGCTAGGGCGGTCTTTCGGGAGTGAGCTTCTAACCGAGATTGTCGATCGCGCGGCTGGCCGTCATCCAGCGACGAAGCGCGAGCTCCCTGGTGAGAATTGCATCGCTTGCGACGTAGTCTTCGAGCTCTTTGGCAGAGAGCTCATGGATTGCGGTGCGGTCGACCTCGACGGGCGAAAAACCGAGGAACCGTGATAGCGGCTTTAGTCCGCAAGGAAGACCGAGCGACGCGCCGACGTCTGCTCGGTAGACGATGTAGGCATCGAGATGCCGCTGCTCATGCCAGCACGCGAGATACCCGCCGGCGTGGCCGGGCAGCGGATCGCGGCTCGATCGATGGTGCGGATCGATGGTGAGGCGCAACCCGAGGGTCATACCGTTGGTGCGCGCTCGATCGGAAAGAAATGGCAGGTCGAAGCGCGAGCCGTTCCACGTGACGAGGACACCGGGAGGGAGCGCGGCGATCGCGTCGTCGAGCGCGGTGAGGATCGCACGTTCATCACCATCGAATACCGACGTCCACCCAGCGCCACACAATGCAACAGCCACGATGGGGGCCTCGCGTGGGTCGAGGCCGCCACGCGTCGTGTCGGTTTCGATGTCGAGGCCGTAGATCAGGTCGGGTGCGAGCGCAGTGTCGATACTGCGACCATAGTCGTCGTGTCTGACACGGAGGAAAGACGCGCTTAGGCCAGACATGCTCGGGCACTAGGTGCCTTCGCACGCTCGTTTCGTGTCCCCTCGGTTGTCCGTTCGCCCGAACAGCGCTCCAGCACAGCGGTCTCGACCGATGCCACCGTCGACGACGTCGCTACCGCTCGAGCCTTCGACCTGATCGCGACCCTGCTGGCCGTACATCTTGTCGTTGCCTGAACCGCCGTTGAGCTGATCCATACCGTCGTTGCCATACCCGATGTCGTTGCCAGAGCCGCCCTTCAGAACGTCCGAGCCGCGACCGCCGCGCATGATGTCGTTGCCAGGCCCACCGAGAAGTGTGTCCTTCCAGTAACCGCCGCGAAGGTCGTCGTTCCCGAAGCCTCCGATCAACAGGTCGGCCCCTTCGTTCCCGTAGAGAATGTCGTCCCCCGCTCCACCCCGAATCGTGTCGTTGTCGCGGCCACCGCAGATCACATCGTTTCCGCTGGCTCCATCGATCGTGTCCCGGCCGGGTCCAGCGAGAATCACATCGTCGCCGTCCGTGCCAACGAGCACATCGTCTTGGGAGGTACCGGTCAACGTTGGCACGAGGCCATGGCATGTGCCGACGACCGGCTGATCGATGAAGAGTGCGTTCATCTTGCCATTCGGTGCCGACGTATCGAAGAATCCGTGACGTCCGACGTTCCAGGCTCGACGCGCGGCACCGTCACGGCCGAAGAACGTCCCGTCGTGGCCAACCAGGAGTCCACGGCCGATGACCTCGATCGACTGGACATCCTTGAGGCCGTCACTTCCAGGGTCCCAGGGGAGTGCATGTCCGGTCGCTGGATCGAGTGCTGCTATCTGATCACGATTGACTACTTCGGGCGCGAATCGGCCCGCGGGAGTGGCGCCGAAACAACTGTTGGCATTCGTGAACTCGCCATCGCCGGGGTATGGATCGGGTGCTAGCTCGCTCTCGACCCAGCAGAAGTGTCCGCCGATGAATACTGCGGCGTCGGAGATACCGACGGCATAGGTGCTATCGAAGTTTCGAGCGATCCAAAGGGGCTCCTGATCGCTCCTCAGTGCCAACAAATCGTGATCGATGGACGACGACGAGGATGTTGTTGGCGGTGATGCCCAAGTATTTGGGTCCGTGAGGTTCGTCGCTGAACCGGGTCGAGCCCGTGACGTCGTGTGAAAAGGTCGGGTCGACCAGACCTGTTTCGGCGTCCATCTAGACGAGTCGGCCGCGGGCCACACCGTTCACGCTCGTGAACTCGCCGCCAACGAATAGTCGGCCATTCTTCAACACGATGTCTCGAACCGGACCATCAAAATCGCTGGCGAACGACGTATCAACCTGGCCGCTGCTGATCGAGATCTTGGAGAGCCGACGATGGTTATGCCCGTTCACAGAACCGAATTTTCCGCCGAGTAGGACACTGTCAGGGCCCGCTGACTCGACCGCCAAGATGACCGGATCCCCTTCGTTCTTGGTGAGCACGGGCACGAACGAATCGATCAGTTCGCCTGTATCGACGTGGTACGCGTAGGCGCCCGAAACGTCTATACGTTCGCCGTCCTGCTTTTCGAGCTGGGTGAAGTCTCCTCCGACGACGATGATGTCACCGACACGCGCACTGTCGAACACGGTGCCATCGAGCACTTTTGGCAGATTTCGTCGAGGGACTTCGGGAGGAAGTTCGTTGGTCTGCGCGCTCGCCGGAGCGTCATCGATGAACGAAAACGCAACGGTCGCGACGAGGCCCACGAAGACCACGATGATCGATCCGAGGAGCCCAACAAGCGCGCCGCGACGACGAAGAAAACTCATAGTCCATCAATCGGCGACTCCGGTGCGCCTATTGAGGTCAAGAAGCATGAATGGCCGTATTCAGCTCAGGGCAGCAACGACTCGATCTGGTGTGTTGGCCGGAAGGTCGAGGTGTGTGACAAGGCGACTATTTCGAGGTCCGACCTCACCCAAGATGCCGTGTGCGTCGAATGCCGCCGCAGTGTCGCCGTCGTAGCCCGTGAAGTCACAGAACACCATGTTGGTGTTGACGGCGGTGATCGTCACGCCAGGGACCGTACGCAAGGCGTCGGCGAGTGCATTCGCCATCGTGTGGTCATCGATGAGTCGTGCTCGATGGTTTTCGAGCGCATAGATTCCAGCGGCTGCGACGACGCCGGACTGGCGCATTGCGCCACCCAACATCTTGCGCCACCGAGATGCACGGTCGATTAGATCTTGGGCACCAACCAACACGCTCCCGAGTGGTGCTCCGAGTCCCTTAGACAGACACACCGACACGCTGTCGAACGGCGCGGCGATGTCGGCGACATCGACGCCGAGTGCAGCCGCTGCGTTCCAGATTCGGGCCCCGTCGAGGTGCAACGAAAGACCGATCTCATCGACAAAGGCACGGGCGTCATCGAGGTAGGACATCGGCAGAACCATGCCGTCTTGGGTGTTCTCGAGCGCCAGCAGCTTCGTGGGGGCGAAGTGGGGGTCGTCCGGCTTCACCTTCGCCCTGACGAGCTCGAGGTCGAGCGTGCCGTTCTCGCTGAACTCGATCGGCTGGGGCTGAATACTTCCAAGAACCGCAGCACCCCCCGCCTCGCGCTTGTAGGCGTGGGCATTCTGGCCAACGATGTACTCCTCACCTCGTGCACAGTGAGCGAGCAGGGCGCAGAGATTCGACTGCGTACCACTCGGCACGAAGAGCGCTGCCTCCTTGCCAAGAAGCGAAGCTGTCATTGCTTCGAGCTGCTTCACGGTCGGGTCGTCGCCCAACACATCGTCGCCAACGTCAGCCGACACCATCGCTTCGCGCATCGCGGGGCCAGGACGAGTCACGGTGTCACTTCGTAGGTCGATCACGTTCACCAAGAAACTGTAACTTGTCGGGACTTCAACTTGTCGGGACTTGAACTTGTCGGGACTTGCGCCCGAGCATCCGCGGAAACCCGCTCGCACCCAAATTTGCAACTTGTCGGGACTTCCGCCCGAGCCTCAGCGCAGACCGAGCGCGGAAGTTCTCTAGGCTGGTGGGATGTCGAAAACCGATCTCGGACTTGCCAACGCGGTCGATGCGTTCATCAACACCCTGATGTCGACGCTCGAGCCGATCAGCGCCACAACGCTGCGTCGCGGCACCGATCAGCTACGCAAGGATCTTGCTCTCGATGCGTTCAACTGTTCGGCCGCGTTCATCGATTGTGATGACAGCCACTCCGACATTGAGTTGGACGCTTTCATCGCCGCCCTCGAACAACATTTTCCCGACCTCCTCCCTCCCGACACGAAGCCGACCGACGTTCGAGCTGCCGGGCTGATCTCGGGAAAACGGTCATGGTTGAAAGAACCATCGGGGTTGTTCAACTCCCTCGTCGCTGCCGACCAGCAATCCGGAACCGCCTATTCCAGCGTGTACTACGAACAGGCGCTTCGGATGGCCCACACCGCCATTGGCCTGGACGACTACACGTCTCGGTTCGAGCTCAGCGGCGTCGAGCAGTTTCGATCGATGTTGTTGCGGACAATGAAGACCGGCAAAGTCAATTCAGGCGCATCTGTCGCCACGAGCGGCACCCCGGCCGCTCCCGCTGCTCAAGCCGAGGAGGACCTCCCGCCCGAGCGCCCACTCGATGAGTTGCTCGAGGAGCTCGATCAACTGATTGGACTCGACGCAGTCAAGGAAGAGGTCAAACTTGTCGCCGCGCTGCTGAAGGTGCAAAAGCTCCGAGCTGAGCGCGATCTTCCGGTACCCGACTCGAGTCGGCATCTGATCTTCGTCGGCAACCCCGGTACTGGAAAGACGACGGTCGCGCGGTTGCTTGCGCAGATCTATCGCAGCTTGGGAGTTGTCGACAAAGGCCATCTGATCGAGACCGATCGATCCGGAATGGTCGCTGGTTTTGTTGGACAGACCGCCACGAAGGTCAACGACGTATTCGATCGAGCCGACCAGGGCGTGTTGCTAGTCGACGAGGCGTACTCGTTGACCCGAGGTGGTGAAAAGGACTTTGGCCGAGAGGCGATCGACACCCTGGTCAAGCTGGTCGAAGATCGTCGGGACAGCGTCGTGGTGATCCTGGCTGGATATCCAGATGAAATGGCCGCCCTGGTTCAGGCAAACCCAGGGATGCAGTCGCGCTTCCCCCGCACGATTCGCTTCGATGACTACGACGACGACGAGTTGCTCAAGATCTTCATGCTGATCGCCGGAGGACAGGAGTACCACCTCGACGAGTCGGGCGAAGAAGGGGTGCTCGAGTTCTTCGCAGCTCAGGATCGAGGCCACGGATTCGGCAACGGACGTACCGCGCGCAACCTGTTCGAAGCAGCGGTGTCTCGTCACGCGATTCGATTGGTCGAGATCGACGACCCGACGAACGAAGAGCTGATGATCTTGACCCGCGGCGACGTTCAAGGAGTCGAACTCATCGACGATGCGAGCCGCGAAACGAACGATGGCGCCAGCGAAACGGCTGAGGCGGCTGGCGAGTGAGCGTGTTTCAGCCACGGCGGTCGACCGCCTTCACTCTCGCTATCACCGCTTTGCTCTCCGCTTCTTTTTGGCCCGCTACGTTAAGCGCACAGACGGACGGCGATCAAGATGTTTCGCTGCAGTCGCAGATCGCCTCCAGTGTCCTGGCCCAGGGTTGGTGGGACGATACGGGTTCGCTCGCGGCAAGTGAGATGTCTGCGGTGGTCGAGAAGTGGGGTGGAGAGTTCGCTTTTGCACTCACCGACCGCAGCTTTTCCGTCGACGAAGATCCATCGCAGAACCCCGCTGCTCTCCTCGCCCAATCGACACTCGAACAACTCATTGTCGAGGGTGGTCCGAGAACACTCTTGCTCGTGACCGGCGACAATAGCGGCGGGGCGAGTGTCACGATTCCGTTCTTCAATCTCGCCGTGGCCCTCGACGATTTCGATCGAGAGAGCGCAGCGGTCTCATTCGGTCGGGCGGCGGAGCGCGCTGCTGAACTCGGAACACAGATTCCGCCTCTGGCCCAGAACGGATTTCTCGATGGAACACGAATCTTTGTACTCCTGTCGATCGTCGCTGGAGTGCTGGCGCTGTTATCGCTGCGCTCGTCTCGCAAGAAGAAGTCGCGTCGCACGCACACGTCCGGAGCCCGCGAAAGTACGAAACTCGAGCTGCAGAAGATGAGTGACCTGATCTTGGACCTCGACCCGAGGGTCACGATCGCCAACGATCAAGAGCTCAAAGCCCGGTACGTCGACGCGAGTGCGACCTACCGCGAGGTTCTCGAATATGCCGACGCCGCCACGTCTGGCCACGCTGTTGCCGACCTACGCATCAAGATCGCCAAGGCCCGCTGGAAACTCGACGTCGTCGATGCTGAGCTCGACGGCAGGACGCCGCCACCGGAACCCCTGACGAGGGATTCTTCTGGGTCAGCATGGGACTCCACCAAGGGCACCGGCGCCTGACCTAAGCTCTGTCCCACGGAGCGGGGCCATCCCTGAGTTATTGTCATGCGCCTTTTCAGGCGCGGAGGTCCCGTGCGTTACATTTTCACCGCAGCCATATGCACTTTGTGTGCAATCACGGCGCTGCTGTTGCTGCCTCCGATCGGCGCCCCAAAGGCCCAGCTCGTTTCACAGAGCGCCGGCGATCGGTTAGCCGTGGCGCAACGTGGATTGTCGGAATCCAATGCGCCACGCCAGCTCGTGGCACCAAGTCCCACTGTTGCAACGGTGCCGGGACAGGACACCAACGTTCTCGGCGCGGTCGAGCTTGCACTCGCTGATCCTGACGGCTCGAGCACGACATCGGCGGCGGCCCGCGGCGGCGGTCAAGGCTTGTCGATCGACCCAGTCGCCGTAACAGATTCCGAGATCACCACCGCCGCGCCGTCAACGACCGCCGCCCCGACAACAACGACGACATCGACAGCCTCATCGACAACGTCCACCACGACCACGGTGGCCGTATCGACAACGGCCGTTGCTACTACCACTCCGTCCGGCGACGGCGGTGTGATCGTGAGCCCTCGAGGCGTCGTCCTACCGGTCATCGGGCCGGGAGCGAGCGGCGGTTGGAGAGCGACGACACCTTGTGGCAACGAGGTCACGATCAGGGACGGTGAGCGGATTACGTCGATCGACTTCGTGCTCGACCCTGGCCATGGTGGGTCCGAGATCGGTGCCGCTGGCCCGAATGGCGCTGCCGAGAAAGCGCTGAACCTTCGCGTGGCCGAGATCGTCGAGTGGTATCTCGAAGAAGCTGGCTACACGGTGCTCCTCACCCGCACAACCGACATCCGGATTCCACTTCGATCACGCGCTGACATCGCCAACGCGCTCACTCCCGACGCGTTTGTCTCGATCCACCACAACGGTGGCGCGACCCGCAAACAATCAACCCCTGGAACAGAGCTCTTCGTCGACGCAGGAAATCCTGATTCGAAACGCCTCGGCGGCATCATTTTTGAGGAGCTGACCCAACGCTTGTCGTTCTACGACGCTGACTGGGTCGGAACCTGGCGAAATGGTGTCTCGGCGAGGTTGAACAGCGAGGGCGTCGATCTCTACGGAATCCATCGCTTCACGCCTGGCATCGTGTCGGTCATCACGGAAGCTGGGTACCTCTCGAACTCATCAGAAGCAGCGTTGTATACAAACAACGAGGTGCAGTGGTCCCATGGTCGTGCCATTGCTGATGGACTTATGCGTTGGAAGCGGACGAGCGACGCTGGCTCCGGGTTCCTCTCAGATTTCGTGGACGATTCGTCGAGCGGCACCGGCGGCTTCGACGGTTGTTCCGATCCGTCGCTCTAGCGCGGCGACCAAAAGGCGATATCACCATCGCCTATGCGCACAGGTCCGAAATCATCGCTGACCACATCGACGAAGATCCCGGAGTCGCCGTTGATCGTCCCGGAGATCACGAACGCTCTGCTGTCGGGAGACCACCACGTCGTCGCGTGATTGTATTGATCAGCAAATGGTAGATACGACGTGAGAAACACGTTGCTCGGCACGAACGGGCCGCTCGACGACACGTCGTCACCGGTCAGGAAGATCCAATGAGCGGTCGTCTCGCCTACCTGCAGAAGCGCGAGCGTCGAGCCGTCGGGACTCCAATTCATTGCGAGCACATTGGTCTCGGACAGCGACTCGATATCTCCCGTGACCAGATCGATGATCGAGACCTTGCCGCTGGCCAGCTTGGGTGGGGGTTCGGTTTGGAAGCTGATGACCTGGGATTGCGGCTCTGTGGTTGCCGAGAGGACGGCGACTCGATCGCCGGCTGGAGCTACAGCGATGAGCAGCGCACCATCGGCCAGAGCAATCGTCTCGGAGGCGACGCCATCGAGTCGTACCAGCGCGTTATCGGTCCCGACGTTGGCGGCGACGAGAACATCGCCGCCGGGGAGGGCTGCGGGGGTCTGAAAGATGCCCAAGGGGTCCTGTAGATCTCGGACCTCGGGGACTGCGTCGGCCGACGTGGGTATGTCGACGAGCGAGACCCCTCCGATCGCAGCGACGACCGATTCGTTGCCGATCCAGTCGAGGTAGAAGGGCTGCCCGCGCCCAACAACTCGTACGTCGAGTGATGTGGGGTCTGCCAAGAAGAACTCGAGACCCGTCGCTGGTTGACGGAGTCCGGCGATAGAGGAATCGTCGGGTGCCCACGACAAGAAGAAGGCAGGCGCGGTGACGTTGGTCTCCCGGGTTTCCGACGACCCGTCGGCGGCGGCAATCGATAACCGCGCTCCCTCCGCGAAGATGGAAGTCCATGCGACTAACTCGCCGCTGTTCGACCACGTTGGTTGTGTCGGGAAGTCGTCGGAGTCAGCCGAGAGATCTGTCGGTTGTTCGCCGCTCGGCGAGGTCACAACGATGTTGAGGTCGTCGGTCCTTCGTACGATGTGGCCAGCGATCGCCGTCAGTTCACGAAGATCGGCGGAAGGTCGATTCGATTCGCGCTCGACGATCGTGGTCGACGAAGTCTCCGTTGGCAGATCATTCGTCTGACCGGAGTCCGGCGCTTGTTCGAGAGGCCGATCGGCCGACGGGTTTCCCGAATTTGATGACGAGCAGGCTCCGAGCAAGATCGTCAACGTCGCGGCCAGCGCTGATCGGCGACGACGGCGCAGGGGGGCGATAGGCATGCCCCGACGTTAGACGCCGGAGTGCGGGTTCGACTCAGCTGAAGGGGCGTCGTCGTTGGAGCGGTCGAGGTAACTCGCTCGCGTCGGTCGATTCTTCATGTCGGGGAATTGTTCGACGAGCTCTTTGGCCTGGTCGACCCATTCGTCGCGTTCGATTCGTCCATGAAAAAAGTCGAGCGCAGTGTTTAGCTCGACCACCTCGGACGAACGAAGCGCTGCGACCTGCTCCCACGCGGTAATTCCGAAGTTGTTCAACAAGCCTTCCATTTTGGGTCCGATGCCGCTGATGACCTGAAGATCATCGGCGTGTTTCGCACCCGGTGTGCCGAGCTTCGTCGCCCCCGATTGCCACGTGTCGGTTGGCCATGACGCAACCGGCTGCAGGGGTTCAGGCATTGTCGCAGCTTCCCTGGGGGCCTGTAAGGCAACGATGTCAAGCTTGAGCTCCCCAATGCGCGTTCGGGCTCCGTCCAGGTCGCCGCGCGCCGAAACGAGATGTGTATCGAGGTCGGCGATCCGACTCTGTGAATGATCGAGCTCGGAACGTGCGGCCCGCAACGCCGCATCTAATTCGCCGATCTCCGCCTCGGTATCGTGAAGCGTCGCGGCGGTCACGGCAGCGGCAGCAGCGCTTGCCTCGAGCTGACCGATGGTCCCTGTGCCCGCCGCAAGATCTGCTCGAAGCGCGGTGATTTCAGCGTCTGCGTTCGCTAGATCAGTATCGAGTCGATCCGCGCGATCAACCTCAGAGTCGAGTGAGCCACTGGTCGTCTCGAGGTCTGAGCGAAGCTGCCTCGCTTCGCTCTCGAGCAATGCATATCCCGAAATCCTCCCTTTGGCAGAGCTCAGATCGCGCTCGAGCGAAGAGATGCGTCTGTTCGAGTCATCGAGCTCGACCTTGGTCGATTCATAGTCGGTCGAGAGCGCTGCGAATCGACTGGTGCTCACCGAGCGTTCGTTGACCGCTTCACTGTGAGCTGCCTGGGCTGAGACGAGCTCGAGCCGTGCTGTTTGTGCCCTGAGAGTGTGCTGATTCCATTCGCGCGCGGCGACGAGTCGTCTCCGCCATCGAAACAACAACCACCCAATGAGTACTCCCACGCCCAGGGCGATCAGGAGGGGTACCAAGATTTGCCAGAGTGCCCAGATCATCAGAAACTCTCCTTTGCAATGAACTCGACTCGACGATTTTGAAGGCGACCGTTAGCAAGGCTGTTGTCGGCGATCGGAATGCTCTCGCCAAACCCGACAGATCGGAGGCGGGGCGCTCCGATCGATGTCGCAACGTACGCAGCGACAGCGTCGGCACGACGCTGGGAAAGATCGAGGTTGTAGATATCGGGGCCCTCGGAATCCGTGTGTCCGCCAACCTCGACGACAGGACGTGGATATCGGTTCATGGCATCGACGACCTTGTCGAGGGTTGTTTGCGCGAGCGGAGCTAGTTCATTCGAGTCGGTTTCGAATACGACGTTCTGACGGATTTCTTCCTCGAGTGAATCGAGCTCAGCCTGCAAGAGATCGATTTCTTCTTGGAGTGAATTCTCGGGCGGGAGAGGTTCTGCCACATCGATTTCGCCGCCGGGCCGGAGACCCGCGTCGGTCGTTTCCGCCAGCGCGGCGAGAGTGCCGGCGCGCGCCTCATCGTCGATCGCCTCTCCGTTCACGGTCAGATCGGTGTCGTTCATAGTGGCGCCTGCGGAGTTGAGACCTGCGAAGGTCGCTATCGTCGCGCCGAGTGCCGCGATTCGATCGTCGGCACCTGAAGCGGCCTCGGTCAAGCCCGATACGACGAGGTTGTTCACGACATTCTCACGGCCGACGACGCCCGCTGCTGCCGTCGCGAGATCGGCCGCGTGGGCTTCGCTGAGCACGGTTCCTTCGAGAATCATCCGCGTGCCATCGAAGTTGATGTCGGTAGCGAGGCTTCCGAGGGGCGTGGGTGAGATGACCTCGACGCGGTTCTGCGCCAGCGCCTGAAGGTCGGCTGCGCTCTCCAGGGTCGCTGTGTTGACCGTTCCGCTGATGTCGTCGGCGTCGGTGACCATCAGAGCGGCGCTGCTGAAGGAGCCAGCGGTGAGGCCGCGGAGAAGAGTCGAGAAGCGATCGATCCGGTCGAGAGCGTCCGGATCCGACGGGTCGAGGCCCGAAACGGTGAGATCCTCGCTCACGACCTCCAACCCGGCTGCACTGACCGCTGCGAGTATCGAATCTTTATCGTCCTGAGAGGGGACGGTTCCGGTCAGGGTGATCTCGAGGCCATCGTTGGAGGTCGCCTCGACGTTGATCGCGCCGAGGGCGACCGGTGCTGCATCGATGGCACTGACTTCGGCTTGACGAATGGCCTCTTCCTTTTCGCCGGCCACCCCGCTCTCGAGCAGTTCTTTCACCTTCACGGCATCGGTTCCGGCTGGGAGGACCCCTCCTACCTCGATGTTCCGATAGGTCGCGTCGAACGTGAGGTTCAACGTGTCGATTTGGTTCCGTTCGAGGATGTCGATCGCTGCCTGTTCGACGTCACCTTCGATGTGGTTGATCCCCCACCAGGTTCCGAGCGCGAGCAGGGGAACCAGGGTGAACGACAGAAGCCACCGCCAACGCGTCGATCTCCACGGCAATACTCCTTTGGCGTTGCCCTCGAGGAGCGCCGTCCGTGACCAATCGACCAGACCAAATTGGTCGGAGAAGGAAGATACGAGGGAGGCCGTTCGCGCCGAGGCATCGGTGCGCTGCCGGCGAATCCTCGCCATACATCCTCCCAATATCGGTGGGCGACGACCGACGATCGACATTCGTCGCTCGCGGATCACTTTTCCGCCCTCGCAAGGATTCTGTTCTACGGGCGAGCGTCGCGCCAATTCAATCGAGATGACGCTCGAGAGTTAGATGCTGACGACAAACTCGATTCGGCGGTTGACCGCTCGACCCTCAGAGGTGATATTTGGCTGGATGGGATTCGATTCGCCAAAGCCGATGGCTGTCAGTCGGGCGGTGTCAACACCTCGCTGCGCGAGTGCAACGACCACGGCTTGGGCGCGTTCCTGGCTGAGAACTTGATTTCTCGTCTCGTCACCGTCGGAGTCGGTGTGACCGTGCACCTCGACGCGAATACCAACGGACCGGTTGAGAAGCGCCGCGACCGAATCGACGACGGCGGAACCATCCGGCGTGAGTGAGGCGCTTCCCGTCTCGAACGTGACCTGACCGAATTCGGCGAGTTGTTGCGCCAGCCCACCGCCGCCGGCGTTGGCAGACGTAAGGGTGCTTGAAGATCCTTGCGCGAGGACTCCGTCAGCGATTACGACCCTGTTGTCGACACGTTGGGTTCCCTCGACCGACCTGGCCACGGCGCCAATCGCTCCCGCTTCGAGCGCATCTCTGACCTTTCCGGTGATGATGATCGTGCCATCCTCTTCGGTGATCTCGATTTCGCTGAACCCAGCGCGAAGCTCAGCCTCCTGCACTTCGACCGCGAGTTCCGATGTTGCAACCGCCGCAATTTCCTCGCCGGGACTTTCTTCCTGCGTGCCGTCGGAACGAATTGCCATACCAATGACGAACACGGCGGTCAGGAGCAAGACCAGTGGGATGAGGAAACGCGGGTCTGCCCACGACCCTGGCTGACGTGCTCCCGGAGTGATCGGGGCCTGCCGAGGTTGACGGCGCATTCTTGGTCCACCGCGCTCCAGATCGTCGAGATCGAGGATGTCGATATCGTCGGGCGGTCGCAAACTCATGAAAACAGGGTACGACGGTGTGGATCTCGGTGGGTGGACGCATATTCGTAGTCCATAGGAATCAGCTTTTCGAATATCGGGAAGCGTTGGGTCCAATGCCCCTACTCCAGAGCCGTTTCGTCTTCTACCTTCGTGATCGATGGAGGAACAACTTTCGCTCGATAACCACGCCCAGCTCGCGCTGGAGGTGGCCAAACATGCTGCGCTCGCGAACGGCGACTCGCGCTGCGGCACCGAGTATCTGCTCTATGGGCTCGTGGCGACGGCCCATGGTGAAATAGTCGAATTGATCGAGCTGTTTGCGCTCAACACGCTTCGGATAGATCGTGCGATCGAACGGCTCCTCGAGCTACGTCCGGATGACCTTGCGTCGTTTGCGGAGCCAAAATTCACGTCCCGGGCAATCGATGCCTTGCAAACGCCTCACCTCGATGGGGGACCGACAGGTCTGTTCGAGCTCATGCATGGTCTGCTCGTCGACGATCAGTCTGGTGCTTGTGCTGTGCTTCGAGATCTCGGCGTGCAAGCCAATGAGGCGCGCCGGCTTGTGGCCTATGGCATGCGCCATTTGTCCCGTGAAGAGATCGATGACCTTTTGACGACGCTCGATCGGCGTAACGGAGGCCACCGCGGCTGGTGGGGACCTGATCCTGCCGGACGTATCGATGCAATCCGCACTCCTGGGCTGGTGCCGCTATATGTCGCGTCGAGCGATTCGGCACGGGTGGAACTCACCGCCTTTGGTACCGATGGTTTCGGTTTCGGTTTCACCATGAGCATTCGTTCCCTTCGAACGTGGGTGCTTCCGCCTGTGTTCGCTCCCGAAGAAGCGCTCATTCCCGGAGTGGGCGCTCACTACAACGCCGGACCTGACTTTCTTCTGCTGCAAGTTGCGCTGCCCGATGGAACGACTCTCGACAACCGAGCCGTGTTCGACCGCTTCGTCTTCGAACAGCCCGAGGCGCCTCGCCTGTTGTCCCTTGGACAACGTGATGAACACATCAATCTCAACGACCGTCGACATGAGGATCAGCACGTCATTACCGGCGACTGGTGGGTATGGCCACAACCCGAGATCGGTGCCATGGAGATTCACGTCGACTGGCCGGCCGAGTCCGTTTCCGGCTCGGTGAGTCTCGACGGATCGGTCCTGAAAACCGGCCGTTAGTCGATCGATCCAATCCTGCTTGTCTCGAATATCTGTTCTCGGTACGGACGTCGTAAGATCAGCCAAGCCAACGTTGGCGTGAGGAGACCCATGAAGCTCGTTACCGCGGTGATCAAGCCGTTCAAGCTCGACGACGCGAAAGATGCGCTCGCGGCTGCGGGGATTCAAGGAATGACAGTTTCTGAGGTCCAAGGATTTGGTCGTCAGGGTGGACACTCCGAAACGTATCGAGGCACCGAGTATCGCGTGCTGTTCACGCCGAAGACTCGCATCGAGATCATCGTCGATGATGATCAGGTCGATGTCGCCGTCGAGGCGATCATCGATGGAGCCCGCACCGACAAGATTGGTGATGGCAAGGTGTGGGTCACGAATTTGGAAACCGTCGCCCGAATCCGTACTGGCGAACTTGGTTCAGACGCTGTCTAGGAGACGCTCATGGCAACAGTAACGATCTATCACAACCCTCATTGAGGCTCTTCAAAGAATGCCCTGGCGGTCGCCGAGGATCTGGGAGTCGATCACGATGTGGTGCTCTATATGAAAGAGCCACCCGGTCGTGAAGCGCTCGAAGCGATCGTCGCCGGATTGGAAGATCCGGTCGAGAACCTCGTCCGCAAGGACAGCCAATTCAAGAAACTCGAGCTGAACGCTGACGACTACGTCGGTAACCCCGAGGCCGTCATCGAGTTGTTGACACGGCGCAAGGCACTCTTGCAACGCCCGATCGTGGTCAAGGGTAAGAAGGCCATCATTGGACGGCCGAAGGATCGAATCCGCGAGTTCCTGAGCTGAAGTACCCGCCGCCCCGTATTTGCGAACGCGGCCATGCTGGCGTATCCATGTTCTTTATGAAGGTTGGCTCCAAAGCACTCGCGGTGCCGCTGGTAGTCGCCGCGTTATGGCTACTTCCCGCCGACCGCCCAGATGCCGAGGTCGCTGGGGCGACCGAGACGCCGGCGTTGGCCGACGCGTCTCCGATAACGGCGACGCCAGACCCCTCGCCGGAGAGCACCACGACCGCCCTCGTCGCATCCAGTGCACCGGTTTTGGCAGACGAAGAGACCTCCTCGCCCACGACGACGGTGCCGCCCACGACGACGACGCAGACGACCGAGGCGCCATCGACATCAATCGACGCGTCGCTCTCCGCAGTGCCAACCTTTGCGGTTCCAACAACAACAGCTATTTCGATAGGCGACCAAGCATTGGAGCGAGTGACCTACGACTGGCGATCGCGATTTCCCGATTGGACGATCGACTTCCGCGGTCCTCGAAATGGGATCCGCGCCCTGACCTATCCTCAGGAGAAGCAGATCGAGATCTTTGTGCGCACGTCGGACACTCCGGCGACGTTGCACCGCGTGTTTGCACACGAGCTTGGTCATGTCGTCGACGTGGAGCTGAACTCTGACGACGATCGAAATGACTGGCGGGATCAGCGCGGCATTAGCAGCTCGTCACCGTGGTGGCCGAGCGCGGAAGCACCCGATTTCGCGACGGGCGCTGGGGACTTCGCTGAAGCGTTTGCTGTGTGGGAGACCGGTGTTACGACGCGCTCGACGGTCTCGGAGCAGCCAACGCGCGCCGATCTCGAACTGCTGCGAGAACTTTCGGCTGGTTAGCGGCGACCGTCAGCAGACGGGGTCGAGATCATCGTCGTCGAACAGGTCATCGAGCCAGGCAGTCCCCGCTGAGGGGTGGTAGCGATACCGGCGGCGCAGGCGTTCCGAATCGAGATCGACGACATTGGTCTCTTCGCGGTCGAGCGTTGCGAGGTCCACATGGTCGAGTAAATCCTCGCCAGCTGGTACTAGATGCAAATGTCGATCCATATCGCGTTCATCGGCAACTCGTTGGAGTTCCTGAAGAAGTGTTCTCCCACCATCGATTCGGGCTGGTGGTTCAGCGTCGGCACTTCTAGAGTCGCGATATGAGCATTGAACCAATCCGGTGCGGCTGGCCAACGCGCCACGAGGACTACCTCGACTACCACGACAACGAGTGGGGACGTCCAACAACGAGTGATGAGCGATTGTTCGAAAAGATCTGCCTCGAGGGATTCCAGTCGGGCCTCAGTTGGCTGACGATCCTGCGAAAGCGCGATCGATTTCGTGAGGTGTTTGCAGACTTCGACTTCGCGACCGTGGCTGAATTTGGTGAGGCCGATGTGGAACGCCTCCTCAGCGACGCCGGGATCATTCGTCATCGAGGCAAGATCGAAGCGACGATCAACAACGCGCAACGGGCGTGCGAGCTCGTAGAGGCCGAAGGCTCGATCACCGAGTGGATATGGACATGGGCGCTGGAGGCGCCCGATCGCGTCGATGGGGGTATGCCAACCCAGACCCCCCGATCGGCTGAGCTTGCAAAGGAGCTCAAGCGCAGAGGATGGCGTTTCTTTGGACCAACGACCGCCTACGCGTTCATGCAGTCGGAAGGGTTGACGAACGATCATGACCCAACCTGTTTTGTGCATGATGTCTGCGAGGCGGAGCGCGGTCTGTTCATGAACGGACGTTCACTCCGGTCCTAGCAGCGATCAAGGTCACGGAGTGTGTCAGATCGCCGTCGATATGCTCCAGGCATGAGAATGTCTGATGAGCCGTCGGTCGCCGTCGAAACCACCATCAAAGTCGATGCCGAGCGCGTCTATGAGC
>JBLIMK010000049.1:0-28341 GCA_047638715.1 Verrucomicrobiales bacterium
GATTGCAATGTCACGTTCGGAGGTGGCTCATGGTCTTTCTTCGAACTCGACATGGGGTTGTTTGCTGCTCCAGTCGGTCGGACCATACGATCGCCCGCGCCTGATCGAGTGGAGCAGCAATCCCTGTACCTCAGTCTGAGCACACTTCGTACCTCAGTCTGAGCACACTTCGTACCTCAGTCTGGGCGTACTTCGTGCCGCAGCGTCGTCTTCATAAAGTCGGCGAGCGAAGAGTCCGGGACGGTCTTCTTGGCGACAATATCTCGTGCGTCCAAAGCGACCGGAAGCGCTTCAGGAGCCTCGAGCTCGGCTCGTGCAGCTTGCACCCGAGCGTGCACGACTCGTTCTTCTTCAAGAAGTCGATCGAGTCGCGCCTGCGATTGTGTCAGCACCACGTCACTTCTCTCACGGGCGGTTAGTTCAGCCTTCTCGATGAGATTGTTCGCCTGTACTTGGGCAGCCGCAAGGATCTCAGCCGATTGCCCATCGGCTCGTTCTCGCGCCGCAGCCAAAATCTCATGCACTTCATTTTCGGCGACGGCTGCATTGACACCATTGGCAGCCAACTTCTCGCGCACCTCTTGGCGGGCCCGCATCTCAGCGGCAATCTCGCGCAGGAAATTTCGAACCTGCACGATGTCGTACCCACGTCGGGTCGTCCGGAACGGCTGTCGATCGATCTGTTCAGGAGTCAGATGCACAGAACAGTTGTACCAAACCTTCGTTCCTATCGAAAGCATTGGGCGTTACCAATGGGATTCGACCATGATCATTCAATGCGTGTGCACTTGATCGATGGAACGTACGAGCTCTTTCGTTATTACTTTGCTGCTCCCTCTCATGTCACGAGCGAGGGTCAAGAAGTCGGGGCGGTTCGAGGCGTGCTCGGGTCGATGATTCAGCTGCTCGAGCAAGGAGTGACACACATTGGCATCGCGACCGATCACGTCATCGAGTCATTTCGAAACGATCTTTGGGATGGCTACAAGGACGGGTCAGAAATCGAAGAAGGCATCCGTTCGCAGTTCCAGCTTCTCGAAGACGTTCTCACCGCAGCAGGTTTCGTCGTCTGGCCAATGGTCGAGTTCGAAGCGGACGACGCGCTCGGAGCTGGGGCAAATACGTACGCTGATGACCCGCGGGTCGACGAGGTGATGATCTGCACCCCCGACAAAGACCTCGCTCAGTGTGTCTCCGACGAGCGCTCGATCGTGCAATTCGATCGCCGTAAGGAGGTGCGATACGACGAGGCCGGAGTCCGCGAGAAATTCGGTGTGGAGCCGGCCTCGATTCCCGACTATTTGGCTTTGGTAGGTGACGCCGCAGACGGTTTCCCTGGCCTCGCCGGCTGGGGCGCGAAGTCGACGAGCACCGTTCTTGCCCGTTACGGCACGATCGAAAACATTCCCAGCGCAGCCGGCCAGTGGGACATCACCGTGCGAAGTGGGGCGAAGCTCGCACAGACCTTGTCGGACAATCGAGACCTGGCCTTCTTGTTTCGACGGATCGCGACGATCGAACTCGATGCGCCGGTAAACCCCAATGTCGACGACCTGGAGTGGAATGGGCCGACGGAGGATTTCGCTGATGTTTCAGAGTCCATCGACGCGGGTCGACATCTCGCGAGGCTGAATGCACTCAGCGCTCGCGGTCAACGAAACAACTGAGCGCTCGCAGTCAACGATGTAGCTGAGCGCCGCAGCCCGCGTCGATCTCGCAGGAAGTGGGCGTAACGTTCTTCGGTGACCTCAACCGAGACGAGGGCTCCGCGATTGGGGTCGATGTTCAGCGGTGACGCTGCGAAGATCCTCGGCCTTGCAGCGTTGTCGTCTGCACTCACTGGACCTGGTCAGACCATCGGCGTTTCGGTCTTCATCGATCACTTCGTTGACGACCTCGATTTATCTCGCCCACAGGTGAGCGGGGCCTATCTCGTCGGCACGCTCACTGGGTCCCTCTTCCTTCCGTTCATCGGTCGATTCATTGATCGGCGCGGCGTCCGAGTCGCGCAGATGATCATCGGCGTCTTGTTCGCAGGCGCGCTCGTGAACATGTCGTTCGTGAGCGGACTCCTGAGCTTGGCCATTGGGTTCACAGGCATACGACTCGTCGGTCAGGGATCGCTCTCGCTCGTGAGCACCGTGACCGTCTCGCTTCGGTTTCGAGAGAACCGCGGCAAAGCAATCGGGATCTTCTCGACCGCGTCGAATGCCTTGATGGCCCTGAGCCCGATTGGGCTTGCGGCCCTGATCGCTGCGGTCGGTTGGCGAAGCGCCTGGCTCATCGCCGCACTGATCATCGCCGCGACCGTGACACCGATTGCCTGGTTTGGCCTCCGATCCCTGCCGACATCGAGCAATGCGAAATCGGCGTCATTGGACAAGGCGTATCCAAACTCAAGCCACGAACGCTCCTATGACCGAGGCGAAGCGATGCGAACTCGCGGCTTCTGGATCCTCGCAGCGGTCAGCGGATCAGCCGGAATGCTCAGCACGGCGCTCAACTTTCACCAGATCGACCTGCTGACCGACGCTGGTCTGAGTCGAGATGCCGCGGCCGCGATGTTCCTCCCACAGGTGCTCGGCTCGACCGTCGCGGCGGTCGGCACTGGTTATGTGATCGACCGTTTCGGGAGCCGTCTGCTCCCTGCAGTGACCATGGTGATACTCGTGAGTGCCCATGTTCTTGCAGCGAACGCCGCGCCAGGTCTGGCAGTTTTCTCCTACGCAATCACGCTCGGCGCTTCGAGCGGAGCGATTCGTACGGTGACGTCGACCTTGCTCCCGCAGTGGTTCGGAACCGCACATCTGGGTTCTGTTCAAGGGACGCTCACACTGCTCAACGTTGGCGCGTCCGCCATCGGCCCCGTCACCTTGGCCCTCTTGCAAGACCGCGTCGGGTCGTACCCTCCAGCGATCCTTGGCCTCGCGTTGATCCCGGTTGCGGCTCTCCTGTTCTCTCTGTTCCCGCCGTTCCCGCTGACGGATGTCGGGCGGAAGTCCCAATGACGTGGGGGAGCGAAGCTCGCGAAGCGACCAAGACCTCGGCTGACGGATGTCGGGCGGAAGTCCCGACGACTAGCAGAGAATCGAACAGACCTCAGCGAGGCGCGGTTGATTCACAGTGAACCAAGCCCATTTCCCACGTTGTTCACGATCGAGGATGCCGGCTGCCACGAGCTGGCTCAGATGATGGCTGACGGTCGGCTGCGACTTACCCACGAGTTCGGGCAGATCACATGCGCACGCCTCCCCTTGAGCAGCGATGAAGCTCACCAACTTCAAGCGCACCGGGTCAGACAGCGCTTTCAGTACCCCAGACAACACATCCGCGGCATCGTCATCTAGTGGTCGACTCAAGAGCGGTTGGCAGCACAACGTTTCCATAGAAGAAGTATACCTCAACGTATTGACAATTGTCGATACATTGCTATCATATCGACATCCATCGAATTGAATTTGGAAGGAACCCACAATGCGACTTCAGCTCGCCCTCAACGTCGACGACCTCGACGCATCGATCGACTTCTACGAAAAGATGTTCAACACTCCCGTAAACAAACGCAGGCCCGGCTACGCCAACTTCGCCATCGAAAACCCACCGCTCAAGCTGGTGCTGTTCGAAGCTGAGGGCCAGGGCGGCACACTCAACCACCTCGGCGTCGAGGTAGAAGAATCATCCCAGGTCAGCGATGCCGAAATCCGCATCAGCGCGAGTGGCTTAGAGACCAGTGGTATAGACGACACACTCTGTTGCTACGCAGAGAAGACCGAAACCTGGGTGCAGGGACCCGACACCAAATGGGAGTGGTACGTCAAGACGGGTGACGCAGAGACACTCGAGAACCAGATCATTAGCTCAGCTAGCTCGTGCTGCAGCTAGGCCGAGTACTGCTTGAATGGCAGGGTGCGTTTCTCCACCGTGCTCTTCGATCTCGACCACACGCTGCTCGACAGTGAGGCATCAGAGGCTCTCGCCTTCAACTTCACGCTGCGCTCGATTGGTGTGGCGGAACCAGGCGAACACCTCCCGATATATAAGAGACTCAACATGGCCTTGTGGAAGCGCGTCGAACTCGGAGAGCTAAGCCCAAACGAGGTCAAGGTTCTCCGCTTCGAACAGCTCCTCCACGAGCTGCAGATGAGCGGTGACCCGCAAGCCTTGGGCGACACATATGTGAAAGGGCTCGGGGATCATGGTGAGCTCTATGCCGGCTCCGAACCGCTGCTCGACGTTCTTTATCCGTTGGTGACTCTCGGCATGGTCACCAACGGGATCGGCTCGGTACAACGGCGTCGAATCGAGCGGCTCCGGCTAGATCGTTACTTCTCAACGGTCGCAATCAGCGGAGAGGTCGGCGTATCCAAGCCCGACCCCGCGATCTTCGAACATCTCGACCTGGACTCCTGGGTTCCCCGAGAGACGGTGCTCATTGGCGACAGCCTGACCTCCGACATCGCCGCGGGCGCAAATGCCGGCATCTCCACATGTTGGTTCAACCCGACTGGACAGCCAATGACCGGACCTGCGACACCAACCATCGAGGTCACATCGTTGGACCAGATTCCCGACGCACTCGCTGCGCTGTAATTCTTAGCTCGAGGTTCACGGTGTCGGGAGCCTCGGTCACATCGAGGTTGTTGCAATGACTGTGAAGGCGATAGACGGAACGTATGACGTTCGGCCTTTTGCTCACCGCGCTCGGACTCGGTCTTAGACACGGCATCGACTGGGACCACATCGCAGCCATCGCCGACCTCAGTGGAACGGCAGAGAACCGAAAGCGTGGATTCCTCCTGTCCATGACCTACGCCGTCGGACATGCGGTCGTTGTATTCGCTCTCGGCACGCTTGCTATCGCGTTTGGCTTGGCAATTCCCGATGGCCTCGATGCCTGGATGGGTCGCATTGTTGGTTTCACACTGATCGCACTCGGCGGCTGGATCCTTCTCGAGCTGGTGCGCAAGGGTCGCGACTTTCGACTGCGCAGCCGATGGATGTTGATCATCGACGGGACATTCGCTGGCCTCCGACACGTGCGAAACGGCATGGCTGGCCGGAAGATAACCATCGAGCACGACCACGACCACGACCACGTCGACCAAGCCCCCGATGTCTTACCGGCACATGACCATGCCCATATCGCCGAAGAAACACAGATTTCCGTTGCAGCGACAAGAGGTGCGGTGGGCTGGCGAGGATTCCGACAGCGAATGCACCGACACAGCCATACACACACGCACGATCTCACCCTCCCAGATCGACCCGACGCGGCCTACGGCCACCGCACCGCCACGGGCATTGGAATGTTGCACGGGGTCGGTATTGAAAGCCCGACACAAATCGCGATCTTTGTCGCATCCTCAGCCGTGGCCGGCGTGGGATTCGGACTGCTGCTTCTCGGAACCTGGGTTATCGGCCTGATCTTGGCCAATGCATTTCTCGCCGTCATCGCTGGCGCTGGTCTTCTCAGTGCAGAACGGAGCTTTCCCGTCTATGCAACCTTGGCGCTGATCGTCAGCGCTCTCAGCATCGCGCTCGGCGTCTTGTACCTGGTCGGACTCGACTCGCTCCCAGCGCTCTCGTAGCCAACTTCTTGGGTCAAACCCTCGCGAGCCCGCGGGTAGGTTGCTCAGATGGACCTCACAACCGCAATCGACTGGTCGGCCGAGCGCCGCAACGCTGTACTCATCACCCTTCGCAAAGACGGCCGCGCTCAATCTTCCGACATCGCGTTCACGGTAAAGGACGGCACATTTGCCATCTCGATAACGGAGAGTCGAGCAAAGACGACCAACATGCGTCGCGACCCACGGGTCGTACTCCACCTCACGGACCCCGGATCTTGGACCTACCTATCGTTCGATGGAACCGTCGAACTCCTTCCCGCCACCACAGCGATCGACGATGCGACCAACTATGCACTCGTCGACTATTTCGAAGCGGTTAGTGGAGCACCGCATCCCAACTGGGATGAATACCGACAGGCGATGGTCGACGAAGGGCGCTTACTCGCGATGTTCACGCCCATCTCGGTAGTTGGTCAAATTCACTGATCTACCCGTCGCCTGACAGGCTGTGCACATGATCGCCGTCATTTCACTCCTCCTCATAGCCACGTTTTTCATTGCAGCTTCACGCATCGCGACTTCCAATCTCGATCCGCCCTCATGGGAGTTGGCTACACCACCTCCGAAGCTGAAGACGCGATCAACCATCCGGTTCGGCGCAAGATCATCTTGTGGCTCATGACGTTCGGGAATGCGGGCATCATCACCGGAATCAGCTCGCTTGTCCTTGGCTTCATCGATGCCGAGGTGGACGAAAGTGCGCTTCGAGCCACAACGTTGGCCCTCGGCCTATTGGCACTCGTGTTGCTCACTCGATGGCGCTGGCTCGCACGGCCATTCGATCGATTCACGCGCTGGGCGCTCGCCCGATGAACATCACTCGACACCCGAGATCTCGCAGGCATGCTGCGCTTCGGTCATGACTTCGGCATCGTCGAGATCTATGCGCACTCTGGCGACTGGATGGCTGGCCGTTCTGGCGATCAGGCTCACATGCTGGGTGTGCAGGATCAGGCCCAACTCCTCGAAGAGATCCATGCGATCGACGAGGACGCATGACAACACGGCGATGCGGTACGTTCCTGAGATGACAGCGACCGAACCCCACTATGGTCCGCACACTGCTTTGGTGGTCGTCGACATGCAGAACGACTTCGCCGATCCTGCAGGTTCCCTCTTCGTCCAAGGTGGCGACACGATCACCAACTCGATCAATCAAGAGATCTCGGCGGTCGAGGCCGCCGGCGGGCACGTGCTGTACACCCAGGATTGGCATCCGCCACAGACCCCACACTTCGCCGACTTCGGCGGTGTTTGGCCCGTCCATTGTGTGCGCGACACGTGGGGAGCCGAGCTCCGGGCGGGCCTCGACGTTCGTGGCCCGATCGTCCAAAAAGGCGTCGACGGCGAAGATGGCTATTCGGGTTTCACAATGAGAGATCCCGAGACAGACAAAGAGATGCCGACAGCGCTCGACTCACTCCTTCGAGAACGAACGGTCAGCGATGTCGTCGTGGTGGGACTAGCGCTCGACGTGTGCGTATTTGCAACGGCGATCGACGCGCAGAAGAACGGCTTCAACACCACCGTCATCGCAGCTCAGACCCGCGCAGTCAACCTCTCGCCGGGCGACGACGAGGGGGCACTAACCCAGATGCGACAGTCGTCAATCAGCGTCCGGTAGGCGAGCGATCAGGCGTAGTCCGCCGAGGCGTCCACCCCCGAAGAGATCGACGACCGTGGAATAGAAATGGTCGAGCCCATCGACGGTCGGGGCGTCATATCGCTCGATCAGCGCAGAGCGATTCGCACGAAACAGTACGAGCCTGTCGTTGACGAACTCGGTCCACTGCGCGGTCTTATCAACCACTTCGACGTCGGTGAAGCCAGCGGCCGTCACGTCGCGAACGTAAGTTGTCGTGTCGGGCAGGTACGTGCAATACACGGTGGACGCGAGAGCATCTCGCTCTGCGGGCTGAAGCGGCGCAAGCTCCACGTAGTCGTCGATAAACATGACTCCGCCGGAGCGAAGACTTGCAGCGCAGTTCGTGAAGAGCTTCGCCCGATCGGGGATGTGCAGGAAGCACAACATCGACACCAGCCCGGTGAAGGTGTTCGTCGGCGCATCTCCATTGAGGACGTTTCCGTTGCGATGTTCGACCTGGGCTGACAAGCCGCAGCGTTCGGTAAGCAACGCTGCAGTGGCATCGAGGTCCGCTTGCAACTCGAGGGCCGTAACCCGTGCGCCGGTGTGATCGGCGATGTAGCGGGCCGGCCCCCCAAGACCCGAACCAACGTCGAGCACGACGGACTCCGAGCCAACACCGATCGCATGGATGGCGTCGTCGACAGCGTCAGTTCCTTCGTAGTGATACTGATCGTATTTGCTCAAGTCGTCGACGCTCAGTGGATCATCGGCCCCGAACCCATCACTTGCGAGATCGGCGAGGATTCGATCGACGTTGCGATACAACCCCATCGACTTGATGTCGGTCATGTGCGGCGCCGACGCCGGCTAATGATCAGTCCGATCAGTACGCCAACTGCAACGCTCACCGACATGAGCACGATCTTGCTCAGACTGAACGACGTCGTGAGCACGTCGACCTCGACCGACTCGGTGTTCTGCAACGCAAACACCGTGAAGATCCCAATGACGGCGAGCGCGATGAACGAAACAGCAACAGCTTTTCGGTCACGTGGCGAGCTGGCCGTGGCCGCACCGCCTTCAGATGTACCGTCGCTCTGCAGTGAAGTATCGATCTCGTCCATAGCTGCACTCTTTCCGTCGTCGGCTCGGAGCGCAAACTCGAGCGAGCGGACCTGAGTCCACAGAAGGCCACGAGTTTTCAATCCTTCCCTTTCCTTCAGCCTTCCTTGAGGTGTCTCTGCACGCCATGCGTCACGGTGAGTACTCACCCCCCGAAGGCAGCACAATGAGCGACGACCTCGACCATTCCAAAGCAGAAACCTCGCTCCTCCCGGCGCATGTTCCTCGGTGCTGCCGGCGTCCAAGAGAGGCGCGATGCGCTAACCGAACTGAGTCGGCCCGGTGGAGTGCTCGACGCGAACGATCCACTCGAGGTCGGCCCGACCCGGCTGATCACCGAACCAGAACTCAGTCCCGACAATCTCGACAACCCCACCCTTTCCGCGGGCAACGCGTTCGTGGGCCAGTTCCTCGACCACGACATCACCCGTGATGCCGGATCTCGTCTGGGCCGTCCCGTCTCCCTCCAGCGCAGTACGAATCTTCGGACGGCAACGTTCGATCTCGACAGCGTGTACGGGGGCGGTCCAGGCGAATCACCCGACCTCTACGACGATGATCTCCGCTTCATCGTGGAGTCGGGGGGACTCTTTGAAGATGTCCCTAGACACGGTGACGGACAGCCGATCATCGCGGACCCCCGTAACGATGAAAATCTCATCATCTCGGGCATGCAAGCTGGATTCCTCCTTTTCCACAATGCGGTGATGGCCCGCGTTGAAGCGTCGGGCCTGCGAGATGACGCAGCCTTTGATGAGGCCCAACAAATCGTTCGGTGGCACTACCAGTGGATGATCCTGAACGATTACTTGCCTGGAATCGTCTGTCATGCACTCGTCGATGACATTCGAGCGAACGGTCGCCGCTTCTACAATCCGACGCGGGCGATCATTCCTGTCGAGTTTCAAACGTCGGCCTATCGCTTCGGTCATAGCCAGGTGCGTCCCAGCTATCGAGCGAATCTCGCCGCAGACGAGGGGGAACCATTCTTCGCCCTCGTGTTCGATCCAGCGACATTTGGTCAGGATGACCCCGATGATCTGACCGGCGGACATCGGGCCCAGCGTCGGTTCATTGGTTGGCAGACCTTCTTCGATTTTGGTGATGGGGAGGTCAAGAACAACAAGTCGATCAACCCTCGGATTTCGTCTCCCCTCTTTCGTCTTCCGATGAGCACCCTGCCCGTCGACCGAGGCGGCAACATCGGACCGACATCGCTGGCCACACGCAACCTCTTGCGTCATCTGACCTGGGAGATCGCCACCGGACAACAGATTGCCGACCAGATGGGCGCTGACCGACTAACAGCAGCCGACATATCGATCTACGGCGACTTCGGCGCCAACCTCGACACAGCAACGCCGCTGTGGCTCTACCTTCTTCGAGAGGCCGAGCTCATCGCTGGTGGCGAAACTCTCGGACCGATCGGTGGGCGGATCGTGGCCGAGGTATTCATCGGTCTGTTGGAGATGGACCCATCGTCGTATGTAAGCGCCCAGCCAGGCTGGACCCCAACGCTTCCGAACCGTAATGGAGCAGAGAACTTTGGCATGGCCGACATCTTGACGATCGCCCGAGTCGACCCCGCGTCTCGGGGACAGTGAGGACCGTCGGTGACATCACCTATACGGTGCAGCCGTGGCGATTTTCTTCGGTCTGCTGACGGCCCTGTTCTTCGGTTCGGGCGACTTCTTCGGAGGCATATCCGCCAAGCGAACCTCGTTGCTTTATGTCGTTGCCTTCTCGCACCTCGTCGGGCTTCTTGGCGCACTGGCGCTAGCACCGTTTCTCGCCGACGCCTTCACATGGAGCGACTTCGCCATCGGGGCGGTGGCGGGTGCGCTCGGCGGTGTGGGCGTTGCGCTGCTCTATCGAGGTTTGGCCCGAGGGCCAATGGCGGTCGTTGCACCACTCACGGCGATCACCTCCGCAGCCGTTCCCGCGATTTGGGGCGTAGCGGGTGGCGAAACACTGTCGGCCATCGCCTGGGTCGGTGTTGCGGTTGCCTTGATGGCGATCGGCTTGTCGTCCATACCAAATACGTCCGATGGCACAGGGGTGACCAAGGCAGTGATCGGCCAAAGCCTGCTCTCGGGAGCGTGCTTCGGATCGATGTTCATCCTGCTCGACGCAACATTGGATGCGACTGCACCTTGGCCGATCGTCGGTGCACGCACGTTGACCACGGCGGTCCTGCTGACGATTATCTTCACGGTGAAACGCGAGGGGCTTCCAAGCATCAAACCCGCGATCGGGACGATTGCCCTCGCAGGTTTGTTCGATACTGGATCGAACGTGCTCTTCCTGTTCGCGACCACGGTCGGAGACCTGTCGATCGTCGCCGTGCTCAGCAGCCTTTACCCCGCCGCCACTGTCTTGCTCGCTCGGATCTGGCTGAACGAGCGAATGTCGCGGCTGCAGCTTGTCGGACTCGTGATGGCGCTCACCGCTACTGCACTCATCGCTGCCGGCTAAGCCATACTTGCGGTTCAGCCGTAACACCTCGACACGGTCGGTCGAGAAATCCGCGTCTGTCAGCGAGCCCATAGGAGTGCGAAATGTCGTCGATATCGGAGAGCGATATTCGTGCGGGCTACCAGCGTCACCGCGACGCATCTCGACAACATCTCGAGGCCGCTATAAAGGCGAGCGAGGGCTACCTGCTGCATCGTGCTGGCAGCCTCATCCATCACTACTTTTCGCTACTCGAAGATCCCGAATACCCGACCGCTGAATTTTCTGAATTGTTCGCGATCAACTTCTACCTCGACTTCACGATGACGCAAATTTCGACGTTTGCCGGTTTCACCGACTGGCTGCGCACCACTCGCGAATCCGTGGATGCCCTCACGATCAGCGTCTCTGATCTGGACGTCATCGACGATGCAGGGGGCACGTTCACGGCATCGATGGACATTGAGCTCGATGCGATCGGCCACGATGGTGAACGAAAGGCAATGTCGACGCACCATGTCTGGACGATCGACGATCATGGCGAAGATCGATTCGCCAAGATCGTCACAATGATCGTGAAGATGCGCACCTAGGTAGCGACTTGTACGTCTCAGCGCAGATCGTAGAGACGTCCGGTACGCGACGAGAAGAAGTCGTCGAGACGAATGTGCTCCTGATGCACAAACCCGCGTTCTGGTAGGCCACCGGAATTCGCCATCTCGACCACCGCCACGAGCGACGCCGCCGTCGTCCAAGAGATTGCCGTGCGACTCTCGCCCGCGATTTCCATCGGCAGATATGACCGCACGAACTCTTTTCGAACGAGTGCGCCGTCGACGGTTCCTTCCGCCGCGACATGTACATGCACGACGTCGGCGTCAACGGGCGGTTTCGCAGTCGTCAGAATTTCCTGGGCTTTCGCCCGATCTTCGCGCATCAACAATTCGTGGAAGAAGAAGTTCATCTGTATCATGTGACCGGGGTACCGCAGCGATTTGTAGTCGAGATTGTCGACCGAATCGAGCATCGTTTCGCACATCGTTCCCAACCCACCCGAGGTCGTGAAGGCCTCGAGCTCTGTGCCGTTCAGATGAATAATCTCGTGCCATTCCATGGGAGACACAAATTTTCGAACCCCTTCCTCGATCACCTCGCAATCGTTCAGGTATTCGTTTACAACTCCCGCTGCCGACCAGTTGAACGCATACCCGAGGAGGCCGGTCGGGTTCTGAGGAAGAGCCCCGACCCGCAGTCGCAGAGATCGACACGAATCGAGCTGGGCAGCGAGGGAGGCACCCACGATGCTGATGAATCCAGGGGCAAGACCACACTGCGGCGCCATCAGAATCTCGCTGTTCGACGTAAGACCACGAATATGGTCGGTGGTCGGGACATCTTCGGTGAGATCGAAGTAGTGGAGCCCGTTTGCGGCGGCTACATCTGCGATCGCGATGTTCAGGTTGTAGGGCAAACAGGACACGACCGCATCGCATCCCGCTAGCGAGGCCGTAATCGACTCCGGATTTGCGAGGTCGGCGGCGAAGATCTCGACACCTTCGATCTGTCGATCCGAATCGACATCGACGCCGCGGACGGCGAATCCGCCCTCGACGAGGAGTGTGGCGACGAGGTTGCCAACCTTTCCAAGCCCGAGAACTGCGATGGAGCCGATCGTGGTCATGAGTGCTCCAAGTGGGTGGGGTCGAGCTCGGCTCCTGTTGTATCGCTGATCTGCACGCCACTCAAGGTTTCACGGACACGCACCGGCACCCTCATTCGGGCGGTCGAGTCCCGGACGAAAGCCGCTGAGGGCAACAGCTGTGTTCCGGTACTTCCCTGCTCTGAGGACGCGCCTCGAGAAGTTTTTAGGCGATTAGGGAGTAGTGGTACCCCTGCTTCGTGCGACCCTGCTCCTCGAAATAGCCAAGCGCCCGAAAGCAGTAGGCCATTTGCCGGGCGGTGTCGCGGTCGAACAGTCCAGATTCGGCCATGTCAGCAGTGGTAAATACCGGCGGCAGACCCGTTGGCAAGAGTTCGAGTAGATCGCGGGCCGACTCGAATCGGTGACGATCTTTGACTTCTCGCAGCACTCTGTCTGCGGTCCGGAAGCCACCACGGCCACGTCGAGCCTTGGGATCTTCGACCTGCATCTTGGTTACCGACACGAGCACCACGTCGAGGGTGAGGTTGGGATGGTCGAGAAGTGTGGGGATGCTCACGAGCTCGTCGAAGAGACCGTAGATCGACGATTTCTTTGGCGATTTCCGTAGCTTTGCGCCCGGTCGCTGGAGGTACGTCTCGACCGCAAGTGGGTACACGAGCAGCATTCGATGCTCGGGGAGGAGATGATCGAGCTTCTTACCCATGGCTCCGAATGAGCCTGTCTGGATTTCGATCAACAACTCTGGACGACGAATATCGATCACGAACCGATCGAGAGGAACCTCGAACTCGTCGCCCGGCTCGGAATAGAGCTCTTTGAGTGCCGCATGAAGAGAACCTTCGTTGAGCGTCCCGATGTGGGGCTCCACGACTGACTCGGGCGAGATCTCCATGAGCCAAGAACAGTACCGAGCAGGCGTTGGTTGGGGTCAGACCCCGACGGTCCGGTTAGACCGAACCACCACTGGAGAGCAAATCTATTTTCTACTGGAGCGTGGCACCAGTCGCCGTTGCTGCCTCGATCAACCCGTCGCCGATAAGAAGCTTTTCAGCTTCGAGGAGGTCGGGCGACAGATACCGATCGGGTCCGGGGCCGAGAACCTTTGCTCGGAGCATCGCGTGCACAGCCGCGGTCGGCGCGGCGGGCTCAAGGGGGGAGCGCAGATCGATCGCACGCGCCGCTATCACGTACTCCACGGCCAGGATCCTCCGTACGTTGTCGATGACTTTGCGAAGTTTGCGAACCGCTCCCCACGCCATCGAAACATGATCCTCTTGCATGCCCGAGGTTGGCAATGAATCGACCGATGCTGGAACGGAGAGGCGTTTGTTCTCCGACGCCATTGCGGCTGCGGTGTAGTGGCCAATCATCAGTCCGCTGTCGACTCCGACCTCGTCGGCCAAGAATGGGGGCAGATTGTGGCTTCGTGTCTTATCGAGCATTCGATCCATTCGTCGCTCCGAAATTGCACCCACTTCGCTCAGCGCGATCGCCAGAAAATCGCTGGCAAACCCGAGGGGCGCGCCGTGAAAATTTCCGCACGACTCAACCCGACCATCGGGAAGCACCATTGGATTGTCGATCGCTGAAGCGAGCTCGAACTCAGCGACTCGGCGAACGTGGTCGAGTGTGTCGCGAGCCGCGCCATGCACAGACGGTGTGCACCGGACCGAATAGGCGTCCTGCACCCTGGTGTCGTCCGTCTTGTGGCTAGCAACGATCGGAGAATCGTTCAGCATCGACCGAAGATTTGCCGCGCTCACGGCCTGACCGGGCTGGGGTCGCAACCGTTGCAGATCGGCGGCGAAGGGGCTGTCGGTAGCGAGCAGCCCCTCGACGGTCATGGCGGTGATCATGTCCGCTTGGACGAGCAAGCGTGCCGCATCATCGATAGCCAAACAGAGCATCCCGAGGATGGCGTCCGTGCCGTTCGTGACGGCGAGCCCTTCCTTCTCCGCGAGCGAGATCGGCGCAAGTCCGGCGTCTGCGAGTGCGTCGGCTGCAGGCCGGCGCACCCCCTTGTGCATGACCTCACCCTCCCCCAGCAACGCCAAGGCGCCGTGAGCGAGCGGAGCGAGATCGCCGCTAGCACCGAGTGAGCCATATTCGGGGACGATCGCGGAGATGCCCGCGTTGAGTACGTCGACCATCGCCTGGGCGACGAGCGGCCGAGCGCCTGAGAATCCAAGAGCGAGGGTCCGCGCGCGCAGCAGCACCATGGCGCGGACGACTTCATCTTCTACGGGGTCACCCATACCGGCAGCGTGCGACCGGACCAATGCTGTTTGCAGCGCCTGTCGACGATCGGCCGGAATCGATACCGTTGCAAGCGCGCCAAAACCAGTGGAGATGCCGTACTTGGGTTCACCTTCAGCTAAGCGGTCCACGACCGCTCGAGCTGCAGCCATTCGCTCGAGAGCGTCGGCGGTCAGCACGACGTGCGCTCCATGTCGGGCGACAGCGACTACATCATCGATCGTCACGCCAGTTCCGTGGAGTTCGATGGTCATGACGCAACCGCCTGGTCGTCGATGCCGAGACTTTGTCGAAGCTCTTCGACGGCGGACGAAAGATGTTTCTCAACCGACGCGCGTGCTGTCTCATCGAGACGATGCGCGGGCCCGATCACCGAAATCGCCACCTCGAGTTTGGAGAAATGGCCGAGGGCGAGCGAAATAGCCGTTATGTCGGCCTCGACAGCGCCCGTGCGCGACACCAGAGTGTCGGGCGCTGCAAACGCCTCACCAACGGCGGTGCCATCGAGCCTGACCACCTGGCCGACCCAACCCACATGACGAATGGCTCGATCACTTTCAGCGGTGGCAATATAGGTCGCGTCGCGTCCATCGCTCACCGCGAGGTAGGTGGATTCGCCTGTAGCCACCGCGAGCGCATCGAGGTGAGGTTGGGCCGCGATGATGAGTTGATCGAGCTCACCGGTCGATCGGAGAACTGCAGCCATACGAAGCACCGTGGTGCCCGCAGAGAAATCGCCAGCGTCATCACGATCGAGATAACCCCGTGCTTCGAGCGCACGCAGATGGCGAAGAGCGGTGGTCGGCGTGAGGTGCGCTTTGGTGGCTGCGGTCGTCAGGTTGCAGGAACCTTCGGCGAGCACGATCTCGAGCAGATCGAGGACTCGTCCAGTCGAACGCGGAATCTCGGGATCCGGTGATCCGATCTCGGGCGAAGTAGTCGAGGGAGAAGTGTTAGCGGGCATTGTGCTCCGTTCGGTGAAAGGTCGAATTGTGAATCATGGTTATGGAATCTTCGTTGGGTGATGGTCGATCTCGGCGAGCATGAACGAGTATCGATCTCCGCCGACGGGCACGAGATCGCTCATCGTCGCGAGTAGGTCAAAAATTTGCGTCTGCACTTCGGGAAGCAGCGACGACCGAATCGATACGGGCGGAGCGGGCCAATCGTGGGTTGTGTCGATGACACGCAGCGCCGAGAGGCGAGGGTCGACCCGACGCTGGGTTTTCCAGATCGTGTGGTCGATGCTCGCAATGTCGGCGTGACCGGCGAGCACCGCATCGAGTGAAGCAACATGACTTCCGGAGAGAACGTGCTTGGCAACGGTGTCTGGCGCAGCATCGATACGTCGAAGGTGTTCGTTGAAGCCGTGCCACCCCGACCACGAGGCGTACTCGTTGATGCTCAGTCGAAGCCCTTTGCGATCTCGAAGACTCCGGAGTTCGCTGTCGATCCGAGCAACGATCACCGATCTATAGACGGCCTCGTATTCCCCGGCGAAGATCGGAGCGGCGATGATCTCACGCGTCCCGTGCGTTCGGATCGTCAGGGCGGTGAGCAGGCCGCAGGCAAACACAATGTCGGCGTCCAAACGAGCGTCCTCCCCCTGGACGATCTCCACATCGAGACCATGGCGCTGTAATTGCGTCACCCACGCAACAAAGCGCTCGTTCTGGGCTTCTCCGAGGTGGGTCGTTGCGCGAAGCATCTATACATCAGCCCCTGCAGGTCCGGTCTCGGCCACCGGGCCTTCGAGTATCTCGGACGCACCCTCGGGAAACTTTCGAATTGCGTGCCACAGATTCGGATCGTCATAGTCCCAGTACTTCGTCGAATCGATCGTCACGGTTTCGGATCCGAGGACACCACCCGGAATACGGCCGTTGTGAATACGCACTCCGTGATAGGCGTCGGGGGCAACGACCTCGACAGCGTTTTTGTGTGCATCACTTTGGCGCCACGCCTCGCGATCCTCAGGCGCCGTGTGCACAACGAGGTTCGCCCAATACTGATCGACAAGCTCGATCGAGCTGTAACTCAGAATCCCGGGGTAGTGGACGAATTCGGAGATGAGATCGAACTCGGACGCATCGACCTGGTCCTGATCAGTGCGCTCCCGACGATCGCCGAAAAACCCGACGATCTGTACATTTGCATGCTCGGTAATGCCGATTGGGTCGCAGAGCACCGTTCGTCTCTCGAGTCCATGAACATCCCAAGTGAAGACCTGCTGAGGATGAATGGCGATCTCGTTCTTGTGATGCCTGCGGATGAGTGACCGAAGATCCTGAAGCAAGTAGTTCAGCAGTGCGATGTCGCCGCGATAGTGACGCAAGGAAGCAATGCGATGGGCCTGGACTTCGTGCGTTGGAGATATCTGCTCAGGTTGCTGTGGCATTCGGTTCGGTCAAACTTTCGGATGCGTTTCTTGCGCTGACAGCTTGGCCCGTCGAGTTGTTGATTGTCAACTACTGACATTCGATGCCGCCTGTTGACAGAGGCGCGATACCTTCCGCAGAATGACGTCATGACATCTCTCCCCATCGGTACACCCGTCACCGGCATAAGGGCGCCTCGCGGCACCGAGCTCAGTTGCAAGGGCTGGCCGCAGGAAGCTGCGTATCGAATGCTCCAGAACAACCTCGACCCCGAGGTGGCGGAGAATCCTGACGAACTCGTCGTCTACGGCGGTACTGGGCGGGCTGCGCGTTCGTGGCCCGCCTACAAGGCCATGTTGCATACCCTCACGACCCTCGATCGCGACGAGACGATGCTCGTCCAATCCGGCAAGCCTGTCGGGGTTCTTCGCACCCACGAGTGGGCGCCGCGTGTCCTGATCGCCAACTCGAACTTGGTCCCAGAATGGGCCAACTGGGATGAATTCCGACGGCTCGAACATCAAGGGCTCACGATGTACGGCCAGATGACCGCCGGTTCCTGGATCTACATCGGCACGCAAGGCATCTTGCAGGGGACGTATGAATGTTTTGCCGAGATCGCCCGCAAGCGCTTTGGTGGAACGCTCGCTGGAACCCTCACGATCACCGCCGGGGCCGGAGGGATGGGAGGCGCTCAGCCGCTCGCCGTCACGATGAACGACGGTGTCGTCCTCGTCATCGACGTCGACCAACACATGCTCGAGCGGCGGGTCGAACACCGCTATCTCGACGAGATCGCTCCCGACTATGCGAGCGCGCTCAAGCGGGTCGCCGAGGCGAAGGCGTCTCGCACGCCGTTGTCCGTTGGCCTTCTGGGCAATGCAGCCGACGTCCTCCCCCGACTGCTCGCCGACGGGGTCGACGCGGACATCGTGACCGACCAGACGAGCGCTCACGACCCGCTGAGCTACATGCCGAACGATCTGTCGATCGACGCGGCCAACGAGTTGAAGACAGCTGACCCGACCGAGTTCACCCGCCGCTCCCGGGCCGCAATGGCAACACACTGCCAAGCCATGGTGGGTTTCATGGACGCTGGCGCAGAAGTCTTCGACTACGGGAACAGCCTCCGCGCCGAAGCAAAACTCGGCGGCTTCGACCGGGCGTTCGACTATCCAGGATTCCTCCCCGCCTACATCCGCCCGCTCTTTTGCGAAGGCCTCGGTCCATTTCGGTGGGTCGCGCTGTCCGGGGACCCCGCCGACATCGCCGCCACCGACCGAGCTGTCCTCGAAATGTTCCCCGAGAATGAGGGCCTTGCTCGTTGGATTCATCTCGCTGGTGAACGGGTCGCCTTTCAGGGGCTCCCGGCACGAATCTGTTGGCTCGGGTACGGCGAACGTCACCTCCTAGGACTGCGCTTCAACGAGATGGTGAAGAGCGGCGAACTAAAGGCCCCGGTCGTTATTGGTCGAGATCATCTCGATTCGGGTTCGGTCGCATCGCCTTACCGCGAAACTGAGGGGATGATCGATGGAAGCGACGCGATCGCCGATTGGCCACTGCTCAACGGACTTGTCAACACATGCTCCGGTGCGACTTGGGTGAGTATCCACCACGGCGGAGGCGTCGGCATTGGCCGGTCGATTCACGCTGGCCAGGTGAGCGTCGCCGACGGGACAGACCTCGCTGCTGAAAAGCTCGAGCGGGTCCTCACGAACGATCCCGCCATGGGAGTCATCAGACATGTCGATGCTGGCTACGACCGAGCGATCGAAGTTGCCGATGAGCGTGGCGTGATCGTGCCGATGGCGAGCGAAGCATGAGCGTTCGCCCGATCTTGTCGATCGGCCACCCGACGTTGCGTCAACGCGCTGTTGATGTCGACCCGGCCTCGATCGCCTCCGACAAGATCCAGACGTTGATCGACGACCTGATCGACACGATGCACGATGCCAATGGGGCTGGCCTTGCGGCGAACCAGATCGACCAACCGGTTCGGGTCGTGGTCATGGAAGTGACCAAGAATCCACGCTACCCCTACAAGCCACCGCTCCCGTTGACCGTGGCGATCAATCCGGTTATCGAGCCACTCGACGACGAGTTGGTCGAAATCAACGAAGGGTGTTTGTCCGTTCCTATGCGTGGCAACGTGCAGCGTCACGTCAACGTTCGAGTGCGGTATCTCGATCGGTTCGGCGTCGAACACGATGAGGTCAAACGCGGCCTCACCGCGGGCACGTGGCAGCACGAGTGCGATCACCTCGACGGGGTGCTGTTCGTCGATCGAGTCGAAGACCCGCGCACCCTCGCTACATGGGACGAGTTCAACGAGTTTCAACGCGAGGAATTCATCGAACGGATCACGGCATTCGTGGAGCGCGTCGGTTCATGACGACCTGGTGGTGCGAACACGCTGTCGTCGACGGCCGCCTCGAATCGGGAGTGAGCATCACATGCGACGGCACCGCTATCACGAGCGTTGCGGTCGACTCGATAGCCGGTGATGACGCTGTGCGTCTGCCGGGAGTGACGCTTCCGGGGTTCGCCAACGCGCACAGCCATGCGTTCCACCGGGCGCTCCGATCTCGCGTGCAGGCCGAGCGAGGGACCTTCTGGACCTGGCGCGACCTCATGTACACCGCCGCGGAACGCCTCGATCCGGACAACTACTACCGCCTGGCTGTTGGCGTCTTCGCCGAGATGGCGCTCGCGGGCACCTCGTGTGTTGGTGAATTCCACTACGTCCATCACAGCCCTGATGGCACTCCCTATGACGACGCCAATGCCATGGGAAAGGCACTGTTGGCGGCGGCGCAACGCGTCGGAATTCGCATCACGCTGCTCGATACGTTGTATCTCCACGGCGGGTTGACCGAGTCGGGCTACGCCGCACCAGTCGGCGCACAAAGACGCTTCACCGACGGCTCGGCCGATAGCTGGGCGGCGAGGGTCGACGCTCTTTCAACAACAAATACGCAGCGCATCGGCGCCGCGATTCACAGTGTCCGAGCTGTCGACCCCAAGTCGATGCGAGCAGCCGTCGAGTGGACCGCAGATCGGGAAGCACCTCTGCATGCCCATGTCAGCGAACAAGTGGCCGAGAACGAACAATGCGTCCGTCACCATGGATGCAGCCCGGTTGAGCTCCTCGGTTCTGTCGACGCCCTGACCTCGCGATTCACCGCCGTACACGCCACCCACCTGAGCGAGAGCGACATTGCTCACCTCGGATCGTGCGGTGCCACGGTGTGCATGTGCCCAACAACCGAACGCGATCTCGGCGATGGCATCGGGCCCACGGTGCCGCTCATCGGCGCTGGGGCTCGGCTGAGTCTCGGCAGTGACAGCCACGCTGTCATCGACCAAATGGTGGAGGCACGGGCGGTCGAAATGCACGAACGCCTCGCTTCTGAGACACGGGGCGTTCACAGCGCGTTCGAGTTGTTGGAGATGGCGACGAGCAACGGTCATCGCAGCTTGGGGTGGGAAGACGCGGGGCAAATTCGTGCCGGGCAGCGCGGCGACCTCACCACAATTTCGTTCTCGTCGCAACGTCTGGCCGGCACTCTGCCCGAGTTCGCTGTTGAAGCGGCGATCTTCGCCTCGACGACGAGTGATATCACTTCCGTTGTCGTCGACGGCGAGCAGATCGTCTGCGACGGCCAGCATCGATCGATCGACGTCGCCAGCGAGCTGCGCGGCGCAATCGAGGAGCTCCTCTCATGACCACCTCGAACCACACCCTCGTCATCGACAACATCGGAACGCTCGTCACAAACGATCCGGACCTTGGCGAGGGACCGCTCGGTCTCGTTCACAACGCCTCCATCGTGATCGTCAATGACGTCGTCACCGCAGTGGGCCCGGCTGGCGCGCAGGCAGATGAGCGAATCGATGCCGATGGAGCCTGTGTCCTCCCTGGCTTCGTCGATTCGCATACACATCTCGTGTTCGCAGGCGACCGTGCCGAAGAATTCACCGCTCGGATGGCCGGTCAGCCATACGACGGCGGGGGTATTCGGGTCACGACGGACGCAACTCGCGCCGCATCGACGGCAGAACTCGACCACCTCGTTCGTCTTCGACTGGCCGAGGCGCACCGCGCAGGTACCACCACGATCGAGATCAAGTCGGGTTATGGCCTGAACGTCCCCGACGAAGCACGGGCACTTCAGATCGCTGAGGCTCACACCAGCGAAACCACCTTCCTCGGCGCGCACCTTCTGCCATCGGAGTACGCGAATCGGGCCGACGACTACATCGACTTGGTCTGCGGCGACATGCTCACCGCCGCGGCACCACACGCAAAGTGGATCGACGCTTTCTGCGAGGTGGGTGCCTTCGACGTCGACCAGAGTCGAGCGGTGCTCGATGCTGGTCGTGCCGCCGGGCTCGGTCTTCGATTGCATGGCAATCAACTCGGTGCCAGCGGTGGAGTGCAGTTGGCGGTCGAGTGCGGGTGTGCGTCGGTTGATCACTGCACGTATCTGACCAACGCCGACATAGAAGCCCTCGCCGGGAGCGACACGGTGGCAACACTTCTTCCCGCTGCCGACTTCTCGACCAAACAGCCCTATATCGATGCACGACGCCTGATCGATGCAGGCGCGACCGTCGCAATCGCTTCGAATTGCAACCCCGGCTCGAGCTACACGACCTCGATTTCGTTCTGCTTAGCCATTGCCGTACGTGAGATGAACATGACGATCGAGGAGGCAATTCAGGCGGTCACGATCGGTGGTGCGAGAGCTCTACGACGCGACGATGTCGGTCGCCTGACGCCCGGATCTGCTGGCCACGCGGTGATCCTCGACGCGCCGAGCTATCACCACCTCGCCTACCGACCCGGTGTTCCGCTCATTCGCCAAACCGTCGGACCACTCGTCTAATCAAAACGAGCTCGGCAGGGTCTGAGCTGGCCACCTCACTCCTCGATGAACGACACTGATTCTCGCCGGCGGCGATCGACCGAAAGGTCGAACACGTCGGGCCTGCTGTAGTGACCCGTCGGGTCGAAGTTCTGCCGTTCTTGGCTCACGAGATCAAGATCGAGATCGGCGTAGATGATGGTTTCGACATGTTTCTCGGCCTCGGCGAGAACCGTGCCGTCAGGAGCCACGATGATCGACCCGCCGCTCGCATAACGATCATGAGTCGCGATCATCTCGTCTCGAAGCGCGAAGTCCGCGGGAAGGTGCTCGTCCCGAAGCACAGCCCCAGAGCTGATCACGAACATCCGGCCCTCCATCGCAGCAAATCGGCTGATGTCGTGACTTATCCCCGGCGACCCGGGCCAGGTCGCGACATGGACCATCGTGCCTTGGGCGTACATCGCTGCTCGTGCGAGCGGCATCCAATTCTCCCAGCAGCTGAGCCCGCTCACACGTGTGTCATCGAAGTCATGGGCACGAAGTCCGGCGCCGTCGCCGTCAGCCCACATCATTCGCTCGCCGTAGGTCGGTTTGAGCTTTCGGTGCGTCCCGATGATCCCGGCCTCGGGATGTATTGCGACCAGTGTGCAGTAGATCGAGCCACCCGACGTTGAGCGTTCGGCTATTCCGAGGTAAATGAAACATCCCGTGTCGGCCGATGCAGCAACGACCGGGTTGAGATCGCCAGCACCGACGTCTACTGCCGAAGTGAGGTATTGCGCGAAAGCCTTCTTCTGTGCTGGGTCGTCAAATCTCGACGCGGCGGTGAAGTCAGCCCAGGACGGATAGCCCGCGACGAACGTCTCTGGGAAGGCGACCAGCTTCGCTCCGCCCACGGCAGCTTCTTCGATGAGCGTCACGACCTTGCCGATCGTGCGCTCTCGATCGAGGAACACAGGACTTGCTTGGACGGCGGCGACTCTCATCTCCATCAACTTACTGTTCGCTGCTAGCTCGGCGGGCCAGCTTCTTCTCGTGCGATGGAGAGCTCACCCTCAAGCTCTGCGATTCGGTCTTGGAGCTGCTCGATCGCACCGGCCACGTGAGCCTCGGTGAAGCGTGGCGTGATGTACTTCGGGCAATTCCAGTCGGTGGCAAGAAGTTTGATCGTGATGGCGCCATCGTTGCGAAGGTCGGTAGCGCCGAGCTCCTCGAGAAGCTCCGATGAGGGCTCGTCATGATGCGTCGCCTCTCCGTAGATCTTTAGCCGGGTCCTGCTTGGGTAGTCTACGAAGATCGCCGCAACCCGGCCGTTGGCGGCGATGTTGCCGGTACCCAGGTACTGCCGATTGCCGTTTCGTTCCGCCCAGCCAATGGTGTGTTCGTCGACGATTTTGATGAAGCCAGCGTCGCCCCCGCGATGTTGCACGTAGGGCCATCCGGTCTCACCGACGGTCGCGAGATAAAAGCTGTCCCGCGTCAACAGCAGTTTGGCTTCGGATTGGGTGATCACGTGGGACTCGCTAGGCCCTGCGCCAACCGCGTCGGTATACATGCCGAGCGATCCCTTTCGCTCCTGGAGAGCAAGCACGCTTGGGGTGACTGCGATATCGAAGAACTCGGTCATGTCGTTGCCTGTTTCGTGAGTGAGTTTGCTGCGTGGCGGGCGAGATGAATCGGTTCTGCGCTCGCGAAGATCGAAGCTTGGACGATGGCACCGTCGACGAGCACGGCGATCGCCGCTCCATCGGAATCCAGTTCTGATAGGCGATCGGCAAGCGCTTGCTTGTGCATCCGGATGATGACTCGATGTTCGTCGGCGAGTTCGCTCGACTCTGCATGAGTGTTGATGAAACCGCAGCCTCGATAGTCCGTCTGTTCCATCCAGTCGGCGAGCGCATGGAAGATCGCGTCGATCAAAGGCTCGCCTTCCTTCTGCCGGCGGGCGATTCGATCGAAGAAGCCGTCCGTCCATGAAACATGTCGATGTTCAAGCCAGCGCGAGACGAGGTCCGTCTTCGAGTTCGCAAATCCATAAAGACGCCGCATAGAGACGCCAGAGAGATCACGTATCTCGGCCATCGAGACGGCTGCGATCCCACGGCGATAGAAGAGCTCGTCGGCGGCCGCTAGTACGGCGAGTTCGACCTCGTGGTCGGTGAGGGTTGCTGCGCTCATGGCCTGTTACCGCAGCGGAAATACGCTCGTGTCGCCCGCCTCGCGGGGACCGAACAGTCGTTTATCGGACTCGCGGATGGCGACGTCATTGATCGATGCCTCGCGGCGACGCATGAGGCCGTGCTCGTCGAACTCCCAGTTCTCGTTGCCGTAGCTTCGCCACCACTGGCCGCTCTCGTCGAGTGATTCGTACTGAAAGCGCACGGCGATGCGATTGCCACGAAACGCCCACAGGTCTTTGCGAAGTGCATATTCGGTTTCGCGATCCCACTTCTCTGCAAGGAAGTCACGGATCTGCTCTCGGCCTTCAAGGAACGTGTCGCGATTGCGCCACACGCTGTCGATCGAGTACGCGCCAGCAACTTTTTCGGGGTCGCGAGTGTTCCACGCGGCCTCGGCTCCAAGCACCTTCTTCCATGCTGAGGCTTCGTCGAAGGGCGGGAATGGTGGGCGTTCGTCCGTCATAGGTTCTCCAGTGAGAATGATCGTTCTCATTAGAGACCCTCCGACCTCGCCCACTATTCCCCGACGTAGCTTCTGGGTCAGACCCCAAATGCCGTTTCTGGGTCAGACCCCGCGTGACGTGGGTCACCGTCCCAGAAAGGGTGTGTCAGAAAGGGTCGGGCCCTGGGTTACCCAGGTTGAGGGCTATTTGGAGCCGTAGTAGCGATCGCCGAAATCGCCCATGCCTGGTCGGAGGTAACCGTTCGGGCCCACGTCATCAGCGGTCGCGATCGCGTACACCCGGACATCGGAGGCGTTTTCGCCAATCAATTCCAGGCCGCCCGTCGACGCGATGAGCGTGAGGAAACAAATGTCGGTCACGCCGAATTCGTGCAAACGAGCGATCGTTGCGATCGCCGTCTTGCCGGTGCCGATCGCTGGATCGAGCAACAGAACTCGGCTCTCCGCGACCGCTTCGGGAAGTTTCAAATAGTACTCAACCGTCGCTCCCACTCGCTTGTCGTGGTAGACGCCAAAGTGCCCTGCCTGACAGTCGGGCAGCGTGTCGATAGCAGTTTCGAGCATCGCCGCACCCGAACGCAAAATTGCTATCGGCGCCACCAGGTCGGTGATCTTGTGAGCCTCCGCGTCCGCGAACGGCGTCCTGATCGGCGATGGCTCCGTGGTGAGATCGGCCGTCGCCGCGTAGACGAGTTGGCGGGTGAGCGTCGCTACCGCCGCTCGAAAAATGGGGCTCGGAGTGGCTTGATCTCGGATCTGTCCTAGCGCTTGCTGTGCAAGCGGATGGTCGATCGTGTGAACGTGCAGAGTCATTTAAAAAACCGTCCCGTCGCTGTCGAGGTGGAGTGGTGGAGAACCGTCCGGCGTTCGGGCAAAAGCCAGCGCTCGACCAGCGGCCCATGTCCCGCCTTCGAGGATTTCGGCCAGCAACATCGTGGGCCGATCGAGCTTCGTACGCACGAGCGCCGCGACTTCATCGAGAAGCGTCACGGTGAGGGCACGCCATTCGATGATGAGCTCGCTACCGGGTGCATGTTTTCCCTCGGCCGCGCTCGGGTTTCGGAGTGAAAGCACTCCGGTCTCGTACAAGAGTCCGCCGTTGCGATATTCCGGAAGCCCCGTGAGCGTGTCGAGATGTGTGACCACAATCCCGCTTCGCTCACACGTTTCGGCAAGCGAGTAGGTCAACCACTGGCTCAGCTTGTGGAAGGGGATGATGCTGTCGGGGCCATTCCCGAACGGCGCGTAGTGCCACGAGTCGCCGAGTTCGACGTCGACGGTCCCATTGCTGCGCCCCGAAGGCCACACCGGCGAAAGCGCATCGAGGACCAACCCGAGAAGGTCACGAGCCGACACGCTGCGGTCCGATGTCGAGATGAGAGACGAGATCAGATCGCCGGGGCGGCCGTTTGGAAACACAGCTGGCTGCGCCGCGATGGCCGAGCCGAGACGGCGCAAGAGATCGAGCCTTCCCGCCAGACCCACGAGCGGGTTGTCGTCGCTTACCTGAAAGCCCGAGCGGAGTTGTTCTTCGGTGAACGCGCTGAGTGCTGCGGCATCCGTGCGTGCGCTGCCGTCGCTCGAGAATGCGCCCCTCAAGAACATGTCGAGCGATCCGAGCCCGAGTCCTTCAGATCGGCCGATGGAAACTTCGGTATCGGGAGGATGAAAGGCCCAGTCCGGTCCGGCCCCTGCGTCGAGTAAGACAGATGGGATCACAAGATCGAACCCGACGCGTGCTGCCTCGAGAGGGTCGAGGCCACTCAAAAGCCCGAGCAATTGCGTTTCGAGAGCGGTCGCCTCCGCGGTTCGGAAGTGACGCCAGCGGGAGTGGTACGGAATATCGAGTGTGGGATACCGCTCGCGAGTGACATCGACGACTCGCTGCGCGCAGGCGTCGATCGCATCATCATCGACGATGAACAATCCCCCCCCGTTACGAGTTCGGGCCGTCACTCGTGCGCACTGAGAACGCACAGCCTCGGCGCTGAGTAACTGCGAATAGTTGGCGAGTTGGCTCATTCGTCGAGTGAGCGTCCAACGACGTTGTCAAGATCGTTGGAGATTTCCTCGTCTGTGAAGTACCCCGCCGCCTTTTTGGCCTCGATCTCGACCTGCGCGTCGGCGGGTATGAGTTCTGCTGGAAGAATGAGTCGCTGTTCGATCTCGATACCGCTGCCCACGATGGCGTCGTATTTCATGTTGCTCATCGAGTGCAGATTGTGAATCTTTGTGATGCCAAAGAAGTGCAACGTGTCGGGCATGAGCTCCTGGAAGCGCGCATCTTGCACGCCGGCAACACATTCGGTCCGTTCGAAATACGTCGATGCCATGTCGCCGCCGTCTTGTCGTTTCCGAGCGTTGTACACCATGAACTTGGTGACTTCGCCGAGCGCACGCCCTTCTTTGCGGTAGTAGACGACGAGACCCACGCCGCCGCGCTGCGCGGTCCGTGCGGCGTCTTCGATAGCCCAGGTCAGATACGGCCGACAGGTGCAGATGTCGGAGCCAAACACGTCGGAACCATTGCACTCGTCATGCACCCGAAGCGTGAGTTCGACGTCGGGATTCGAGAGCGCGGCGGGGTCGCCAAAGATGTAAGCGGTCGTGCTGCCGATTGGAGGGAGCAAGATTTCGAGGTCTGGCCGGGTCACCAGTTCGGGGTACATGCCCCCGGTTTCCATGTAGAGCACCCTCCGAAGATCGGGCTCTTTAATGCCGAAGCGCGCCGCCATGGATGGCAGGTGCCACACCGGATCGAGCGCGACCTTCGTCACTGCGACATCACCTTGCGGTCGGACGAATTCGCCGTCGACCTCGAGCCGGCCGGTGGCGATCGCCTCAGCGATTTCGGGCAGCTGGAGATGCGCTTGAGTAACGGCGATCGTGGGCTGGACGTTGTAGCCGTCGGCGAGATAGTCGCCGAAGTAACGCTTGATATTGGCTCCCCATGGATCGAGCGAAACAATGGCGCCCGCATGGCCCCAGGCGGGTTGGGGTTCGATATCGGTTGTGGGTTCGGTGTCGGTGAGGTCGGGGCGATGGTCGAGCGGGAATGAACCTTGCGCTATCGATAACGCCCGGTAGATCGAATAGCTGCCGCCGTGGCTGCCGATGGAGTTGCGATCGGCCTTGTTGGAGATCGTGCCGACGATAGGTCCCCGCGCCATTGGATCGACAGCGCCCCAGGAAATGTCGACGAAGCGACTCGACTTGTGTGCCGTATGTGAGGTGAGAACGACGTGCGGATCCATGGGGTCCTTTGAAGGAATTGCGAGAACAGACAATAGCCCCATCGGTACACAGATCGCGTTCGTAAACGCGCACAGCGCGACAAAAGAGGCTGTCGATGTGCTCCCAATTCGCGCGTGGCGCGAAAGGCGTCAAGGATTGAACTACTCAGCTGTTGCAACGCGGCCGTTGGCGTACAGCTCCCTACCGAAGGAAGTCCTCGTGTTCGTCTTCACCGTAATTCTCGGCATCGTTCTCGGCGGCATGTTCCTCATCATGAGCGAGGGAAAAGTAACAGGAAAGATGGAGGACTTGCGCGAAAACCTTGGTTTGTCCGATCAGATCTGGAAGATCGATGGTGCGACGGGCATGCTCGGCGGCATAGGCGTCTTGGTCGGCCTGATCGACGGCCTTGCAATCATCGGCGTGCTCGCGGGGATTGGCCTCGCAATCCAAACTGCGCTTGCTCTCGGCTTCCACGTCAGGCGCCACGACACGCCAA
>JBLIMK010000050.1:0-27963 GCA_047638715.1 Verrucomicrobiales bacterium
CTGACTATCCCAGAGACGAAATGGCGCGGCCTCGGTGAACACCGCATCCACCGATCCACGCAGTGGGACATGCGAGCCGAGACCCAGAAACGAGGAATCCCTGTGACCGGGATCGACCGAACGATTCTCGATTGCGCCGGCGTTGTTGGTTATGAGCGAACAGAAAAGCTTGCTGAGTCCGCGATCCGACAACGGCTCACTACCTGGATCGACCTCATCGAAGTGCTGCGTCAACACTCACGCCAGGGTCGCAACGGATGTCTCACGCTACGCACGCTCTTGGATCACCGGCTCGGCGACCAAACGGTGCCGCTCTCGGAATTCAGCCGCCTCGTTACCAACCTGCTCGTCCAAGCAGGTCTACCGAAACCGGTGCTCGAGCATCGCATCATCGATGATGAGGGGCGGCATGTCCTTCAAACCGACCTCGCGTGGCCTGCACAGAAGAAGGCCTGGGAGCTCGATGGATTGCAGTGGCACTTCGGCCGCGAAGACGTCGAGCGCGACCGGCGAAAGCGCAACCGAGCCAAGGCTCTGGGCTGGAATATTCAAGAGATCCTGTGGACTATGTACACAGATGAGCCTCGGGCACTAGTCGACCTAGCCCGCGCATTCCTCGAAAATTCGTAGGTCTGAGCGCGGCTAGCGCGCTCAGACCTACGAATTTTCCAGAGAAAGGGTTAGCCCTGGCCGCCGGCGGCGTCTTGCACCGACTGCTTGCCAGCCGAGATCCAAGGCATCATGCCCCGGAGTTCAGACCCGACCTTCTCGATGAGATGGTCCTTGCCGGCTTCTTCCATTGCGAGGAAGTTCTTGCGGCCGGTGCGCGCCTCGTTGACCCATTCCTCGGCGAACGTGCCGTCCTGGATCTCGGTGAGGATCTTCTTCATTTCCGCACGGGTGTCGTCGTTTACGATGCGTGGGCCACGGCTGAGGTCGCCGTACTCAGCGGTGTCGCTCACGCTGTAACGCATGCCGCTGATCCCCTCTTCGTACATGAGGTCGACGATGAGCTTGAGCTCGTGGAGGCACTCGAAGTAGGCAATCTCGGGCTGGTAGCCAGCCTCGACGAGCGTCATGAAACCGGAGCGAACAAGCTCGGTCGTTCCGCCGCACAGCACGACCTGCTCGCCGAAGAGATCGGTCTCGCACTCCTCGGTGAACGTGGTCTCGATCACACCCGCACGGGCGCCACCAATGGCATCGGCGTATGCGAGGGCCAGGCCCATCGCCGAACCGCTGGCATCGTTCTCGACCGCAATGATGCACGGCACGCCGCCACCTTCGACGTAGGTACGGCGTACGAGGTGACCTGGACCCTTTGGAGCGATCATGATGACGTCCATGTCATCGGACGGCTTGATGAGGTCGAACCGGATGTTGAAACCGTGGGCGAACGCCAAGGCATTTCCCGGCTGGAGGTTCGGAAGAATGTGCTCTTCGTAGATCTCTGCCTGCTCGGTGTCGGGCAACAAGAGCATGATGACGTCGGCTTCGGCGGTGGCGTCAGCGATCGACTTCACCGTCAGTCCAGCTTCTTCAGCCTTTGCCTTCGATGACGATCCGTCGCGCAAGCCCACGCGTACATCGATGCCGGACTCCTTGAGGTTCAACGCGTGTGCGTGGCCCTGTGAGCCATAACCGAGGATGGCGACCTTCTTGTCCGCGATCAGCGAACGGTCGGCGTCCTTCTCGTAGTAGATGTTTGCCACTGATTTATCTTTCTGTGTCTTGTTGGAAGAACTGACTAAAAATGCTCTGGAGAACGGGTTGAGGTTACTCGATATCGGGAATTGCGATGGCGCCTGTGCGCTGCAACTCTTCAATTCCAAAGGGTCGGAGCTGAGAGAGCAAATCGTCGAGGTCCGCAGGACGGCTCGACAACGAGATCATCATCTGGGCCCCGCGTACCCGAATGATGCTGCCGCTAAATCCAGCGACGAGCTCTTCAACGGCCGCGACCTTCGATTCGTCCTCGACGTCGAGGCGAACGAGCACCATCTCGCGCAACGCCGACGACTCGGTGGAAAGCTCGGTGATGTCGACGACATCGATCAACTTGTCGAGCTGCTTCTTGATCTGATCGAGCGGCGCTGACTCGGCATCGACGACGATCGTGATGCGGCTGAAGCGCTCGTCGGTGGGGGCAACGGCCAGAGACTCAATGTTGAAGCCGCGCCGGGCGAACAGGCCAGCGACCCGAGCGAGAACACCGGCCTTGTTCTCTACCAGAACCGCCAACGTATGGGTTTCAGCGAGATGCGAGCGCTTCATGACCGGCTCTCTTTCTCTTGGAACGCCTTCTTCTGGAACGGCGGCACGACGACCTCGGAATTGCTCTTGCCACCGGGGACCATCGGATAGACGTTCTCTTCGGACTCGGTGACAAATTCGAGCACGACGGGGCGATCGTTGATCGAGTTGGCGCGTTCGATAGCGGCATCAACTTCGTCGACGTCCTCGACCCGAATCGCTACGCAGCCCATTGCTTCGGACAGCTTGACGTAGTCGGGGACGGGTCCGCTGAGGTCGACTTCGGAGTACCGGTTGTCGTAGAACATTTCCTGCCACTGTCGCACCATGCCGAGGAAGCTGTTGTTCAACAGCGCAACCTTGATCGGGATCTTCTCGACAGACGCGGTAATGAGCTCCTGACACGTCATTTGGAAGCAGCCGTCGCCGTCGACGGCCCAAACCGTGCGGTCGGGCATTCCGGCCTTGGCTCCGATGGCGGCCGGAATCGAATACCCCATCGTGCCGAGGCCACCGGAGTTCAGCCAGGTGTAGGGATGCTCGAACTTCCAATATTGGCTCGCCCACATCTGATGCTGGCCAACGCCCGAGGCCACGATCGTGTCTTCGGGCGACAGAGCGTGGAGACGTTCGAGCACCATTTGCGGCTTGAGCTTTCCACCGGGCTCGGCAGCCTCGTACGCAAGCGGAAAGTTCTCTTGCCAGCCACTCAGTGTCGAGCGCCAAGAACCATGGTCGGCAGCAGATGCGGACCCGATCTCCTCGAGCATTGCGGTGATCACACGCTTCGCATCGCCACGGATGGCGACGTCGGGCATGCGGATCTTACCGAGCTCGGCTGGGTCGATGTCGACGTGCACGATCTTCGCGTCGGGAGCGAACGAATCGAGCTTGCCCGTGACTCGATCATCAAATCGGCTCCCGAGAGCGATGAGCAGGTCGGCTTCTTGCATGGCCATGACCGCGGTGTAGTTGCCGTGCATGCCAGGCATGCCGAGGTTGAGCTCATGGCTGTCGGGAAGTGCGCCCCGAGCCATCAGCGTCGTGACGACGGGAATGTTGAGCTTCTCGGCCAACGCGCGCAGCTCCTCGGCGGCGCGCGACTTCAGCACTCCTCCACCGGCGTAGATCACCGGTCGGGATGCCTCGAGCATCAGCTTCACCGCCGCCGCGATGTCCTCAGGATCTCCATCGAGCACTGGCTTGAAACCTGGAAGATCGACGGGGATCGGATCTTTCCACGTCATCAACGAATCGGGGTTCATGGCGTCGGCGAAGTTCTTCGGAAGATCGATAAGCACAGGACCGGGCCGGCCATGGGTCGCGATGTGGAACGCTTCGTGGACGATCTGTGGAATGTCATTGGGATCGGACACGAGGTAGTTGTGCTTCGTAACCGACATCGTGATGCCGGTCGTGTCGGTCTCTTGGAACGCGTCGGTTCCGATGAGTCCGTATGGCACCTGACCGGTGATGGCCACAATAGGCACGCTGTCGAGGTAGGCGTCAGCGAGCGGAGTAACGATGTTTGTGGCCGCCGGACCGCTCGTCACCAGTACCACACCGGGCTTGCCCGTGGCGTGGGCGTAGCCACTGGCCATATGGCCAGCACCCTGCTCGTGACGAACAAGCACGTGACGAAGTCCAGCGTTGATCACCGAGTCATAAACCGGAAGGATTGCGCCTCCGGGGTAACCGAATACGATCTCGACACCTTCGTACTCGAGGGCTTTAAGGAGAGCCTGTCCCCCATCCATCTGCATTGTTTTGCTCCTGTCCGGTGAGCGGATTTGTGCGAACCATGTCGAAAAACGAAGAAGCCTTCCCGGCTGGGAAGGCGAAGTACACGACGTTGAGGCCGTGTACTAGCGAATAACTACTACGAGATCGCGATGCAATTTCACGTCCGTGAGTATGCCTCGATACGGGTGTCTACGGCAACATGACCATATGGATCGATCCGACCAGCCGAGCAACCAGCGGCGAGGAGTGTTCCCCGGCTCCTTCAATCCGCTGACAATCGCCCATCTCGCGATCGTCCGACAGGCTCGCGCAGAACATGATCTCGACGAGGTCGACCTCGTGGTTTCGACCGTTGCCTTGGACAAGCCAACTCCTCCTGGCCCACCACTCCCCGAGCGCATCTCGCTCATCGCGGACGACCTTGCTCACGAGCCCTGGCTGAACGTCAAGACGACGGAGCTCCAGTTGATCGCCGACATCGCGGCGGGGTACGACGTCGTGATCATGGGCGCTGACAAGTGGCAACAAGTGAACGATGTCCGCTACTACGGATCTGCAGCCCAGAGAGATTATGAGGTGGCTCGGCTTCCGCAAGTTCTCGTTGCTCCTCGTTCGGGCAATGAGGGGCCCGACGAGCTCCGACTCGACACGGCCGCCAGCCTCCACGACGTCTCCTCGACCATCGCACGGGCGGGTGACCGGAGCATGATGGCACCGAGGGCTGCCGCGCACTGGACGCACAAACCAAAGGAAACTCGGTAACGCGAAAGACAACACATCGAGCTCTAAGTAGCTGGTCAATCCGTCATCCGACGAGAGATAGTCAGCTCTTGAGGCGCTCGTTCGCCCGATCGAACAACGGACCGTCCACGATCGTTGCAGCATGGCGAATGCCCGTGGCGTGGACCTCGACTTCGAGGCCCGTCTCTATGCGGTCTTTGTCGAGGAAGGCGTGGGCGATAAACGATCCAACGTTCAGCCCATCTCCGGCTCCGGCGATGTATCCAATGACCCTGTCTCCAGATGCGCCATTCGTGACGGTCACTGGCTCCCACCCATAGACGACCGAACCGCGATCGCTGAACTGCAGCGTCACGATCTTTCTCCGAACCGGGGCCGCCAAGGCTGCAGCTTTGCCGTGGAAGTCTTTGCTCGTGTCCATCGCCCAGCTGAGGCCACTCTCTTTCGGACTGAACTCGGGCGTCGTGTCGCCGCCCCAGAGTCGGTATCCCTTCTCCATACGCCCCGAGAATACCGATGCTGCACCGACCGCCGGCATGTCGAACTGGCGGCCGGCCTCCCAGAGCGTGTCCCAAACGTGCAGCGCATACGACGTGGGCACATAGATCTCGTAGCCGAGCTCGCCAACGTAGGAAATACGAAGCACCTTGGCCGACGCCATGCCTACATCGATGTTCTGCCACGTGTACCAAGCGAACGATTCGTTCGAGACATCGTCGCCGCTACACGCCTGTAGCACCGCTCGGCTGTTGGGACCCCAGATCGCGATCGGCACGACAGCTTCGCCCAGATCGGTGTAGCGAATAGACCCACTCTCGATCGCCCCGACGGGAGCGAGCGATTGGTAGTACGCGAACTCAGCAGCGAGATTGCCTTTGCCCGTCAGAATCCACCAGGTGTCGTCATCCATGCGAGACACCGTCACATCTCGGGCGACCATGCCGGCCTCGGTGAGGATGAGCGAATACGCGATGCCGCCAACGGGTAGATCGATGTCCGCGGTGCAAACGTATTGCAGATGTTCAAGAGCGCCCGGGCCGCTCACTTCGATGGGAGCAATCGCCGCGGTCCAATCGACGATGCCGACGTTGCCGCGCATCTCCAGATGTTCCGCACCCATGATCGGGCTCCACCCCTGTGCGTCGTAACCAACACGTTCGGGGATCTGGTCGCGGTAACGGTCGACGAGCGACGCATTCGCTTCGTAGTAAAGCGGTGCCTCTTGGCCGGCCACCGGTATGAACTGCGCGCCGAGCGCCTCGAGGCGAGCGTGGCAAGGCGAGTGTCGCACGTGCCGGACGGAGCTGACGACGTCGGTGGGATGAATGTCGTCGAACCCGATCTCGTAGAAATATTTTGCTTGCCGAGAGAGGAACTTGTCGTTCGTCTGGTGCCCAAAGAACCGGTTGATGTGGGCTTGGGTCATGTCCATTCCTGGATCGCCGGTCGTCATCCACTGCGCCATAACGCGCCCGAGCTCGCTTGCGAACGACAGCCACGCGCCGACGGAAGTCCAAAGGCCCTTCACCTGCGTCTCGCCGCACACCGGCATGCCATCGACCGAGAACGAGAACATGCCGTTGAAGCCGTCGCGGATCGAGGCTGCCTCGAGCGCCGGCATGTGGTGTTGCATCTTGGCCCAGGCGCTGTCGAAGTCTCCGGGCGTGAACGGCATCTTGGCGGTCTTGGGGAGGGCGCGTGGATCCACGAGCTTGGCGGGGTGGTCGTAGCTGCCAATGCCGAGGTGGTCACCGTGCTGGCGGAAGTAGATCGACAGATCGTCCATTGCGACGACGGGGAACGAGACATGCTCGGCGCTGTTGGCGAGCTCGGCCATAGGTGTGGTGTAGGCGTACTGATGCTCCCCCGGGTAAAGCGGCATCTTGAAGCCGGTCTTCTCGGCGAGGAGTGGACCCCAGATGTTCGTGCACACGATTGCTTGGTTGCAGGTGATCCGACCGAGTTCGCCGTTGGTGACAACCGCGGTGAGTCGGCCGTTCTCCTCCTCGATGTCTGCGACCTCGCTGTTGCCGACGAAACGAACGCGTCCCGTCGCCTCAGCGACCTGTCGCATCGAGTTGGCGAGGCGCATCGTGTCGACGACCCCAGAGGACGGAATGTGGATGCCGCCATAAACCGTGCTCGGATCGATGAGCGGAACCAGTTCCGCGATCTCGTTCGGCGTGAGCAGATTCGCCTCTACGCCCTCGCTCAAACCCATCTCGGCCAAGCGTTTGTGGGTGTCGAACCGCTCGGGAGTGTTCGCAACTTGGACCGAGCCGTGCCGCCAGAACTGCTCCTCACCCGGCACTGCGAGCGGCAGCTTGTCGTAGACCTCTCGGCTGGCGACGCCGAGGGTGGTGAAGAAGTGCGACGCAGTCAGCGTGCGGAGGCCGCCGGGCGCGTGTGATGTCGACCCGTCGGTCACGTCGAGGTCGCCCTTGTCGACAACCACAACGTTGTCGATGCCCATCTCGGCGAGGTGGTGCGCAACACTTGCGCCGATGATTCCAGCGCCGATGACGACGATGTTTGCGTCGATGCTCATATGTCTCCTCGTGTACCTGGTGCCGCTGATTCTGTCGGATACGACCAGTGACCGCTCAGTCCGGAGCGGCTCCGCCTTCGGCGACTCGTCGTTCGACGAAGTCGGTCATCGCCTCTCGGATTGATTCGTCGAGCGGTGGGGCCTCGAAGTCCGCAATGATTTGTTTCCACACGGCGGTCGCTCGCTCGTCGGTTCGGCGCTGCCCCTCCTCGGTCCATTGCTCGAAGTTTGCCCGACTAAATACCGTTGGTTGGTAGAAGGCTGTTTCGTAGCGGTCGAGCGTGTGTTGGGTGCCAAAGAAGTGCCCGCCTGGCCCCACTTCGGTGATCGCTTCGAGCGCCAGTTCGGCGTCGTCGACGATGACCGGCTTACAGATTTCGGCGATCATCTGACACATCTCGATGTCGACGATGAATTTCTCGAAGTTGGCGGACAGCCCACCTTCTTGCCACCCGGCCGCATGCAGAATCATGTTCGCACCACCTAGCATTGCTCCATAGGTGTTCATCATCGTCTCGTAACCCGCTTGGGCGTCGACAGTGTTCGATGCGCTCGATCCCGACGATCGCAAGGGCAGTCCGACGTGTCGTGCGAGCTGGCCGCTCGCCAGGGCGCCCTTGAACGCTTCAGGAGTGCCGAACGCAGGTGAGCCCGACTTCATGTCGACGTTAGAGGTGAACGCTCCGTAGATCACCGGAGCCCCCGGACGTACGAGCTGCGACAGCGTGACGGCCGCGAGAACTTCCATGTGCTGAAGTACGAGAGCGCCGGCCAGGGTCACGGGCGCCATGGCTCCGGCGAGCGTGAACGGCGTCATGATGCAGGGCTGGACCATGCGGGCGAAATCGATGATTCCCAGGGACATGGGAATGTCGATCTGCCGTGGCGAATTTGTGTTGATGTTGGTCCAGCAGCGTGGTGCCGCAGCGAGCTCATCGTCGGACTCGAACTCGTACCGCAGCTTCAAGAGATCGAACGAATCCCGGACTCGGTCTCGACCGCGGGAGAACAGAAACGGAACTTTGTCGGTGATCGTCAGTGTCGACAATCCCGAGCGAAGATGGCGATGGTTGATTGGAATGTCGTCTGGTTCGACGCTTGGCGACGTGGCGGCCATCACGTCGTAGTGCTGGGTGAGGCGCAAGAAGTTCTCTTGATCGACGAGCGTGCCCGAGCGCCGGCCGTTCTCGAGATCCGACGCGAAGGGCGGACCACCCACAGGGAGCAACGAGAGGTGTTTTCCGCCCAGGATGAATGACCGTTCCGGATTTGGTGCATGCACCTCGAACTCGGTTGGAGCCGTCCGCAAGCTCTCCGCAATAACGTCGGGATCGATGCGGACGATCATGTCGTCGTCGACCGTGCACCCACCGCCAACGTAGATATCGCGGGCCTCAGCGAGCAGAATTTTGAGACCTTCGTCGGCGAGATAACGCACCGCCGAGTCATGGATGTGGGCGACCTGATCGTCCGAAAGGACCCGAAGCGGCTCGAACGGGTTGACGAGTCGACGGTGGTGGCTCGTATCTATCGCGGGCCGGACCCGGGCAACACGCGGTCGACGAGCCATTCAGCCTCCGTAGTGTTGCATTGTTCGCGGTGTCGCTCTCTAGTCGCCGGGACAACATGCATGAACCTACATCCAACGATCTAGAACGGGCTCCTCAGAATGTGATCGTGTCGAGATCTCGGCAGACCATCAGGTTTCCCTCGTAGCCGCCTTCGAGAACCTGATCGCGAAACTCATCGAAATCGGCCTCGGACTTTGCGGGAGGGAGAAGGTGCGTGAGCATGAGGTTCGGCACACCCACGTCGTGCATCTGACGCCCGATCTCCACGCAATCGGCGTGGTAATCGACGATGTAGCGCAAATGCGCAGGACGCTCGCGCACGATATTGGCCCTCATGGCCTCATAGACGACCACGTCGGCGCCCTCGGCGAGCACCGCCATCTCGTCGCACACGACGGTGTCGCCAGAGATCACGACAACGCCGTCGGGCGTCTCGACCCGGTAGCCAACCGCATCGACTACCGGCTCGTGGCGCACCTGACTTGCGAGCACTCGGACAGCGCCACGGCTCCATACCTCGGTCGGCCCAGCTGTCGCTGGAAAGACCACGTGGTCGACCTTTGGCTCGGGCGATCGGTGGTTGTGTCCCGAGCGGACAGCGAGGTCGTCGTCCCAAATGCTGAGCATGCGTTCAGCGAAACGACTCGTGGCACCTTGCGGCGATCCAAGAACCAACGGTGCGAAGTTATCGTCGCGATCGAACACCCAGTGCGAGAGCACGATGTCGGTGACGCCTGTGAGGTGGTCGGAGTGATAGTGCGTGAGGAAGATCGCGTCGAGGTCGCCCGGTGCAACGCCGAGCGCCGTGAGGCGCATTGCCGTTGCTCGGCCAGCGTCGAACTGGGCTCGGACCGAGCTTCCGTCATCAGCTTCGTAGTGCACGAGTACGCCGGGCCCAGCGTTGGTTGCGCTCATGTAGGGGTTGCCAGTTCCGGTCACGGTCACGTTGGTGGTCATCACCGAAACACTCCCAGATCTCGGGATAGAACGACGAGATCAACGAACTCGGCAATCACTGGACTCCGTACGGATGGCAAATGACGGCCTCGACGTGGCCGTCCTCGAGGCTCATCAGCGAAGTGCACGACATGAGCGGGCCCCACGGACATCCCGCAGCGATCTTCGGATTCTGCGCACTCGCGGTCGGAGGTCCGCCGCCGTCCGAAGGCGAGATCATCGCCCAGCTCGTCGAGCTGTTTGGACCTGAGGCCGCGAACCCGACCGAGGTGTTCGTGATGGACTGGCGCGCCGAGGCGTTCACGTCTCCAACGAACGTCGAGCTAGACCAGCGCCTCGGCGATCAGCCCTGCGCCGATGAGCCCAGCGTCAGCACCGAGTCCCGCCGTCGCAACGATCGGGGGACCGTCGACCGCGTAGCCGGCAAGGTCCATTTCTGCGGCCCGTGCGATGCGATCGGTCAGGTCGGGACGTGTGCCCACTCCCCCGCCGAACAGCACGATGTCTGGGGCGAATCCTAAGGTATAGACGCGAATGAGCTGGGCCAGGTACGCGGCTTCGAGGTCCCAAACCTCGTCTCGGTCGTCCAGGCTGGCGGGATCTGCACCCCAGCGCTCGCCGATCGCCGGGCCGCATGCCATGCCCTCGAGGCAGTCGGCGTGAAATGGGCAGCGCCCGGGGAATGTGTCACCGTCGACGCGGCGGACGGGGATGTGTCCGAGCTCGGTGTGGTTGCGTCCGCGGAACGGAACACCGTCGATGGCAAGTGCTGCACCGATGCCGGTGCCAACCGTGACGTATCCGACGGACGAGTGTCCTTGTCCGGCGCCCACTCGGTATTCGGCGACAGCGGCAGCCTCAACGTCGGTTTGGATGTCGGCTGGCACGCCGAGTGAATCCCTCAGGCGACTCAGGAGCGGTGCGCTGGTCCAGTGCGGTTTCGGCGTCGCCGCGACATTCCCATAGTCGGTCGAGGAACGGTCGACCACGAGCGGACCGAACGAGGCAATCCCGAGCGCCGAGACCGGATCGCGTCCGGCAAAGAAGTCTTCACAGGCACCCAACGTCTCATCGGGAGTTGTGGTCGGCACCGAGACTTGGTCGAGAATCGACATGTTGGTGTCGAACACCGCGGCCCGAAACTTGGTGCCTCCAGCCTCGACGGCGGCGAATGTTGTGCTCATGAGCTGCGCTCCGACATCTCCGAATACATGCCCGCGAGCTCGATCGCGAGTTCGCCGACATCGTCTGCCCATCGACTCTGAAAAGCACCGGTTGTGCGCCACCCAGCTCGGCGAAGCTGAAGCGCTCGGTCGATATAAACAGCAGGGCCATCACCATGCGGAGAACAATCCACGGCGAGGGCGTGAGGTCCAGATCCAACTACCAAATCGACGAAGTAACGCCCGACGGAATAGCCGATCCTGGCAGAGATACCCGCATCCTCAACGGCGTCGGCTACTCGTTTCACCCAGGGGTCGGGCAAGTCGATATCTCGAAGGAGATTTGCCAGTGGCTCCGACCAGCGAAGATACTCGCCGGCCAGCCCTGGCGGGTTCGGTGTGGAGGTCACGACGACCATCTGTTCACGTGCCCGAGTGACCATCACATTGAAAAGATTTCGCTGATTCACGAACCGCCAAGCCCCGGGGCCTTCATCCTCACCGATTGCCCACGAGGCGATCATCACTCGACGTTCGTCCCCCTGAAAGCCATGGACCGTGCCGACCCGAAGGCCGTGATGTTCGATCTCGTCGAGGCGAAACTTTTCAAGAATGGCGCTTTCGAGCGCGTCTGCTTGGGCACGAAACGGGCTTATGAAACCAATGCTGTCCCAGCCGTCATCGATGAGCTGACCCGCCACGCTGAGACACTTCTCGACCTCGGCAATATTGACCTTTTCGGGCCCGCGTGCTCCCGTGACATGGTGAACGTGAATATGATCCGCGGCCTCATTCGATGGATGACGGCTCGCGACGTGAATGGTGTTGGCGTAGATCTGTCGGGCGGAGAACTCGATGAGATGCGGCACGGAACGGAAGTGCTCGTCCAACACATGGGTTGGCACCCTTCCCGCCGCATAGTCGAACGTCGAGCGTTTCCGCGGGTTGAGGATGTTTGGATCTGTCCCGTTCGCCTCGGTAGCCGCTGCAATCGCAGCGTCGCTCAGGAACGAGACGTGACCCAGCTGAGCTGGATCCCCGCACACGATCGCCCGCTTTGCTCGTACCAACGCGTTGGCGGACGTCAGCAGATCTATCTGTGATGCCTCATCGAGGATGACGAGATCGAACAGGCCAGCGACCACCGGGAGCACGGCGTCGATATCGCGAACCGAGCCGACCCAAAGAGGTGCAGCACGGGTGAGCGCCTTCGGATCGATCGCCCCCAACAGAAAGCGCCGAGCGCTTCGACTCGACGACACTGCGGCTGAAATCTCAGCCAGAGAGCGCCGACTCTTCGGGTTGAGCCCCTCAAGCCAAGCCTCGGTAACTTGGAGGCCGCGCTGCGCTGCGGCCGGCCCCTCGATTTCGACCAAAGCGTCGAAGGTGGGGGCCAAGGTCAGGCCGCCCGACGCGGAGAGATGTTGCGCGTGAGCCACTCTTTGCAATTCGGCGAGCTGCGCCTCCGGAGGCTGGTCACGTCCCAACCTTGAGGAGATCTCGTCGCCGTAGCGACGCCGAGCGAGCCAGCCGGGCAACCATGAGCGACTTACCGCCCGAAGAATTTGTTCCAACTCTCGGAGGTCTCCGGCTCGCTCGAGTTCTTGAGAGAGGCGGACCCGCCTCCCCGGATCACGCGCGAGCCGAAGGGTCTCTTTTTCTGCCTCGAGCATCTGGTTTGCAGTTGCGACGAGATCTTGATGTTCGTCGTCGTCGGATCGAGGCGTGGTGCGGCCTTCATTTCGCGAAGCGAGTTCGGACAGCTCCATCGCGAGTCGATTCCCGTGGACCGAGCCACCGAACGCGACCGGAGTCGGTCCGGGCGCATTGGCGAATTGTTCTACGAGAACATCGACAGCATGGGGTGAGCCCGCGGCGACAAGAACCGACTGACCCCGCGACACCGCGTCGAGCGCGATCGCGCTCACCAAGTGAGACTTGCCCGTTCCCGGCGCACCTGAAATGACCGAAAGTTCCGTGTTGCGGATATGTCGTGCGATCTCTTCTTGTCGCAGGCTCAAGGGGCGGAGGGCCGTTAGTGCCTCAACCGGCTGCTTTGGTGCGGCGATATCGCGATCGCCGTACATCGTGGCGAACGCGGTGCTGTCAAGTCCATCGAGGCCTGCGAGGTTGAGCAGGCTTTCGCGCCGAGTTCCAACCGCAGGCGGCCGATCGAGATAGAGGCCGCTGCAGATGTGAAACGCGATTCCTGGTCGGCGTCGACGATCGAGCGGAGATCCTTCGCGAACCGCCAGCGTCTCGTCAATTTCCAGATCGAGAGCGGGCGCGATGCTCTCGCACCAGGCCATAAGTTCGGCAAGCCTCGGCACTAGCCGTGGATCAATTCCGTCGTAGCGCAGGGAAGCGGCCACATGGTCAGTGAGTGCACCGCCGCCGAATTGCCGCTCGTCGAGCAGTCTGGAACGCAGTACGTGACCCGCTCTCCGTCGCGATCGACGGTGCCCGCGATCCATATCCATCTGACTCGAAGTAGTTGCTCACTCTTGTGCAGCGATGCTGCAGACAGCAGGCGAAGCTCAGTCTTGTCATCGTCTCCGACCGGGGCAACGGGTCCGCTGCCCTCCGTAAGCACTCCCATTGCGTCATAACGCTGCTGCACGAAGAGCTTCGAGTCGCCCACGACATCGGTTCGCACGTCCTTGGTTCGGCCGGCGAGTTGGGCAAGCGTTCGTAGAACGTCAGACGGACTCACGGCGTTGCCTTAGATCCGAGCCAGAAGTCGATCCACATCACCACGATCGGAACTGTAGGTCGATGACCTAAGTGCCATCGAACTTATGGGCCGACAACAAGTTGTGAGGGCGATGAGTTCTCTATGACCGTCCGCGCGTTCGGTAGGTCATTTTCTTCGGTACGGCGTCGAATCTCTTCCTCGCTCAGTTCAGCGGCGCGCCAACGAGCGCGGATCCGTTCTTCGACGACGTCGAGCGGTGTGTCGATTTGAACGGTCAGATCAAAGAGTGCCGAGAGCTCCCGCCACGGAGATGAATCGAGCAGGAGATAGTTGCCCTCTGTGACGATGATGTCGTGGCGCGTGGTCACGGCTGATGCGCAGTTGCGCGACAGGCTAAGACCGCGGTCATACACCGGCACCGACATCTCGGTATTCGGTTGTTCGCGTAGCGAGAGGAGTGTCATCGCGTAACTTGCGACGTCGAACGTATGCGGGGCTCCCTTGCGGGCGCGGTGTCCTCGAGCGTCGAGAATTCCGTTGTCGAAGTGAAAGCCGTCCATCCCAAGAAGGCCCGCACGACCGTCGAGCCTTTCGACGAGGGCACGTGCGAGCGTCGACTTTCCGGCAGCGGGCGGGCCCGCGATCGCGATGATGAAACGGCGACCGTTTGGAAGCGTCTCGGGAATTGCGTCGATAACCCGTTGCGTTGGATCCATGCGCCTAGAACATCAGCCCGAGGAGTTCACGAACGAGCTTCGCTCCGACCATGGTGGTCATGTCGTGGATGTCTCGTTCCGGGTTGATCTCCACGACATCGGCCCCGATGACCTGGACCTCGGGTTGAGCAACGTCGTGGATAATGCCGAGCACCTGGCGCATGGTGAGGCCGCCGGGCTCGTGATGGCTCACGCCCGGCGCAAACGCTGGGTCGAGGCCATCGACGTCGATCGAGATGTACACCGGGCCGGTCAGCTCGGGCACGGTGCCGTCCCATGCGCGGAGCTCGTGTACGTCGACGCCGAACCTGTCGGCTTGTTCGCGTTGATGGGGCGTGATCGTGCGAATCCCGAACTGATGGAGACGGCTTGCATGGCCGCCTTCCATGATGCGGGCGAAGGGGCAGGCGTGGGAGTAGCGGTCGCCGTCCAGCTCGTCGTAGAGGTCGGGGTGTGCGTCGACATGCACGATCGTGATGTCGTCGTAGGCCTCTGACATCGCCGCCAAGATCGGGTAGGTAATGAAGTGGTCTCCCCCGATCGACAGCAACGGCGAGCCGTCGGCGATTGCTTCAGCGACGGCCTGCATGATCTGATCTCGGGCATCGAGTGCGAGCATGTCGCCGAGTTCGAGGTTGCCGAGATCGGTCCAGAGATCGGGGTCTACTTGTGTGCCGAGCTCGGTCGTATAGTTCGCCGACCCCGCATGGAGCACACGCCGAACCTCGTCTGGCGCAGCGGCCGGCCCACGCATAAACGACGACCGAGCGTCGTATGCAATTCCCAGAACCTTCGCGTTCACTTCCAAAGTCTAGAGCCGAACTAGCCTGCGCTTATGCGTAAGTTCCTGATCGACACCGATACCGCTAGCGATGATGCCGTCGCCATGTGTATGGCCCTTCGCCATCCCGACATCGAGGTGCTCGCCTTCACGGTGGTCGCTGGCAATGTGCCGCTCGACCAGGCCGTGCAGAATGCCCTCTATACCGTCGAGCTCTGTGGCGAAGACACACCGGTCTACGTCGGCCATGAGCGCCCGATGCTTCGCGACCTCGGCACCGCCCAAGACGTTCACGGCCAAGACGGCATGGGCGACATCGGCCTTCCGCTTCACGGTCGCACGCCGGCCCCAGGCTGGGCTCCCGAGGTGATCGTCGACCTCATCCGTGCGAATCCCGGCGAGATCACGCTCGTGGCGATCGGGCCTCTAACAAACCTCGCTGCAGCGCTCTTGTGGGCTCCCGACATTGCCGAAAAAGTGCAACGCGTTGTCATCATGGGCGGCACCGGCGAACACGGTCCGGGCAATGTCACACCAACCGCCGAGTTCAACTTTTGGGTCGACCCCGAGGCCGTACAGGTCGTGTTGCGCTCTGGGATGCCGCTCGAGTTCGTCGGCTGGGACGTGTCGATCGCGTCAGCGGTCGTAACCAACGCGCGGCAGCAACAGCTTCGGGCGCTCGGCGAGCTCGGCAAGTTCGCGATCGACATTCAAGCAACCCTGGCAACGTTCGTTTGGGAGGAGACCCGTCTCGCCGGCCCCGACTTTCCAGACCCGATCGCTATGGCGCACGCCATCGATCCAACGCCGGCGACCGTGGAGCGTCTCGGCGTGGACATCGCTATTGGACCAGACCCGATGCGCGGCACGATGATCGTCGATCACTACGGGTTCGCCCAGCTTGCCAAGAACGTCGATGTCGTCACCCACTATCCCGAGGATGCGTTCTTCGAGATGTTGAACCAACTGCTCGGCTAGCGGCTAAGAAGACGCGAATTCCCGCCGACTATTGGGGTATGGGATTTGAACGCCGCATCTTCGCTCGCACGGAGGTCGAGGTCCAGGGGAAACTCCAATGGGGAGTGAAACGCCGGCTCGGTGGGGTCAAGACTCGTGCTGTGCCAATGCAAACGATCGACCTTTCCGTCGACGGAACTCGCGTGCTCGTCGACAGCGATGTCGATCTGCCGACCGGGTCCTCGGTGCTGATCATCTTCCGCGACGAATCGAGCCCTGCTCGCGTTCGTCGAGTCCTCTCCAACCCAGATGACTCCCAATCCAAGATGCTGTGCCTTCAGCTGGAGTATCCGCCGCACAATTTCAGGCGGATGATCGACCAGTGGCTCGAGGCGAACAAGGGTGCCCGCAAATTTGACGAGAGCTCATGGTTGGGTGGCGGAGTGATCGAGGATCTTTGGGCCGATCCGCCCGCCGCCTAGCGTTGCTTACACGGACAGGATCAGCGCATCGCCCTGACCGCCTCCGCCACATAGACCTGCAGCTCCCAAACCTCCGCCACGACGTCGAAGCTCGTGTGCCAGAGTCAGCGCGATCCGGTTTCCCGACATCCCCAGCGGGTGACCAATGGCGATCGCTCCACCATTGACGTTCACAATTTCGTCGGTGACGCCAAGTTCGTTCATCGAACCGATCGCAACTGCTGCGAATGCCTCGTTGATTTCAAACAGGTCGATGTCGGCGACATCGATAGCTGCCCGCGCCGCTGCGGCCCGGATGGCTCGCGACGGCTGATGTAGCAGCGAGCAGTTGTCCGGTCCAGCGACCATGCCGTAACCGTGCAGGGTGGCCAGAATATCGACACCGAGCTCCTCAGCCTTCGCGCGGGTCGTCACGATCGTCGCCGACGCACCGTCGGAGAGCTGCGACGCATTGCCGGCCGTGATAACTCCATCGACGTTGAAGGCCGGCCGCAGCCCGCCCAGCGAAGCGGCATCAGTGCCGGAACGGACTCCTTCGTCCGCGTTGAATTCGACCGGGTCGGACTTGCGCTGCGGAATCGAAACGGAGGTGATCTCGTCGTCGAGAACTCCGTCCTTGATCGCTCGTGCGGCGCGATCGTGAGACTGCGCTGCGTAGGCATCTTGGGAATCGCGATCGATCGTCTGCGCCATCGCGTAGAGGTCGGTGGCTTCGCCCATGATCTTCGATTCGATCGCGCAGGTGAGTCCGTCGAACTGAAGTGAATCGACGAGTTCGCTACTGCCGTAGCCGTAGCCACGGCGGCTCTTCATGAGAAGGTGCGGCGAGTTGCTCATGGACTCCATGCCGCCAGCGAGAACGACGTCGGCTTGCCCTGTTTGCAGCAGCATCGATGCGTAGTTGATCGCCTGCAGACCGGACAGACACACCTTGTTGACCGTGACTGCATCGATGGTCAGGGGCAGCCCGCCCTTCACCGCTGCGCTCCGAGCCGCGGACTGACCCTCCCCTGCCGTGAGCACGTGGCCCATGACGACCTTGTCGACAGCGTTAGCGCCCACGCCTGAAGACTCGAGCGCTCCAGCGATAGCGATGCCGCCAAGATCGGTCGCACTAAATCCGCTCAGCGATCCGTTGAACTTTCCGATCGGCGTGCGGGATCCGTCAACGATGACGACGTCGGTTGCCTGTGGTTCGTTCATGGCCGATGGTCTTTCAGTAGGTGAGACAGGAGTTCGTTTGTTGCTTGATTTGGAGAGATTTCTGCGGCCTCGGCGCGTTCGAGTTGCTCGGCTCCTTCGCCATCGAGGAGCACGTTGGCGGCGCTCGACATTGCTTGGGCGAGGCGGGCGGCCACCTCTGCACGAACCCGGTTTCGTCGCCGGGTAATCCGCTCGCCGGTTTCTTCAAGGTGTGCTCGGTGTTTCTCGACGGCCGACCAGACCTCGTTGCTTCCATCGCCGTTCAATGCGCTGGTCATCAGGATTGGCGGACGGTATCCCGAGGCGGCTTCCTGGCCGGTCATGTGACTGAGGTCGAGCATCAGATCGAGGTTGCGCCGCACGTCGTTTGCGCCGGGCCGATCGGCCTTGTTGACCACGAAGACATCAGCGACTTCGAGGAGGCCTGCTTTGTTGGCTTGTACGGCGTCGCCCATTCCAGGTGTCACAACAACGACGGCGCTGTCGGCTGCACCCACGACATCAACTTCGACCTGCCCGACACCAACCGTCTCGATGATCACCGGGTCGTAACCGCACGCATCGAACAGCCGTACAGCGAGCGGCACGGCAAGCGCAAGGCCTCCGGAGTGTCCCCGAGTCGCCATGCTGCGAATGAACGCGGTCTTTCGATCGCTACCTGGCTCGAGAGTGTCGTCCATGCGGATTCGGTCGCCGAGGATCGCCCCGCCGGTGAGCGGAGAGGAGGGGTCGACGGCGAGCACCGCCGGGGTCCGTCCGGAGGCGACGAGGTCGACCACCAGTTGCCCGACGAGCGTCGACTTTCCGGCACCGGGAGCTCCGGTGATGCCGACGATGTGCGCCTTGCCTGCATCGGGATGAGCGAGTTCGCTGATCAGATCGGCATTCGCACCGCCTCGTTCGACATGGGACAGCAGGCGGCCGAGAGCGCGCCGCTCGCCTGTTCGTGCGGCTTTGTAGAGTTCATCGATCGATCGATTTGACCGGACCATGTTTAGGAGTTCGCGACGGCGTCGCGAATTGTCTGGGCGACCTCTTCAGCTGATGTGCCTGGACCGATCACCGCCGCCACGCCAGCATCGAGTAGGGGTTGGACATCCTGGGCGGGCACGATGCCGCCAACGACCACGGGAGTGTCGAGCTCAGCTTCGATGATCGCCTTCACCATTGCGGGAGCGAGCGTCATGTGGCCAGCGTTGTGCATCGAGAGTCCAATGACGTCGGCGTCCTCTTGTTCTGCGGCGGCCACGATGCTCTCGGTCGTCTGACGTAGCCCGAGGTAGATCACTTCCATCCCGGCATCGCGCAAAATCCGGGCAACGACCTTGAGACCGCGATCATGGCCATCGAGTCCGAGCTTCGCGAGCATGACTCGAAGCTGAGGTTGTTCTTGATCGTCCATCAGATGATCGCCTTCTCGACGTAGGTACCGAACACGCTTTCCATCGCCATCACCACTTCTTCGAGCGTGGCGTACGCCTTCACCGCATCGAGGATCGACGGCATCAGGTTGATGTTTGGATCGTGTGCGGCTGTGGTTACGGCGGCGAGCGTACGAGCGACCTCGCCATCGTCGCGGCGGAGTTTCACGTCGGCGAGACGCTTGAGCTGGTAGTCCTCAACCTCGGCCCCGACCCGCAGCAGCTCCTTCTCATCGTCATCGCCGTCGGTGAACTCGTTGACGCCAACGATGATGCGATCGCCCTTGTTCACCTGTCGCTCGAAGCGGTAAGCCGAGTCGGCGATCTCGCCGACGAAGTATCCGTTTTCGATTCCGGCATACACGCCCTCGAGTATCGAGCCCTGACCAAGATCGTCGAGGTGGGTAAAAATCGCTTCGGCCTGTCGCTCCATCTCGTCGGTCATCCACTCGACGTAGTCGCTGCCACCAAGCGGATCGGCCACGTTTGTGACGCCGGTTTCGTGAGCGACGATCTGTTGTGTGCGCAACGCGATGCGCGCGGCCTTTTCGGTCGGGAGAGCTAAGGCTTCATCGAAGCTGTCGGTGTGCAGACTTTGGGTGCCTCCCAGCGCGCCTGCCAACGCTTGGATAGCGACTCGGGCGATGTTGATTTCTGGCTGCTGGGCGGTGAGTGATACGCCGGCGGTTTGAGTGTGGAAGCGGCAGAGCATCGAGCGTTCTTGTGTCGCTCCGTAGCGTTCCTTCATCCAGCGGGCCCAGATGCGACGGGCGGCGCGGAACTTGCCGATCTCTTCGAAGAAGTCACTGTGGCTGTTGAAGAAGAAGCTCAGCCGACCGGCGAACTCGTCGACGTCGACTCCCGCTGCGGTCGCTGCCTCGACATAGGCAAACCCGTTCGCCAGCGTGAACGCGAGCTCCTGGGCAGCGGTGCTGCCGGCCTCACGAATGTGGTAGCCGCTGATCGAGACGGGGTGGAAGCGCGGCATCTCGTCGCACGTGTAGCGGATCATGTCGGTCACGATCCGGACGCTTGGGCGCGGCGGATAGACGTATTCTTTTTGCGCCTGATATTCCTTGAAGATGTCGTTCTGAATGGTCCCCGCGAGCGCATCGGTCCCGATGCCGTTGTTCTCGGCGACCGCTACGTACATGGCCAAGATGATCGCTGCAGGACCGTTGATCGTCATCGATGTGGAAACAGCCGAGAGGTCGATATCGGCGAAGAGGTCTTCCATGTCGGCGAGCGTGTCGATAGCAACCCCGGCACGGCCTACTTCGCCGGTGGCCCATCCACTATCGGAGTCGCGGCCCATCAGCGTGGGCATGTCGAACGCTGTCGATAGGCCGGTTCCGCCATTGCGCAGAATGTCTTTGAACCGAGCGTTGGTGTCCTCGGCGGTGCCGAAGCCGGCGAACATGCGCATCGTCCAGAGACGGCTGCGATACATACTCGAGTAGACACCGCGGGTGTAGGGGTATTCCCCTGGGTAGGGGCCCTCGCCGTAGACGGGTTCGACGGGCACTCCAGACATCGTCTCGAAGGGAGTGTCGCGCAGCTCAGCAGCGTCGTAGCGCTCCCGCCACGCGTCGTAACCAGGTCGTGGGTCGGTCATTCGCTCTTCCCGTCTGCGTTGATTCGTATCGAATCAGAAACATTGTCGCCCGCCGATGCTCTCACGTTCGCGAGCTCGTGGTTCAGATCCGCCAGGTTGGCTTCGCCCATATCCCCCATGCCCCACCGAATTGCCTCGAGCGCGGTCGTGGCGGTTGCGAGCACGGAACGACCTTTGGACGTGAGTGTGGCGAGCGTGGCACGCCGGTCATCGGGATGAGGGCGGCGGGTGACGAGACCATCACGCTCGAGGCGATCGATCGTGCTCGTGACACTCGTTGGATGCACCTGCAAGCGCTCTCCCATTCGCGCCATCGCCATCGACCCGTTTCGGGCGAAGCTCAACAGCGCGAGCGCTTCGTAGCGGCTGAAGGTGAGCGACAACGGAGTCAGCGCCTGGGTGATGCGTCCCTGGACGATCTGATGTGCACGCGAAAGTGAGGTGGCCGACACCATGGCATCGACTTCGCCAAGGTTGTTCGCATCCCAATTCCGGCGCGCCTCAGCGACCAAATCCATGTCGGAGGAACGTTCGGAGCTCATGTATCGAGATTAGCAGCGTCATCCGATTATCGGACTTCCTACTATTTACGTTGCTTGCACGCATTTGTATCTAGGCCCCGCCGATCCGACCTGCGATCTTGGCGGCTTCGTCGGCGATTGCATTGTCGAGAAGCGCGTTCAGGGTCATCGACAGTGGCTTGCTCAGGAACGATGTCGAACGCGACCTTGCGTCGACGATTGCCGTGCTCGAAGCCGGGCCGGACTCTGTCACGACGATCTGAATCGCGAGCTCCAAGCCCTTCTGTTCGGCTCGAATCGTCATTCCCGGACGGCGAGGTTCGACCCGAGCTCGTCCGTTGACCCGCCCGACGCCGGTGTCCATCGCGAAGTGGAATCCGGTGAGGTTTCCAGCTGCGTCATGCTGTGGATCTCGAAGATCTTCGATGCCGGCCACGCCCTCCCAAGTGGTGAGCAGCTGTAATGCGGTCCACGCATCGGCTTGAGATGCGTGCAACTCGATCGATGTTCGTGCCACGGGTGAAGACAATAGCGAAGTCGGGGGCGGGCACCGAGAGACCTTTTGTTGACCCTCGACGTCGGCCCTGCGTTTGCTTGTGACTGTTCAGACCGATGGGCCGGTAGCCGACCTCTCTCGTGTCGACACGGCCTTCATTGGGATGAACAGCTGATCGCTCTTGCATGGATTCCGATTCAATCGGGTCAGGTGAACGACACAATCTCGGAATTCGGGTGCCTTGATGACAACTTCGTGGGTGTGACGACGACGAGTGGCGTGATCGAGCGGGAGCTCGAAAGGCCGATGGGCGTCCTGGAGCCGTGGGGCGAGTGGCACACACGGGAAACATCTCATTGCGTGGAAGGACGGAGATGCTAAAAGCGTTGGCTCTGTCTATGGGTCCTCCGTATCCGCTGCATTCACTGGTGAAGGTGACGCACTCACCATCAGGATCCGATGTGATGGTGAACCCAAGCAGATCGAAACCTCTGTCGATCGACGATGAAGGTCGGATCATTGGATGGTTGGGCACCGGAACAGAAGTCATTTCAACGGTTCTTTCGGGCTGAAAACTAACTGGCGAAATCATGCGTTTCTTTTGTGTCTCGAACACCTGTTCGATACAATGGTAGCTGTGGAAACCAGTGGAGCGATCGCAGAGGAAAGCGCATTGGGCGCTTTGCATGTCGCCCTGGATTTGTTGGGTTCGGACTATTTGGCGACCACGGATCTTGATTGGTTGGGAACTCGTGCTGTGTCGTTGCAGATAGCCCGGCAGAAACTTGATGGTGTGTTGGCGTCGACGATTGGTGAAGCCGAATCTGGTGGTGTCGCAGCTAACTCTGGTCAACGCACGATGGCCCAATATGTGGCTGCCCGAACCCATTGCCACCCAGAAGACATCCGTGCCGATAGCCGTGTTGGGTCATGGGTCCGCCATTTCTGCCAACTCGACGCTGCGTGCCTGGAGGGTCGGCTGTCGCGGCGTCACATCAACCAGCTGCGAAGTGCCGAAAACATTCGTGTCTATATGGCTATGCAACGAGACCAGAACCTGCTGATTCGACTCGCCCAAGATTTGGAGTGGCCGTCGTTCAAGAACGCGATCGAGTACTGGTTGTTCGTCAATGATCCCGACGGTGACCGGCCAGAGGACCATCAAGCCAAGAACTCGTGCACGATCACCCCGCTCGCCGATGGTCGCATCAAAATGGTGTCCTACTTTGATCCGATCACCGCGGCCTCCATCAAAGAACAAGTCGAAACCGAATCCACGGTCCTGTTCGACCAAGACCAGCAACACAATGTTGCCCGCACAGTTACCCAACGCAGGGCCCAAGCATTAGGGGACCTCATCGCACGCGGTGCTGGCCGAACCGAAACTTCAGCCCAACCGCTCTTTCATGTGGTCATGTCGCTCAAAGTGCTGTTGCACGCATTAGCCCAAATGGCCAAAGAAACCAGCGAACAAGACTTCACCTCAGTCCTCGACCCCAACGACATCGACGGCCGATGCGAACTCGCTGATGGAACTCCGTTGCATCCAAAGTATGCGTTGGTGTTGTTGATGCAAGCCCGTATCCGCCGCCAAGTACTCGGAGCAAGAAGTCAGACACTCGACGCCAGCGTCGAATCCAGACTGTTCCCGAAATGGATGAAACACATCCGTTTGGTCGAGACCAGAGGCCAATGTGAAGTAGCCGGTTGTGATGCGTTACACACCTGGCTCCAAGGCGACCACGACAAACCCCGCTCCAAAAACGGCCAAACCCATCTAAACAACCTCAAAAACCTCTGCACCCCCGACAACAAACACAAATCCGACGGCCCACCAATGGCCGAACGCCGCGGGCCGCTAACCGTTCGACCCTGTCCGAAAACTAGTCAGTCGCCAGCGACGAAGAAGAGCCACTCTCCCTCGGCGCTAATGCCTACCCGTTAATCGAGATAGTCGGAGTCGAGGTCGGGGCTACTTGCCTTGCCAGTTCGGGGGACGCTTTTCGGCGAAAGCCGTCGGACCTTCGCGGCCGTCTTCTGATTCGAAGACCTGCCCATACCAGTGCTCGCCCTGATATGCCCAGAACTCTTCCTCGGTGCGACCCTGCATTTCGCGGATCATGTCCTTGGATGCCATGAGCGACAGCGGAGCATTCTTGGCAATCTGCTCGGCCAACTCGATCGCGGCACCGAGCGCCTCGCCCTTGGGCGTTACCTCGGTGACCATGCCGTAACCCATCGCCACCTCGGCGGTTATCGGCTTCGCAGTGAGTGCCATGCGCATCGCGACGGAGTACGGAACAACTCGAGGCAACCGCAACAAACCACCGGCTCCGGCGAAGAGCCCGACTCCGGCCTCGGGAATGCCGAACTTAGCTCCCTCAGACGACACGATCAGATCGCATGCAAGAGCAAGCTCCAGGCCACCAGCAAGCGCAAAGCCTTCCACGGCAGCGATCAGCGGCTTCCTCGGCGGCCGTTCGGTGAGTCCACCGAAGCCTCGGCCAGGAATGCTCGGGAAATTCCCCTGCACGAATGCCTTGAGATCCATACCTGCGCAGAAACCACGACCGCTGCCCGTGAGAACACCGCAGGAGATGTCGGGATTCGAGTCCATTTCATCGACAGCGGCAGCTAAGGCCTGCGCGAGTTCTTGGTTGACCGCATTCATTGCTTCAGGTCGATTGAGGGTCATGATCATGACCTTGCCGCGCAGCTCTGTCAGTACTTCATCTGCCATGAATTTCCCCTACTTCGGTGGCAGGCGGACGCCTGCGTCGACGCGAATGGTCTCGCCATTCATATAACTGTTCGTGAGCACCTCGTACACCATGGTGCCGAGCTCGGAGGCGTAACCAAGACGCTTCGGGAAGAGCGCGCTCTTTCCGAGCGTGTCCTTGAACTCCTGGGCGTCACGACCACCCGCCACCATCTTGTCGTAGATGGGCGTGTCGAAGAGGCCCGGTGCCACCGTGTTCACACGCACACCGACCGAGCTGAGATCGCGAGCGATCGGCAAGGTCATTCCCGCAATACCGGCCTTCGTGGCTGAGTAGGCGGCCTGGCCGATTTGGCCATCGAATGCCGCGACCGAAGCGAAGTTGACGATCGAACCGCGCTCGCCATCGGCCAAGGGTTCGGTCTTCGATATCTCTGCAGCGGCGAGCCGCGTGCAGTTGAAGGTGCCGACGAGGTTGACACGCACGACGAATTCGAACTGTGCCAGGTCGAAGGGGTCACCGTTTCGGTTGACGGTGCGCATGGCGTGGCCGATGCCAGCAGCGTTCACCGCGGCCCGTAACGGACCCATTTCGCTGGCAGCCGAAATCGCGGCGATCATCTGTTCTTCGTCGGCAACATCGGCCTTGACGAACATGCCACCAAACTCGGTTGCAGCTGCGTTGCCCTTCTCTTCATCGAGGTCGGCAATCAGAACCTTGGCCCCGTTCGCGGCGAGCTTGGCGGCACACCCAAGGCCGAGCCCCGAGGCCCCGCCGGTGACGAGTACAGACGCACCATTCAGATCCAACATTGCGCAACCTTTCGAACGGACAGCTCAAGCTGTCGACTTCGGAGCAAATACTAGGACATCCAAGTAAGTTTCCGTCGTGCCGAAGTTCGGGATCACCTTGCTCGATCGAGAGATCGCCCGATTGGCGGTCCCGGCACTCGGCGCCCTCATCGCTGAGCCCTTGTACGTGCTCGCCGACACTGCGGTCGTTGGAAACCTCCTCGGCACCATCGAACTCGCCGGCCTGAGCGTCGCCGGCCAGACACTTCTTACCGTGCACGCGATCATGATCTTCCTCGCTTACGGCACGACAGCCGCCGTCTCGCGATTACTTGGGGCGGGCGAGACTCAACGAGCTGCACACCAAGCAGTGCAGGGCCTGTGGCTAGCGGCTGGCATGGGAGTACTACTCGGATTGCTCGTCTGGCGTTTTGCCGATCCGCTCTTGGCGCTGATTGGCGAGACCGACGACGGCAACGCTGATGCCGTCCTTGCCCAAGCCCGCCGTTATCTCGTCATCAGTCTGTGGGGTCTTCCCGCGATGCTAATCGCCTTGAGCGGCGTGGGTTATCTTCGAGGCCTTCAGGACACAACCCGACCGCTGATGGTCGCGATCGTGACCGCGGCGATCAACCTCGTGCTCGAGCTGATCTTGATCGTCGGATTCGATTTCGAAATCGGTGCGTCCGCGCTCGCGACCGTCATTGCCCAGTGGCTCGGCGCCGGCGCATACCTGTGGTGGATCGGCCGCGATGTCGTCTCACACGGCGTTCGTCTGTTGCCCGATCCCGCGGAGATCCTCCGCTTGCTGCGTGTGGGCGGCACGCTGTTCGTCCGAACCGTGGCGCTGCGGGGATCGTTCACGGTCACGGTCGCTGCAGCAAGCCGGATCAGCACCGAAGCCCTCGCCGCGCATGAGATCGCGTTCCAGTTTTTCATGTTCACCGCGCTGATTCTCGACGCGGTCGCCATTGCCGGGCAATCGATGATGGGTCGCTTCCTTGGCGCAGATGATGCAGAGGGAGCAAGGGCCGCCGGACGACGAGTGCTCCAATGGGGTGTCGTCGTTGGTCTGGTCGCGCTCGTCATCTTTGGCATCGGCGCACCATTCCTGCCCGAGCTCTTTACGAACGACGAAGTCGTGGCATCACTCGCTGTCGTGGCGATGATCCACCTCGCGTTGATGCAACCAATCAACGGCGTCGTCTTCGCACTCGACGGCATTCTCATCGGGGCTGGAGATATGGCATTTCTCGCGTGGGCGATGGCCGGCGCTGCGGTCGTCTTCGTCCCGCTCGCGTTACTCGTCCCCGCCTTGGGACTCGGCCTGGGCTGGCTCTGGGCATCGATCTGGGTGCTTATGGTCGTGCGCGGTATCGCGCTCCTCGTGCGCTTCCGATCCGACCGTTGGCTCGTGCTCGGCGCTGACTAGACCGCCAGCTCGAGCGGCGTTGTCGCCTCGCGCAGGCGAATCTGGCCCAGCTCGATGATGTGCCACCACTGCTGGCCATCGACCGCATCGATGCGGAGCCGACGTCCCGAACGGATTCCGGGTAGAGCCGCTACCCAAATGCGGCGGCGGACACCTGCACAAGCGATCGTGACTTCTACTTCAAGTTCTCCAAATCCCATGGACAGTGAACGTAGCCCCACCCTCCGTGAAACCGTTAATCCCGGCGGCGAGAATCCGCTGGACGGTCGAGGAGGCGCTAGCCGACGGATCCGGCCCCGCGGCGAGAAATCCGCAGGACGGTCGAGGAGGCGCTAGCCGACGGATCCGCCCCCGCGGCGAGAAATCCGCAGGACGGTCGAGGAGGCGCTAGCCGACGGATCCGCCCCCGCGGCGAGAATCGAGTAGCTGCGCAACGACCTTGCCGTCGGCTTGGCCGCGGGTCGCCTTCATGATCTGACCGGTGAAGAAGCCGGCCATCTTTTTGCTGTCGCCTTCGTCGTCTCCACAGAAACGCGCCCACTGATCAGCGTGGTTCGAGATGAGGTCGTCGAGCATGCCTTCGAGTTCGCCCGTATCCATTGCTTCGAAGCCCTTTGCCGCTGCGATGTCGGCAGCGGTCCCGCCGGTCGCAACCATCTCAGCCAGAACGTCATCGCCTTGATTGGAAGAAAGGTCGCCAGCAACCACCATCGCGGAGAGCTCGGCAAGGTTTACCGCGGACATCTGGCCAAGATCAGGAATATTCTTAATAGAACTCCAGATCTTCGTATTGATAGCGGGGTGGGAGACTGCTGTCCTCGACGCGACACCAGCAGCGTGTCCGTTCGCTTCCATCAAGAACTCCACCTGACCGCGCCCAACTACTAGAGACACATCATCATCGGAAAGGGACACGTCAAGACCGCTGAGGAACTCGCGAACCTTGGAACGCTTCGCTCCCGGCAATTCTGGAATAGACGCGTCGATCGCAGCGATCTCAGCGGCTGTGGGAACGAGTGGTGTCAGATCAGGCTCGGGGAAATAGCGATAGTCCTCTTCGTTTTCCTTGGAACGGCCGGGCCGCGTGCGGCCTGCCTCTTCGTCCCAATGGCGAGTCTCCTGAATGGGACGCTCGCCAGTGTCGTAGAGATCGATGT